>DAHVAN010000208.1 GCA_027314595.1 Actinomycetota bacterium | reverse complement strand
GGGGCCGGGCAGTCCGTCCTCGGCTTCACCTCACCGGGGTTCATCCAGGACTGGCTGCCGCTGCTGCTGTTCGCCGTCCTGGTCGGGCTGTCTACCGACTACCAGGTGTTCCTGATCAGCCGAGTCAGGGAGGAATGGGAGCGAGGACACGACGCGGCCGGTGCGATCGCCGCGGGCCTGCGGCGCAGCGGCCCGGTGATCCTTTCCGCGGCCACCATCATGGTCATCGTCTTCGCCAGCTTCCTGCTCGCCCGCGTTTTCGAGCTTAAGGAACTGGGCTTCGCTCTCGCCGTGGTCGTTCTCCTTGACGCGGCGGTCACCCGCCGCCTGCTCGTACCCGCCGCACTGCGCCTGCTCGGCCGCCGTGCCTGGGATCCCCCGGCACGGCGGGAACCTCACCCCGGCCGGTGAGGCCCGGCCTGGACGAGCACCGCCTCAGCCGCTTGCGCCGCGTGCTGAAGCTGGCCGGGCTGCTCACAGGCTGGCCTGGCGTGAATGCGGATGAGATAGGTGCCGTCCTCGGCAAAGACGCGGGTCCTGTGCGCGGTCTCGGTCAGCGGGTACCAGGCCACCGGGAAGCTGGCCCGGTTGTAGGCGGTGAAGTACACGTCGCTCGTCTGCAGCAGAGCCGGATCGAGCTCGATGTCCATCTGGCTGCCCGCCGGCACGAAGCCGTAGCGGAACGCGGTCCGCGGGTTGCCCGCCGGGAGGTACTCGCGTTCCACGAACGAGCGGGGGAACCACCGGCGGTAGCGCAGGAGCGTGCAGACGTAGGAGTGCATGCCCAGGTAGAGCAGGCCCTTCCGGCCCGCCAGGGCCTGGTAGAAGCTGTTGGCGTCGTCCGGGACGGCCAGCGGGGCCACCGTCGGCGAGCCGTCCACTTCGATCGCGGGCAGTTCGGCCGCCGGGAACCACTGGTAGTAGCGCAGCGCCAGCCGGTAGTTTCCCGGCGGGAGTTCGAGTGCCTGCCAGCCGTCCGCGTCGGTGTCACCGGCCGGGCCGAGGCTTGCCACGATGCGGTGCGACGGCTCGGCGTGCACCACGACCGTCCACGAGGGCGCCGACCTGGCCGCCGTGGCGGCGTGGACGTGCACCGTGCTGCGCACGGGCAGGGGGCCCGCCAGGGCGATGAGGGCGTGGGTGTTCCACCGTGGCGCGGAGGTCATCAGGGCCAGCAGGTTGAGCGGCTTCAGCGCCTCCGCGTCAAGCATCCGCCACACGCTGGCCTGGGCCGGGTGGGTGCGGTCATGCCGCCGGACCAGCCGCTGCACGACGGAGCGGGCCGCCCGGTAGCCGACGAACGACAGCGGGGCTAGCGCGGCCTCGGCGACTGCTACCAGCGGGCTGCCTGTGGCGTGTTCCATCATGGTTTCCTTCCGCCGCCAGCGTCCGTGGTGATCCCGGCGGCCGCGGCGCTGTGCGCTATGACGTGGGCCAGTGCGCCCGGATTGTCGACATGCAGGTTGTGGCCGCCGGGCAGCACGTGCACGGCCGCATCGGGCAGGGCCGCCCGCATCCGGGCCAGGTCCGGGTTGTCCGGGCTGCCGTAGACCAGCGTGACCGGGGCCTTGATCCTGGCCAGCAGCGCCCGGTAACGGCCCTGGGAGAATGACAGCGTGTCGTAGCTGAGATCGGTGCGGGTCAGCAGCGCCGGGTCCCACGTCCAGCAGACCCCGTCGTCCTGAGGCCGCGTGATGCGCTCCGCGAGCTGGCGGGCCCGGGCTTGTGTCAGCGACGGCATGGCCTGGTGCAGCCGCCTGGCCGCAGCCTCGGCGCTGGGCAGCACGGCGTGCGCGGGGGGAGCGGTGAGGTACTGCAGGCTGGTTTCGAGGGTGTCAGTGAACTCCTCATCCGACGGGTCACCGGGCATGAGCCCCTCGACTAGCACCAGCGCGCCGACGCGGTCCGGGCGCAGGCTCGCGAAGGCGGCCGCAACTGAGGCGCCCATCGAGTGCCCGACCAGCACGACGGGCCTGGCGAACGGGGCGGCCTCGGTCCCCAGGCTGGTCAGCAGCGAGTCAAGGTCGGCCGTGTAGTCGAGCAGGCGGTAGCCGCCGGCCATGGCGTGCGATGAGCGTCCGTGGCCGCGCTGGTCGGGAGCGATGACCTGGTAGCCGTCCCGGGCGAGCGGCACGGCGACCTGTTCCCAGGCCATGCCCTGGTCCAGGATGCCGTGCAGGCAGGCGACCGGCGGCCCCTCCGGCGGACCCCAGGCACTGACGGACAGCTGCAGGCCGCGGACCGGCACGGCCTGCTCGCGCGCGGTCATGGCGTCGCTGGCGGAGGCGAGCGGGGTCGCGGGGGCGTTTTCCGCGGGTGCGCTGTCGGCGGGAGCCGGCAGGGGATAGCCGAGGTCGGCGGCGGCCTGCCGGGAAGCCTGCGTCAGCGGGTGCGGCAGCGTGATGGTTTTCCACGTGTCCGCCAGGCCGGCCTCGATCTTGTCGTGGCGCAGGAAATTCGGGTCGCCGATGGCCAGCGACTGGCTGTGCACTCCGTCTGTCATGCGCTCGCCGTCGTAAGGCCGCAGCACGGCGGAATCGGGCGGCAGGCCGAGGAAGGCACAGATCCGCTCGGCCTCCTCCGCTGGGCTGGAGACCAGGTCCTCGTACCTGACGAGATGCTGCCGTTCCGGCTCGATCCGGCGCAGGAAGTCGAGCATGTTCTGGTTCGTCCGCAGCCATGCCTGCTCGGCCACCAGGTACGGATCGTCGCTGCCCGCGCCGATGAGCCGGTGCATGCGGGTGCGGGTGAATGACTCGATCACCGCGTACGGGTGCCGCACCAGGCACAGGTACCGCGCGCCGGGGAAAAGCTCTTCTGCCCGCCGCAGCGTCGCGTCGCTGGCCGCGTAGGTCGGCGACTTGTCGACCAGGAGCCGCGGTGCCGCCAGGCGCCGCAGTTCCGCGTAAACCTCGTGTACGGGCCGGTGTTCGGCAGTCCAGCTGTCCAGCAGGGCTCCGCTCGCCGCGGCGTCCATGCCGCGCAGTTCCATGAGTGCCCGCTGCAGCCCTTCGTGCAGGTAGCTGGCACCGAGTTGCTGGCGCTGCTCGGCGAGGGTGTGGAACGGCAGCAGGTGCAGTTCCGGCGGGCAGAAGAGCCCGGGATGGCCGGCCAGCATGACACGCAGCAGCGTGGAGCCGGACCGGGGAGCGGACAGCAGGAACACGATGCCAGATCCCGGCCGCTGCGGGGCAGACCCGGTCCGCCGGCTGACCGTCGGCCGGGCGCCCGCGGGCTGGCTGACGGCGGGCCGCCGCGTTGCTGCGGGCGCCCGCTCCGCGTGGGCGGCGCTGAGCTCGGCGTTGAGATAGGCGGCCAGCCCGTCGAGGGTCGGGTGCTCGTAGACTTCCCTGGGGTACAGCGGAAGCTGGAAGTCCCGGGTGATGGACTGGGCCACCTCGACGGCCATCAAGGAGTCCATCCCGAGGCCGGTCAGGCTGGTATCGGCCGGCAGGTCGCCGTCGGCCAGGCCGAGGACGGCGGCGGTGCTCCGGCGCAGGTGGTCGCGCACGAACCCGGTCCGCTGCCCGCCCGGCAGCGCGAGGTAGCGGCTGAGCCCGGAGGCGGGTCGGCTGGGTGCGCCCGCTGCCCGCGGGGCGGCCGCGCCGGCCAGCTCGGACAGAAGCCCGCTGGGTGCGGGCACGCCGTCGGCGGTGAGCGCGGCGCCGAGCGCCGTCCAGTCGGCCGGCAGCACGGCGACCTGCCCGGCACCTGCGAGCAGCGATCCCAGCGCCTGTGTCGCCTGACCGCAAGACAGCAGGCGCAGGCCCGTTCGTGCCCAGCGCCGCTGTGCCGCGGCGCCTGCCCGGGCGGCCATTCCGATGTCCCAGGGACCCCAGTCGACGGCCAGGCCGGGCAGTCCCTGGCTCCGCCGCCAGTGGGCGAGAGCGTCGAGGAAGGCGTTGCCGGCGGCATAACTGGCCTGGCCCGGCGACCCGAGCAGCGCGGCCGCCGAGGAGAACAGCACGAAGAAGTCAAGCGGCAGGTCCCGGGTGAGCGCGTGCATGTTCCACGCGCCTGCCACCTTGGGCGACAGGACCCGCTCGAACCTGGCCCAGTCCTGGCCGGGCAGCAGGCCGTCGTCGACCACGCCGGCGGCGTGCACGATCCCGTGCAGCGGCGGCATGGCGGCCTTGATCTGATCCAGCGCGCGGGCTGCCTGCCCGGCGTCGGCGACATCGGCCGCGATGGCCAGCACCTGCACGCCGTCGCGGGCCAGCGCCGCGACGGCCGGCGCGTCCGGCGTGGCGGTGCGCCCGATGAGGGCGATGTGCCGGGCGCCGCGCCGCGCCATCCAGGATGCGACGGCACTGCCTGCCGCACCGAGCCCGCCGGTGACCGCATAGGTGACGTCGGCCCGCGGCATCGCCGGCCCGGGCGCGTTCTGGCCGTCACGGGTGAGCCGGGGAACGTAGCGGACGCCGTCCCGCCAGGCGATCTGGTCCTCGCCGCCCTGTGCCGTGAGCCGGGCGCAGATGACTTCCGCCAGGCGCTCCGCATCGTCCTGGCCCGCCGGGTCACCCGTTGCCCGCGGGTCCAAGTCGATGAGGCCGCCCCACAGCTGCGGCTGCTCCAGCGCCAGCACCCGGCCCAGCCCCCAGAGCGGCGACTGGGCGATCGCCACGGGCTCGCTGCCCGGCCGGACCGGCTGAGCGCCGCGGGTCGCGATCCACAGCCGCGGCGAGGGTGCGGTGGCGGCGAGCGCCTTGACCGCCCGCAGGGCTCCGCCGCAGTGGCGTGCCTGATCCTGGCGCAGGGATGCGGCGGTGACGTCCGGGCCGGCCGCGCCGGCGTCCAGGCCCCACAGGTGGATGACGCCCCGGCAACCGGGCGGGACCGCCAGCGGCGTGTCCTGGTGCTGGTCGCAGGACTGGGCGCTGATCAGCTCGGTGGTCGCGCCGCGCTCGTCCAGCAGCCGCGCGAGGCTGCGGCCGGTGTCACCGCGGTCGGCGAGGATGATCCAGTGCCCGGTCAGCCGCTGGGGCTCCGCGCCGGGCGCGGCCGGCTGGGGCCGCCACTGCACCTGGTACAGCCAGTCCGCCACGTTGTCGTTGTCGGGTGCCGGCGCGGGTTGCAGTGCCGGGATTCCCGCTGTCAGCTGCCGGCTCCCCTCGTTGAAGGCCACTGGTTGCGGTGCTGCCCAGTAGCGCTGGCGCTGGAAGGGATAGGTGGGCAGCACGACCCGGCGGCCCGCGACGCCGTGGTCCACCGCCGCCCAGTCCGCCGTGCAGCCGTGCGTGTACAGTCCGGCCAGGCTGTCGAGCAGTTGCTGCCAGTCGCCGTGGTTCTTGCGCAGCGACGGCAGCCAGGCCGAGTTGCCGTCGTCCGGCAGGCAGCGCCTGCCGGTGGCCAGCAGCACCGGATGCGGGCCGATCTCGACGAACAGGCGGCAGCCGAGGTCGTGGAGGCTGGCGATGCCGTCGCTGAAACGCACCGTCTCCCGGGCGTGACGGCGCACATAGCGTGCGTCCAGGGTGCTGCCGGATGGCAGCCGTTTTCCGGTGAGGTTCGATATCAGGTCGATCCGCGGCGCGGCGAAGGTCACGGCGCCCGCCAGTTCCTCCAGCGGGCCAAGGACGGGCTCCATCAGCGGGGAATGGAACGCATGCGAGACCGTCAGCCGCTCGGTCCGCGTCCCGCGGGCGCCGAGTGCCGCGGTGACCTGGTCCACTTCGGCGGCGAACCCGGAGATGACCGTGTTCGCCGGTCCGTTCACCGCCGCCACCGCGAGCGAGGGATAGCCGGCGATCGCGGCCGACACGTCTGGCTCCGCAGTGAATACCGCGGCCATCGCGCCGCCGGCGGGCAGTTCCCCCATGAGCCGGGCGCGCCGGGCGATGAGCGTGAGCGCGTCTTCCAGGCTCAGCACCCCCGCGACGCACGCGGCGGCGTATTCGCCGACGCTGTGGCCCAGCACGGCGGACGGCTCGATCCCCCACGAGCGCCAGGTCTGGGCGAGCGCGTATTCGATCGCGAACAGCGCCGGCTGGGTGTAGATGGTGTTGTCCAGCGGGCGGCGGTCCCCGTCCTCGGGGTACAGCACGGACAGCAGCGGCCGGTCCAGGAGGCCGCGCAGCAGTTCGTCGCACCGCCGCAGTTCACCGCGGAACACCGGCAGCGACTCGTAAAGCTCCCGGGCCATCCCCGGGTACTGCGACCCCTGGCCGGTGAACAGGAACGCGACCGGCGGGCCGCCGGCCGGGTCGGCCCGGCCGGTGCGCGCTCCCGCCACGCTGTCCGCCCCGCCGGGCGAGCCGGCGAGCGAGGCCAGCATGCCGCGCATCTCTTCCGCCGATGCGGCGGTCAGCGCGGCGCGGTGCGGGAAATGCGCCCGCCCGGTGTTGGCGGTGTGCGCGAGGTCGGCCAGCACGACGGACGGGTCCTGCTCGATGCGGTGCTGGTAGCGGCGGGCCAGGTCGCTCAGCGCCGCGGTGCTCCTGGCGGACAGGCACAGCAGGTGGACGGGCCGGCCGCCTCCGGCGGGAGCGGCGGGAGCGGCAAGAGCTGGCGCCTCCGCGAGGATCACGTGCGCGTTGGTGCCGCTGAACCCGAAGGAACTCACCCCCGCCAGCCGCGACCCGGGAGCGCCAGCCCACGGCTCCAGGGCGGTGGGGACGGTGACGGGGAGTTCCTGCCAGGGGATATGCGGGTTCGGCTGGTGGAGGTGAAGGCTGGGCGGGATCTGCTGGTGGTGCAGTGCGAGGGCGGCCTTGATGACCCCGGCGATCCCGGCCGCCGCTTCCAGGTGCCCGATGTTGGTCTTGACCGCTCCCAGCCGCACCGGGTCGCCGTTGTCGCGGCCTTCCCCCAGCACCGCGGCCAGCGCCCGCACTTCGATCGGGTCGCCGAGCGCGGTGCCCGTGCCGTGTGTTTCGACGAACCCGATCTCGTGCGGCGCGGCGTGCGCGTTCGCCAGCGCCGCGCGGATGACCGCCTGCTGCGCCTGGCCGTTAGGCGCGGTCAGGCCGCTGCTGCGGCCGTCGCAGTTGATGGCGGTCCCCCGCGCGAGCGCCAGGATCGGGTCGCCGTCCGCGAGGGCGTCGCTGAGGCGCCGCAGCACGATGATGCCGCATCCCTCGCCGCGGGCGAAGCCGTCGGCGGCGGCGTCGAAGGTCTTGCACCGGCCGTCGGGTGCCAGCATGTGCGCCTTGGAGAACATGACGGAAAGCTCCGGGGCCAGGATCAGGTTCACCCCTCCGGCCAGCGCCAGGTCGCACTCGCGCCGCCGCAGGCTCTGTGCCGCCAGGTGCACCGCGGTCAGCGCCGATGAGCAGGCGGTGTCGGTCACGAGGCACGGCCCGCGCAGGCCGAGGGTGTAGGCGAGGCGGCCGGCGATGATGTTGAGGGCCGAGCCGGTGACCCGGTACAGGTCCGCCTGGGCGAGTGCCGTCGGGGACTTGAGCGCCAGCAGGGAGTAGTCGTAGGTGCTGGCGCCGAGGAAGATCCCGGTTGCTGTTCCGGCGAGCTTGTCGGCGGCGATCCCGGCCCGTTCGAGCGCTTCCCAGCCGGTTTCAAGCACCAGGCGCTGCTGCGGGTCCATGCTGGCCGCCTCCCGCGGGGAGATGCCGAAGAACTGCGGGTCGAACTGGTCGACCTGGTCAAGGAATCCGCCCCAGCGGGTGATCATCTTGCCCGGTGCCGCCGGGTCGGCGTCGTAGGCGCGGTCGATGTCCCACCGGTCCGGCGGGACCTCGGTGATGGCGTCGGTGCCGGAGCGCAGCAGTTCCCAGTACTCTTCCGGACTGTTGCTCCCGCCGGGGAAGCGGCACGAGACCCCGGTGATGGCCAGCGGTTCGCTGGCGGCGCCTTCCAGGGCCTCGATCCTGGATCTGGCGTGCTTCAGGGCGAGGACGGCGCTCTTGGCGAGCTCGGCCTGGCCCGGCGCGGTTCCGGTCATCGCTGTTCTCCGTCCAGCAGGGCCTGGACCGCGGCGATCTCGCCGGCCAGGGCGGCTTCGGCCTCGTCGTCGGACATCTCCGCGATGCCCGCGCCGAGCGTGTCTCCTGAAGCCGCGGCCGCGGCCGCCCCGGATGACGGCCCGGCCGCTGACGCCCCGTCCGTGGCCGGGCCGGGCGGCAGGCCGAGCACCTGGTCGGACAGGTAGCTCGCGAGATCCGCGATGGCCGGGTAGTCGAACAGCACCGTAGCGGGCAGCGTCTGCCCGACCGCCCGGCCCACCGTGTTGCGCAGTTCGATGGCCTGCAGCGAGTCGAGCCCGTAGTCATTCAGCGGGCGCCGGGCGTCCAGCGTCTCCTGCGCCGCAAGCCCCAGCGTGCGCCGGATCTGCTCCTCCAGGTAGCCGCGCAGCACCCGGCGCCGGGTCGCGGGGGCGGCCGCGTCCAGCCGCCGGAGAAGCCCGGCCGCCCCGGCCCGCCCGCCTCCGAAGTCACCGTCGGAGTCACGCCCGGCCTGCCCGCACAGGTCGGCCAGCAGCGGCGGGATCTGCCCGTCGGCGGCCTGCTCCCGCAGCGCGGCCCAGTCGACGGGCGCGATGACAAGCTGCGTCTCCTGCCGGCTCATGGCCGCGCCGAGCGCCAGCACCCCCGCTTCCGGCGGAATGGGGCGCATGCCCAGCGCGCTCATCTGGCTGGCCGCCTGGTCGGTGGCCGCCAGGCCGGCCTGTGACCATCCGCCCCAGTTGATGCTCAGGGCGGGCAGCCCCTCGGCCCGGCGGGCGTGGGCCAGTGCGTCAAGGAACGCGCTTGCGGCGGCGTAATTGCCCTGTCCGGCGGTTCCCCACAGGGCGGCGACGGACGAGAAGAGCACGAAGAAGTCCAGCGGCAGGCCGCGGGTCTGCTCGTGCAGGTTCCACGCGCCCGCGGCTTTCGGCGCCAGCACGCGGTCGAACCGAGCCAGGTCCTGACGCAGCAGGATGCCGTCGTCGAGCACCCCGGCGGCGTGCACGATGCCGCGCAGGGGCGGCATCGAGGCGCCGATCTCCTTCAGCGCGGCCGCCAGCTGGGCCGGATCGGCGACATCGGCGCTGAGGACGCGGATGTCGGCGCCGGCCTCGGCCAGTTCGGCGACGGCCGCTAGGTCGGCCCCGGTCGGCTGACGGCGGCCGAGCAGGGCCAGGTGCCGCGCCCCGCGGCCGGCCATCCAGCGGGCCACCCGCAGGCCGAGGGCGCCCAGTCCGCCGGTGATCAGGTAGGCGGCGTCCGCCCGGAACCTGTCCGGTGCCGGGGCCGACAGTCCCGCGCTCTGCGTGAGAACGATCTTCCCGATGTGCCGGGACTGGGCCATGAAGCGGAACGAGTCCGTGGCCTCGCCGAGCCCGAAGACATGCCGTGGCAGCGGGCGCAGCGAGCCCCGTTCGAACTCGGGCAGCAGCCGCCGGAGCATCGCCCCGACATGCGCCGGGTCGCGTTCTGCTTCCAGGCCGAGGTCGAGTACGGCGTAGGACACGTCGGGCCTGGCCTGGGTGACCTGGCCGGTGTCCCAGATGCCGGTCTTGCCGGCCTCGACGAACCTGCCGTTCGGCGCCAGGCACGACAGGCTGCGCGGGATGTAGTCCCCGGCCAGCGAGTTGAGCACGATGTCGGCTCCCCGGCCGCCGGTCACGTCCATCACCTCGGCGGCGAAGTCCAGGGTCCTTGAGCGCATGACGTGCCGCGCTCCCTGGGCGCGCAGGTAGCCGCGCTTAGCCTCGCTGCCCGCCGTCCCTATCACCTCCGCGCCGGCCAGCAACGCGAGCTGCACCGCGGCGAGGCCGAGGCCGCCCGCGGCGGCGTGGATCAGCACGGTGTCTCCGGCGGTCACGTGGGCCAGCTCGCACAGGCCGTAGTAGGCGGTCAGGAACGAGACCGGGATCGTCGCGGCCTCGGCGTAGGTGAGCGCGGCCGGCTTCCTGGCCGCCAGCGCGGCCGGGACGGTGACGAAGCCGGAGAAGGAACCGGGGGCCAGCGCCACCACGTCATCGCCTGGTTTGAACTCCCGCACGCCCTCCCCGACGGCACAGACCTCGCCCGCGCACTCAAGCCCGAGCGGACCGGGGGGCCCCGGATAGGCGCCCAGGGCGTTCAGCACGTCGCGGAAGTTCAGCCCGCTGGCGCGGACGCGTATCTCCACCTGGCCGGCCGCCGGGGGCGTGCGCGGCACGTCCTCGAATGTCAGCGAGTCCAGGGTGCCGCGCGCCGGGATGACAAGCCGCGCCGTGTGCGTTCCGGCGGCCGCGGGGAGGCGGGGCCTGCTCACGGCCGGGCGGGCGAGGCGGGCGGCGAACCGCTCCCCGCCGCGGAACCCGATCTGGTCGCTGCCCAGGTCAGCGGCGACCGCCTCGGCGAGCAGGGTTTCCGCGTCCTGTCCCGGTGCTCCGGAGTCCAGGTCGATGAGCATGCAGAGCAGGTCGGGATGCTCGGTGCGCAGGGTGCGGCCGAGGCCCCACAGCGGCGCCTGAGCCGGAGCGGGCGGCGGGCCCGCCATCGGCAGTGCCTGGGCCCCGCGGGTGACCAGCCACAGCCGGGCCGAAGCCGGCCCGGGCCGGGCGAGCAGTGCCTGCGCCAGATGCAGTGCGCCGCCGCAGGCCAGGGGAGTGGCGGCGGATGGCGTGCCCGGGTCCGCCGCGTCCAGCGCCCACAGGTAGACGATCTCGCCGTAGCCGCCCGGGCTGTCCGCGAGCAGACGGGCGAAATCCTGCGGGCGGCGGGGATCGAGGCCGAATTCCGCCCGCTCGCCGTCGTGGCGGTAGCCGGCGGCGGGGACGGCGACGCTGACCGCGTGTCCGCGCTGCCGCAGTTCCCGGGCCAGGGCCTGCCCCGTCCCGCCGGAGTCGGCCAGGATAAGCCAGCGGTCCTGCTCGGCGGGCGCGGGTGCTGTGCGGCCGCCGGCCGCCGTGACCGGGAGCGGCTGCCAGCGCAGCTCGTAGACCCAGTCGTCCGTGCCGTCGCGCGGCACAGGTCGCGGCGCGGCGAAGCTGGCTTTCCTGATCCGCAGGCCGAGCACTTCGGCGGCCGGTTCTCCCCTGTCGTCGTAAAGCCGGACGTCCGCGATCCTGGAGCCGGGGTCCGCCTCGTCGCGGGCGGTCACATGAACGGTGACCCGTGCATGCCCGGGTGCGGTGACCCGGAAGGACTCGGCGGCGACGGGCAGCCACACGCCGTCCGCGGCCGCCCCGCCAGCCGGATCGGCGCCGGCCTGGCCGCCGTCGGCGAACAGCGCCCCGATGAGCTGCAGGCTCGCGTCCAGCAGGGCCGGGTGGATACCGTACCGGCCGGCCTCTGCGGCCAGCGTGTCCGGCAGCGCGGCCTGGCCCACCGCCTCACGGTCGCCCGCCCGTAGCGGCCCGGCGCCGCGGAACGCGGGCCCGTACTCCAGCCCCTCGTGGCGCAGCCGCCGGTAGAACTCCGCCGCGGTGATCTCCCTGGGGCAGCGGGCCCGCAGTTCGTCAAGGCGTGCCGTCTCCGGCGGGCTGTCCGGGCGCGGCGGCCGGGCGGCCGCCGTGACGCGGACTCGCCATGCCCCGGTGTCGTCATCCCAGCCGAACAGTTCCAGCCGCGCCTGCCCCCCGTCGCCCGGCGTCACGACGGTCTGCACCCGGTGCTCGCGGCCGTCGCTGAGGTCGAGGGCGTCGGCCAGCGCCACGTCGGTCACCACGCGCGGCGTCCCGTCCCAGGCCGCCGCTCGGGCGAGCATCTCCAGGGACCCGGCACCCGGGAACACCCTCCGCCCGCGGACCTGGTGATCGTTCAGCCAGGGCAGCTCCGCCGTGTTCAGGCGGGCATCGAACTGCACCTGGCGCAGGGGTGAGCTCAGCCGCCGGCCGAGCAGCGGATGAGCCGGGGCCGCGGCGTCAGCGGCCGCCGGGCGGAGGCGGGGATTCTGCGGGGGATCGACCCAGTGGCGGTCGCGCTGCCAGGGGTAGGACGGCAGCCGCACGAAGCGCCCCGCGGGGTAGAGCCGGTCCCAGGCGATGCCGTGGCCGGCCCGGTACAGTGCCGCCAGGCCGTCCGTCAGCGCCTGCTGCTCATCGCCGTCGCGGCGCAGCGACCCGGCCACCGTGCCGGGGCGGCCGAGGCGGAACAGGCTGTCCTCGATGGCGGGCAGCAGGATCGGGTGCGGGCTGATCTCCACGAACACGTCGTGACCGTGCTCGGCAAGCCAGCTGGTCGCGTCCGCGAAGAGCACCGGGCGGCGCAGGTTGTCCGCCCAGTAGCCGCCGTCTAGCTGGCCGCCGTCGATCGGCGCCCCGGTCACCGTGGAAACGACCGGGACCGCCGCCGCCGTCGGCCGGATCGGCGCCAGGGACCGGGCGAGCCGCTCGGTCAGGCCGTCCATCTGGGGGCTGTGCGAGGCGAAGTCAACGCTGACCCAGCGGTGGAAGGTGCCCTGGGCCGCCAGCCGTGCCGCGATCGCTTCCAGTGCGGCCGGGTCGCCCGACAGCACCGTGGACCGGGGGCTGTTGACGATGGCCATGCAGGCTCGGTCTTCCTGCCCGGCGATCATGTCCCTGGCCTGGTCCGGCGTCAGCCCGGTGGCCAGCATCTTCCCCTGGCCGGCCACTTCCTGGATGAGCAGGTTGCGCTGGTGCAGGACGCGGACGGCGTCGTCGAGGCTGAGCGCGCCGGCCGCATACGCCGCGGCGGCTTCGCCCATGCTGTGCCCGAGCACGGCGGCGGGCTCCACGCCCATGGACCGCCACCAGGCGGCGAGCCCAGCCTGGACAGTGAAGAGCACGAACTGGACAGGGCCCGTGCCGCCGAGCGGCTTCCCGCCGTCGTCCCCGGTCAGGGCGGCCAGCGGCGACCAGCCCGTCTGGCGGCGTATCGCCTCGTCGCACCGTTCCGCCACCGCGCGGAAGACCGGTTCGCGCGCTAGCAGCTGCCGGCCCATCCCGGCCCATTGCGACCCCTGCCCGGGAAACACGAACACGACCCGGCCGCCCGCACCCGGCTTAGCCCCGGCGAGCGGGCAAGCGGCCGGGTCGGCCTCGTCGCCGCGGGCCGCGGCATCCAGCGCCGCTGTCAGCTCGCCGCGGTCGTGGCCCGTTACAGCGATGCGGCAGGCATGGTCCGGCCGCCGCACGCCGGCGCTCCAGCAGACGTCCGCCAGGTCCAGGCCCGCGCCCTGGCCGCTCTCGCCGAGGAAGTCCCGGTACCGCCCGGCCAGCGCCGCGACCGCCGCCGGGCTGCGGGCGGACAGGGCGAGCAGGTGCGGCCGGGCCGTGTCGCGGGCGGCCGGCTCGCCCGGCGGGCGGGCGGGAGCCGACCGCGTCGGCGCTTCCTCCACCACCACGTGCGCGTTGGTGCCCCCGATGCCGAACGCGCTGACGCCCGCGCGGCGGGGACCCTGGCCGGCCGGCCATGGCGAAAGCCCGGTGCTGACGTAGAACGGGGTGCCGGCGAAGTCGATCGCGGGGTTCAGCCCGGTGAAGTGCAAGGTCGCGGGGATCTGCCCGTGCTTGACTGCCAGCACCGTCTTGATCAGCCCGGCGATGCCGGCCGCCGACTCCAGGTGCCCGAGGTTCGACTTGACCGAGCCCAGCGCACAGCTGTGCGGGGCCAGGCCGGAACGGCCCGCCTGCGACGTGAACGCTCGTGTCAGCGCCGCGACCTCGATCGGGTCGCCGATCGGGGTGGCGGTGCCGTGGGCCTCGACGAAGCCGACGGTGGCGGGGTCCACGCCGGCCACTGCGAGGGCCTCGGCGATCACCTGGGCCTGGCCGTCCTCGCTGGGCGCGGTGAAGCCGGCCTTCAGCGCCCCGTCGTTGTTGACCGCCGATCCCTTGATCACGGCGTCGATGACGTCGCCGCCGGCCAGGGCGTCGGCCAGCCGCTTGAGCACCACCACCCCCGCTCCGCTGCCGAAGACGGTGCCCTGGGCGGCGGCGTCGAACGGGCGGCAGCGACCGTCGGGCGACTGGATGCCGCCTGGCTCGTACTGGTAGCCGGCGTCCGTGGGCACCCGGACGGTCACTCCTCCGGCCAGCGCCAGGTCGCACTCGTGGTCGAGCAGGCTCTGGCAGGCGAGGTGGACCGCGACCAGCGACGTCGAGCAGGCCGTCTGGACGTTGAGGGCGGGTCCGGTGACGCCCAGCCGGTAGGCAGCCTGGGTCGCCAGGTAGTCCTTGTCGTTGCCGATGAGGAGCTGCAGGTCGGTGCTCGGGTCGGCGGACGGGCTGGCTGGGCGGAGGTTGAACAGCAGGTACGTGCTCATGCTCGACCCGGCGAAGACCCCGGCCGACCGCAGCGCGGCGGGGTCGTAGCCGGCGTCCTCCAGGGCCTCCCAGGCGCATTCGAGGAACAGCCGGTGCTGCGGGTCGGTCAGCTCTGCCTGGCGGGGGCTGAAGCCGAAGAACGCGGCGTCGAAGTCTGCCACTGCGTCAGGCGCCGACCTGACGGCTACCCGGCCCGGGTCGCGGGCCGCGGCCGGGTCCACCCCGGCCGCCAGCATGTCGCCCACCGACAGCGGGGTGATGGACTCCACGCCGTCGCGCAGGTTCTCCCAGAACTGCGCCGGGCTGGCCGCGCCGGGGAAACGGCAGGCCATTCCGATAACGGCGATGTCCTGGCCGGCGTCGTCCGGCAGCTCGGATGCCAGGGTCGCGGTGCTCATCGCTGGGATATCCCCTCTTGTGATCCCTGCTGGCCGCGCGGCGGTTGCCGCGGGCCGCGGGCGGACCGGCGCTGCGCGGCCCTCTCAGCGGCCCCGTCCAGCGCCTGCCCAGCGCCGTCTTCTTCGCCGGCCAGGCAGCCGGCCAGCGAGCTGATGGTGGGGTGGCGGAATATCTGGGTGACGGGCACCTCGCGGCCGAAGGTCTTGCGGATCTCGTTCAGGATCTGGACCATCTGCAGCGAGGTGCCGCCGGCGTCGAAGAAGTTCTGGTGGACTCCGATACCGTCAGCCTGGAGGATGCGCCCGGCGATCTCCGCCAGGCTCCGTTCTGTGTCGTTGCGCGGCGGCGTGTCCGGGACCGGCTGCGCTCGCCGGCCCGCGGCACCGGGGTCGGGCAGCCGCTGCCGGTCGACCTTGCCGTTGGGCGTGAGCGGCAGCCGGTTGAGCACGACATATTGGGCCGGCCGCATATGGGCGGGCAGCTTCCCGGCCAGGAAGTCCCGCAGCGCGCCGGCCAGTCCTTCCGCCCCGCCCGCCTGCCCGCGACCGGCCTCCCGGCCGCCCGGGGGCTGCTGCCCGGCCGGATCGCCAGCCGGTCCGCCGATGAGGAAGTGGGCTAGGACATGGCCGTCGTCGAGGTCGAAGCAGCCGCGCACCGCGCCGAAGTCCATGCCGCCGACGGGGCACAGCCCGATGTGCTGCTCCGGTGCGACGGTCATCAGCAGCTGTCCCATATACCCGGCTTCCAGCAGGCAGAAGTCGCGGGCGAGCGGCCCGTACAGCGGCTCCACCGCGGCCAGCTTGCCGATGAGGAAGATCGCGAACGCGGCGCCGTCGAATAGGTCCCGGTTATGCGGCAGCTGACTGGCAGCGTCCAGCACCGCGCCCGGTGATATCAGCAGCAGCCGGTGCTCGCGCGGGTCGTGGTAGTACACCCCGGAGGGCAGGTCCGCCACCCGTCCCGGCTTGACGTAGACGTAGGCCTGGACCGGGTACAGGCCGCCGCCGGACGGGTAGCGGTACTTCGGCAGCCCGTCGGTCTCAAGCTGGGCGAGGCTGCCGAGCAGTTCGCCGAGCGCCGCCAGCGGCAGCGGGTCCGCGGCGAACTCCCGGACGCTGGCCCGGCTCGCGTAGACCTGCCGGAGTGCCGCCTCCGGCTGCGTGCGGCCGAAGGGGACCGCCTCGCGGTCAGTGTCGCGGCGGATGCCCCACTGGTTCAGCTTGAAGTCGATGCGCTCCACTGGGTCGAGGATCGATACTCCCGCCAGGTCTTCCGCCTTGAACGCGGACGGGTCCTTGCCGCTGGCGCCGCCGCTCGCGCCCGCCGGCGTGCCGCCGGCAGCGCCGGGCGCGCTGCCGGACGGCACGACGTACGCGACCAGGTGGGTGAGCTGCCGCGGCTCGCCGGCCGCGGTCACGATCGCGGTGCCCACGTCCGGGTGCTGCTGCAGTGCCGCCTCCACCTCGCCGAGCTCGATGCGGTGGCCGCCGATCTTGACCTGGAAGTCTTCCCGGCCGAGGAACTCGATGCTGCCGTCGGGCAGGTAGCGGCCCATGTCCCCGCTGAGGTAGAGCCGCTCACCCGTCCGCGGATGGGTGACGAACCGCTCGCCGGTCCTGGACTCGTCGCGCCAGTACCCGCGGGCGAGCCCTGCTCCCGCGATGCACAGCTGGCCGGGGACCCACACCGGGCACGGTTCAAGCGCCCCGTTCAGTACGTGGTAGCGGGTGTTGTCCATCGGCTTCCCGTACGGGATGCTCGGCCACGACGGATCGGCGTCAAGGACGTGGTTCCATATGTCCCAGATGGTGGTTTCCGTCGGCCCGCCCGAGGCGATGAACTTCGCCCCGCCGGCCAGCCGCTTTAGCCGGCCGGGTAGGGCGACCGGGATCCAGTCCCCGGCCAGCACGGCGGTCCGCAGCGAGCGCGGGACCAGGTCCGGGCGGTCGCCCCGTTCCTCGAGGTATTCCACGAGCATCTGCAGGAACGCGGGGACCGAATTCCAGATCGTCACGCCCTCGGCGGCCATGAGCTCGGCCCAGTGCCCGGGGTCGCGGATGCGGTCGGCGTCCGGTATCACCATGGCGGCGCCGGCCGCCATGGTGCCGAAGATGTCGTAGACCGACAGGTCGTGGTGCAGCGCGCTCAGCGCGAAGACCCGGTCGTGCGGGCCGACCCCGAGCCGCCGGTTGACATCGGTGATCCGGTTCACCACGTTGCGGTGCTCAATCATGACGCCCTTGGGCCGCCCGGTCGAGCCCGAGGTATAGATCACGTGCGACAGGTCGCCGGGCCGCGGATAGGCCGCCCGGCGGCCGGCATCTCCCGGGGCGTCCCGCTCGTCGTCCGGGCTGTCGTCTTCCACGCACACCCGGGCGATCCCGGCCGGCCACTCCAGGGCCTGGTCCAGCCAGGGCTGGGTGACCGCGGCGCGCACCTGCCCGTGGCTGAGCAGGTACGCCAGGCGCTCGGCCGGCTGGTGCGGGTCCGCGGGCAGGTAGGCTGCCCCCGCCAGGTGAATGCCGAGGGCCGCGACCGCCTGCTCCCAGCCCTTGTCTGTCACCACTGCCACCAGCGTGTCGCGCCCGCCATCAGGTCCCGCGACATAGGGCTCCAGGGTCCGGGCGAGCCGTCTGGCCTGCTGGAGCACCTGCCCGTAGGTGAGCGTCCGGCCGGAGGTAATGACCGCGGGCTCGTCCGGCCGCTGCGCGGCCTGCCGCAGGAACAGCGAAAGCAGCGTCTCCTCCGGAACCGGGGCAGCGGTGTCGTTCACGCTCGCGCGCTGCTCCAGCTGCCGGGCCGGCACGTGGTCCCGGCCGCGGCGCTGCCAGGCGTCCGGGTCCTCCGCCAGCTCGCCGAGGAACCGCCTGTAGGCGCCGAACATGTCGTCAAGCAGGCCGGGCGGGAACAGGTCCTCCACCGAGTCCCAGGTCAGCACCAGCTCCCCGGCTTCCTCCCATACCTGGTGGTCCAGCCACACCTGAGGCGTCTGGGTGACGCTGTAGACCACCTCGCCGAGCGTGCGCAGCGAGGCGAACGGCGGCCGGAAGCCCTGCGCGGACAGGTCGAGCATGCTGGTGAAGACCACGGGCATCAGCGCCGCGCCGGTGTGCGTCCTGGTCTTCGCCAGGTCGCGGAGTACCTGGATGCCGCTGATGTGCCGGTGCTCCAGGCCGGCCCACAGCTCCCGCTGTGCCGTCGCCGCGCGCTCCGCGAAGGGCTTACCCGCCGGCGGGATGCCCAGCAGGATCATCGAGGTGAAGTCGCCGAGGATCTGGTTGACCTGCGGGTGCAGCGGCAGCCGGTTGAACAGGGTGACATTCAGCGTGAATGCCTCGTCCCTGCTCCAGCAGCCCAGCACGTCTGCGTAGGCGCTGAGCAGCGCGGCGGACGGGGTCAGCCCCGACCGGGCCGCATGCTCCTTCAGCTGCTGCCAGGTGCCGGCCGGCAGGGTGGCGGTGCGGCGCTGGAAGCGGGTGCCCGCCGGGGAGTCCCGGTTGGCCGCCACGGGGAGGGCGGGCGGCGGCGGGAGCGTCTGGACCTGGCGCTGCCAGTAGGCCGCCGACTGCCGGTAGGCGGTGCTGCCGCGCTGGGCGATCTCGCCGAGGACATAGTCCCGGTAGGACAGCTCAAGCGGCGGCAGTTGCACGCCACCGCTGTCGCGGTAGAGCCGCATCCACTCATCGAGCAGGATCATCAGGCTGCCGCCGTCGACGTGCAGCAGGTCGATGCTGATGTGGACCCGGCTGTTGCCGCCGCCGGCGACGGTGGCCCGGATGTCGAAGCCGGGCCAGTCCCCGGCCGGCAGGACCTGGTGCGACATCTCCTCCCGGGTCGCCGCCAGCGCACGGTCGAGGAAATCAGGGTCCTGGCCGCTCATGTCGGTGACCCGGATCTGGTAGCCGGGAACGTCAGGCAGGACGCGCTGCGTCCCGTCGGGCAGCACGACGGCGCGCAGCATGTCGTGCCGGACGACCAGCTGCTGCCAGCTGCGCTCAAGCAGCGCCAGGTCGATGCCCGCGCCGTCCACTTCCACGTACGCGTGGATGGAGACGTCACCGAAGTCGTAGGCGGCGCTGCGGCCGATCCAGTAAGCCTGCTGGATCTCGGTCAGCGGGAACGGCTCGCCGCGCCGCGCCGGGTCGGGCGTGACCGCCGCGGGTGCCCCGCTGCACTGGTTCTGCGGGGGGGTGCCGCGTTCCCGCAGTAGCCGCAGCAGCAGGTCGCGCTGGGTTCCGGTCAGCGCGGCGGGATCGGGCTGCCCCGTAGTTGCGGTCATGTCATTTCCCTTCCGCGCCCAGCTGCGCTAGCCGCGCGCCGGCTTGGTCGTCACTCAGCCCGGCGACTTGCTGCCAGGCGGCACTGATGCCGCGCTCCAGCTCGCCGAGCAGCGGCACAGCGAGGCCGGCGGGCGTGGGGTAGTCCAGAAAGTCCGCCAGCGGGATCGTGACGGCCAGCTCGGTCTCAACGTGCTGCTTGAGCTGGAGCACGCGCAGCGAGTCCAGGCCCAGCGCGGTGAACGGCTGGTCGGCGGCCGCCTGCTCGGCGGCGGTGCCCGCCGCTGCGGCGGCCTGCTGCCGGAGGTAGGTCACCAGCATGGGCAAGCGGTCCTCGGACCCGGCGCCGAGGAGGGCGGCCAGGATGCCGCCGTCCTCTTCGCGGCCGGCAGTTCCGCGGTCGCCTGCGGCCGGCCGTCCGGCTTCCGGCCAGGTGTCATCCGGCCGCTCACGGGTGCTCTGGCCGATCTGGCCGAGGCTGCCGTGCAGGAACTGGTCCCGGCACAACCGCCGCTGCGGTTTCCCGCTGGATGTTTTGGGCAGAGTTCCCGTCCGCAGCAGGGCCACGGTGTGGACGTGCAGCCCGTGCTCTTCGGCGACCGCTTGCCTGACCGCCGAAGCCACCGCTTCGCAGTCCGCCGACAGGTGCCGCAGCTTCACCTCGTGTACGATCACCAGCCGGGCGTCGCCGCCGCCGTCGACCGCGAAGGCGATGCCGCATCCGGGGCGCAGCGACGGGTGACTGGCCTCGGCGGTGCGCTCGATGTCCTGCGGCGCGTGGTTGCGCCCGCGGATGATGATCAGGTCCGTGAGCCGGCTGGTGATATACAGCTGCCCTTCGTGGATGAACCCCAGGTCTCCGGTCCGCAGGAACGGGCCCTCGCCCGTGTCTGCCAGCCGCGCCCCGAAAGCGGCGCTGGTTGGTGCCGGGGCATTCCAGTAGCCCCTGGCGACGCCCGGGCCGGCGACCCAGACCTCCCCTACCTTGCCGGCCCTGCTGCGGCGGCGGGTCCGCGGGTCCGCGATCACGACCTGCTGCCCGGGCAGGATCTGACCGCTGGCCGCCAGCGCCCGGCCCGCCGTCTGCCCGTCGGTTCCCGGTTCGGGCTTGTCCGCAGGCCCGCCGCCGGTGGTTATCGTCACCTCGCCGTGAGCCAGGGCCTGCTTGCCGGCGTGCAGGATCACCGGGCCGGTCAGCGCGGGGCCGCCGCTCACCAGCAGGGTTGCCTCAGCGAGCCCGTAACACGGAACGAAGGCCGCGCGGCGGAAGCCGTGCGGACCGAAGGCGGCCGCGAACCTCTCGATCGTCTCCGGCCGCACTGGCTCGGCGCCGTTGAGCGCCGTCTGCCAGCTGCTGAGGTCGAGCGCCGCCCGCTCCTCGGGGCTGGTCTGCCGGACGCACAGGTCGTAGGCGAAATCGGGGGCTGCGCTGACCGCGGCGCGGTAGCGGGTAATCGCCCGCAGCCAGCGCGCGGGCTGCTGCAGGAACGCGGCGGGGGACATCAGGACGCACGGGAAGCCGGTGTACAGGGGCTGCAGGACAGCGCCGATGAGGCCCATGTCGTGGAACATGGGCAGCCAGCTCACGCCGACAGAATCAGCGGTCAGCGACATGGCTCGCCGGATCAGCGCCTCGTTGTGCATCAGGTTGCCGTGGCTGACCATCACTCCTTTCGGCGTGGTCGTCGATCCGGAGGTGTATTGCAGGAAGGCCAGCGTGTCACCGTCGGGTGCGGGCTCGCGCCAGTCGCCCTCGGCGCCCGCCGGGAGCTCGTCGGTCGCCAGCCACGGCGTACCGGAGAAGAGCGGGTCGCTGGCCGCGAGGCCGGATGCGTTAGCCACGACGTGCTCGGTGGCGAGGACGACGCCCGGCATTGCGTCTGCCGTGATGGAGCGCAGCCGCTTCAGGGTGCGTTCTATCCGGGAGCTCGGCGGGTAGGCCGGGACCGCGGTGATGCCCGCGTACAGGCAGCCCAGGAATGATGCGATGAATTCCAGGCCGGGCGGATACAGCAGCAGTGCCCGGTCTCCCGGGCGAGTCCGCTGCTGCAGCAGCGTGGCGACGGACCGGGCCTGGCGGTCCAGTTCTCCGTAAGAGATCCCGGTAGCGTCTTCTTCGCCGTCACGCAGATAGGTGAAGGCGTGCTGGCCGGGCTGACAGGCGGCGCGCCAGCGCAGGACATGGAAAAGGGTCGGGCATTTTCCAGGGAAGTTTCCGTGCTCAACGGTCATCAGATGACTCCCGTGAATAATGGCTATCTTGTTTCGGGTGCGGTTTTCGGGATGCTGGTGCTTCCATCCCGCGAAGCGGGATTTGCCGCTCAACTCGTCCTTGACTTAGGCGCCGGATACAAGCCTGCACGGTGGCATACCCCCTTGGGGTACTCGCTTTGGTCTACTCAGCCAGGGACCTTAGTCCTCTGCGGCGCGGCCGGAATATCAGTTCGGGTATAACGATTTCGAGTATCCGCGAATGGCCGCGAGAGCGGAAATCGCGCGCTGTGCTGCGGATTTGCGCACGCTGGGGTCTGGGATTCTCAGTTGATTCTGGTGCAGGTGTAACGGCGCCGCGCACGCGTGAAAATAAGCGGCTGACGATGACGTGCTTGCTCGCCAGGCGCCGGGCCGCCTGCTGGCGCTGCGGCAACGGAGCGGGGACCGGTAGCCTGGCGGCATGCCGCGCGGCCACCATCCCAGCGATGTCCCTGACTCTCCGGCGGACCTGATCCGGCGGCTCACCGCCGAGATCTCCGGTGACCCGCCGTACGCGGCCGACCCGGCTGACCTGGCCGCGTCTGAGTCCCGGCGGCGCCCGCGACGGCCCGATCTGGTCAGGTACCGGGTCAGGGTCGATCTCTACGGAGCCAAGCCGCCATTGTGGCGGCGGCTTGAGCTGGCATCCGGCTTGTTTCTCGACGAGGTCCACGAGATCTTCCAGGTCGCGTTCGGCTGGACCGACAGTCACCTGCACGAGTTCGGCTCCGGTCCGCGGTTTCGCGGTCCCGGGACCGAGTACTACCTGTGCCCGTATCAGGTGGATGAGAACGAGCCCGGCGTGCCCGAGGAGCAGGTGCGTCTCGACGAAGTGATCGCCGATCCTGGCGACACGCTGTGCTACCTCTATGACTTCGGCGACGACTGGGAACACGTCGTCAGGCTCGAGGCCGTGGCGCCATGGGACGACACAGCGCCCGCGGCGGTCTGCCTGGACGGCAGGCGCGACGGCCCTCCCGAGGACTGCGGCGGCCTGGGCGGCTATGAGCTGATCAGCGCGGCCCTCGACCCGCTCAATCCAGACCACGGTGACGCGGTCATCGAGTTCGAGCGGATGTACGGGATCGAGTTCCGATCAGAAGGCAACTCCCTGACCCCATTCCGGATCGACGTCATCAACGCCGAACTGGCCACGCGTTTCCCGCCCGGGGCGAGGCCCCGGCGGGCGGACCCGCCGGGCGACCTGCCCGGCCCGCTGAAGGAGCTCCTCCGCGCGGTGCGCGACGGCTACACGCGCCGGGAACTGCGCTGGCTGATGGGCGCGGCGCTGGCGGGCAAGCCAGACATCGGCGCCGTGACGGCCGCCCGGATAGTGCGTCCCTATGCCTGGCTCCTGAACCGGGTCGGAGACGAAGGCATCCGGCTGACCGCGGCCGACTACCTCCCTCCAGCCCATGTCCAGGCCATCGCGACGGAGCTGGGCCTGCTGGAAGACTGGATGGGCAAGGGGAACCGGGAAATTCAGACGCTGCCCGTGCTGCATTTGCGTGAAACCGCCACCACGATGGGCCTGCTGCGCAAGCACCGCGGGATGCTGCTGCTCACGGCCATCGGCCGGAGGCTGAGGACCGATCCGGTGTCGCTGTGGTGGCATCTGGCCGAACGCATGCCGCCCAGGTCCGCCGATCGCTGCGAGACGCAGGCAGGGCTCATCTGGCTGCTCGCGGTGGCAGCCCAGCGCCCCGGCGATCCGGCGCAGATCGTCGCGCGGACACTGGCGGGCATTGGCTGGACAATGGCCGACGGAACGCCGCTGACCACACTGGATGCCGATAGCGCGGCACGGGACACCCGGAACGTGTTGCGGCGTCTGGGCGGTCTCGCGGACGATCTTCACCGCTACGGGGCGGGGTCACCGAACGAAGACGGGGTGAATTTCGCCCGCGCCGCCATAAGCAACTGGCCTGGCGGACATCTGTGACAGGACCGGCCGACCCGACGAGGCCAGGGAGTTCCGGCGGCAGGCGGAAAAGGACCGGCGGCGCGCCGGATGACACGCGCGACGGCTTGGGCGGCGCCCGTGTGACCAGAGTCCCGGCGTAGACCGGTTCCCATCCGATCGCGTACAGCGGCACGGCTTCGGGTAGCTGGGTGTGCAGACAGTACAGCGCGCGCAGGTGGTACCACTTGGATACCGCGACGAGCGGCAGTCCGGTGGCGAGCGCTTCGCGCAGGTAGGGCAGGGAAAGCTCCACGTTCTGCCAGGTGTCCTTGGACTGGTCTTCGATGCGTACCGCGCTTGCGGGTACACCTGCTGCGGCTAACCTATGACGCCCGGACCTCAGCCAGCAGCGCCCGCCACGCGGCAGCGGGGAAGGCCAGCGTCACGCCCGCGCGGTCGTGTGGTGTCCCGCACCGCGACCCCGGGCGCCGCAGTCCCGACCTCTACGCACTGCCCGCCGTTGGCAGTGCTGTAAGTGCTCTTGCGCCAGCCGGCGCTGTCCCGTTCCATAGCTCCTCATCAATTCTCGCGATCATGTCCCGTGAGAGCGTGCTGGGCAGGGCCTCATGCTGTAGCAACCTGAAGCGTAGCGCCACGCGCTTGACGATTGCCGGTTCTTCCGACACCCGCCCGTCCGCCAGGTCATCAAGGTTCACGATACGCGCCCGCCCGTCACGCTCCACAATGGTGCAAGCCCCTGACAGGCCGATGTGCCCCCCGGCCGAGTACGGGAGCACCGCCAGTTGCACAGTCGGCATCCGCGACACCTCAAGGGCGTGCATGCACTGCTCGTGCATGACGGCAGCGTCCGCGACCGGCCGCCGCAGCGCGGCCTCATCCACCAGCGCCCACACCCTCGGCGGCGCAGGCTCCTCACGCCGGAGCACCGCCTGGCGCATCGCGCGGTCAGCCACCCGGCGGTCTATCTCCTCCGCCGTGATGTTGGGCAGCGTCCCGAACACCGCGCGCATGTACCGCTCCGTCTGGACCAGCCCGGGGAACACCGAGTGCTCGTAGATATACAGGTCATGCGCCGTCGCCTCATGCCGGGAAGTCCTGGAACGCCTCGGGGAACGACTCGGTCAGCCCGCGACCACCCGAAACCGTCAAGCAGCCTCTCCACGTTCTCGGCGAAATCCCGGCACCGCCCGTCATCCGCATACGGCCCCGGCACGACCCCACCTCCACACCCGCACACGCCGCACGCAGCCCAGGCCCGATCGCACAGCTACCGCGTCGTCGAGGGACAGGACATCGACGCCGCGATGGCCGAACTCCGCGCGCTCGGCGTCACCAGCATGTACGCCGACCGCGCCCGAGGCATCGGCCGCGCCGCGAACGGCGCGCGGAGCCCGTCGTCTCGGAACTGTGCGGCCGGTGCGCGAAAGGCCGCGCCGCGATCGGCATGGACGGCCAGCTCACCCCCTGCGTGCTCGGCCGGTTCCTCATCGCCGGCAACGTCCGCGACACGCCACTAGATCACCACCGGGCGGTTCCCCGTCGCCAACGTCAACGAAGCATGGGAGCTTTACTCCATGCTCGGCATCACCGTCCCCGGCATCCACCACCACTACGAGGAGGACGAAGACGGCACCCGAACCGCATGGATGATCCACCCCGACGGATCATGGGCACGCGCCACCGCCACCGCAGACCAGGCACCCGTCATCCACCAGGCCGGACCCCGCCGCCTGTGGACCCTCCTCGACGACACCCGCCGCGACTGGCTCCGAGACGGGTCACTGCCCGCCTACGGAGCACGGGTCACCATCACCCCAGACGGGACGATCACCCTCAAGCGCGGACGATGGGAAGCAGCCATACCCGCCAGCTACTAGTAGCCCTTGCGGTGGGCTAGGGGGTTCTCCAGAAGAAGCGGCAGTCACGAACCCCGGATCTTCACCAGCAGCACCGGGCACCACGGGACACCCGTCGCCAAGACGGAAAAGGCACCGCCGACCGCACCTGCCGGCCCCGGGCGAGAAGCGCGCTACCCGACCGCAACGCCGCCACCGCCCGAGCACCGCCACAGGCACCACGCACCGTCGCGACTGGCTTACCCCAGCCCCCGCACGGCACCCCTGAAAAAAGGCCAAAACCAAAGCCAAAGCGCGGCGGTCCAGGGTCAGCGCGGCGCGGGTGCGGTGCTCGGCGGCCGTGGCGCGCCGCTCGCCATAATGGGGACGGTGAGCGCAGCACCCGGAAGCGGGCCGCGCGGGAGCGGGCCGCTTGGCAGCACCGCTCTGCTCGGGCTTCTCGAACCCGGCTGGCGGCGCGATCTGAGCGCCGGGATGCGGGCCGCGGCCATCGAGGTCGAAGCCGGCCTGTTGGAAGCCGCGGCCAGGGCGCTGGGCGACGAGGCGCGGCACGGGTCGCCGGAGCAGACGGCGCGGAGGTGGCCGGCCTGCGTGGTCGTCGCGCTGGCCCGGGTCGCGGGCGCCAGCGACCGCAACGGGACCTTCTGGCCCGGCTGGCACCGGGTCGCCGGGCTGCGGGCGACGCGGCGTTCGGCGCAGCAGTGGGGCCAGGCGTTCCTCGCCGCGCTTGGCCTGCTCGGGATCGCCCCGCCCGCCGCGCCAGACACGGCCGCTGCGCCAGGCACGCCCGCCGCGCCAGGCACGGCCGCGCCAGATACTGCCGCGCCCGACACCGCCCTGGCACGGGCCGCGATTCTCGCCCAGGCACAGCCGCAGGATGCGGGTCCGGAGCCGGCCGTGGCCGGGGCCGCGCATCCGCGAGCGCCTCGCCTGGATCCGTTCGGCCGGGGCGTGCTGCTCGCCGAACGGCCCGCGCTGCCCGAGGAGGTCGCCGACCCCGCCGACCCGCTGCTGGTCTTCGACGTGAACGGCGAGCCCGCGGGCGCGGAACTGCCCGCCGAACCCGTCTGGGTGCTGCACCCCGCGCAAGCGGACCTGCGTTCCGATGTCCCGCCGAGAGTCATGGTGACCAGCAGGCTGCCGCTCACCTGGCGCGGCTGGCGGCTGCTCCAGCTCGACCTGCGCGGGCTGTCCTGGCTTGAGCTGGCCGGGCGGGCCGGCAAGGACGAGACCCCGCGTCGCCACCTGGTGCGCGGCCGGTCCAGGCCGGGGCTCGTCACCGGTCCGCCGGTGCCCGGCGTGACGGCGGGAACTGGCGAGCCGGTATTCGCGGCGCCGCCGGCCGTGCTGCTGCCTCCCGGGCCTGACGGCTGGCGCGTCGAGGTCCGGCGGGCCGGGACGAGCGCCGTCGTGAGCAGCCTGACCGCGGCCGGTGACGGCTGGCGGCCGGAGCGGGTCTGGGACCGGGTGACCCGGCCCGTGCTCGGGGAACTGACGGTCACCGTGACCGCCGCTGACGGGGAATCCAGGCCGGGGATGCGCCGCAGCCTGACCGTGGCGGAGGGACTCGCCGCCAGTTACTTCCCGGCGCCCCGGCTGACCACCGACCGCGGGCTGGAGCCGGCCGAGGCGGTGCTCGCCGCGCCGTCCGGCATGACGGTCTCGCCGCTGGCGGCGCCGGTCCCTGCCGGAGCCGTCACGATCGAGGTGACGTGCGTCGCCGCGCAGGTCCGGCAGCGACTGCGGGTGACGCCGCCGCACGTCCGGATCAGGATAGAGCCGGAACCCGGCAGCCAGGGGGTGCCCACGCGGTGGCACCACGCGGGGCCGCTCATGCTCGCAACCCCCGACCTGTGGCACGGCGGCGCGCTCAGCATCGACCTGCCGGGCATCGACCGCGACCCGCCCGTCGAGGTCGTCGGCGAGGACGGCAACGTGGTCCAGGTGCTTGAGCCGACCAGGCTGGGCCGGTACCCGCTGCGCCGGATGGCGGACACCGTGTCGGCCCGCGGCGGCGCCAGCCTGCGGATCACCATCGGCGGGCGCACCGCCGTGATCGCGCGGATCACCGCGCCCGACGGCGCGGCCGACCCGTGGATCACCGCGACCGGCTGACGGGAACCACGCCTGCGTTCGGGATGATTCTCATAAGCTACCGAAGGTGGACGTGGTCGCCACCAGCGCCCGGCTGGGCGCCACCTATCGCCGGTACCTGCGGTCGCTGCTGCCCGTGCGGGAGCCCGCGCTCGCCGCGGCCCTGCGGGACGCCATCGAGTGCAGCCCGCTGCTGACAAAGGGGCCGATCCTCGAGGCGACGCCGCCGTACCGGACCGGGGCTAGCCTGCGCGAGCTGATCGCCGACGGAGTGCTCGACCCGGCGTTCGCCAGGCTCGGCGGGCCGGCCCTGCCGCTGGACCGCCCGCTGTACCAGCACCAGGAACAGGCGATCCGCAAGGCCGCCGCGGGCCGCAACCTAGTGGTCGCGACCGGGACCGGATCGGGCAAGACCGAGTGCTTCCTGCTCCCCGTGCTGTCGGAACTCGTCGCCGAGCACGCCGCCGGCACCCTCGGGCCCGGCGTGCGCGCGCTGCTGCTGTACCCGATGAACGCGCTCGCCAACGACCAGGTGCGCAGGCTGCGCCAGGTCCTCGCGGGGTTCGCTCCCATCACGTTCGGGCGGTACACGGGAGACACTCCGGAACGGGCGAGCGAGGGCGCGTCGCTGTTCGAGGAGCTGAATCCGGGACAGGCCCGGCCGCCAGGCGAGCTGCTCAGCCGCGAGGAGATGCGCGACAGCCCGCCGCACCTGCTGCTCACCAACTACGCGATGCTCGAGTACCTGCTGCTGCGCCCGGCGGACATCGAGCTGTTCGAGGGCAAGCACGGCGGGCACTGGCGGTTCGTCGTGCTCGACGAGGCGCATGTCTACGACGGGGCGAAGGCCGAAGAGGTGGGGATGCTGCTCCGCCGCCTGCGCGAGCGCGTCGGCCGCGGCTTTCCGCCCGCCGGGGGAGACCCCGGATCCGGAAGGTTCCCGGGAGGTCGTCCCCTCGGGCAGGCAGATTCCGAACGGCCGGGGGCGTCTCTTCAGGCGATCGCCACCAGCGCCACCGTGGGTGACCGGCCGCAGGCGGTGATGGACTTCGCCGCCAAGCTGTTCGACGCGCCCTTCGAATGGCGTGAGGCTGACCCGGCGCGGCAGGACCTGATCAGGGCGGCCAGGGTGGCGGTGCCTGACGGGCCGTTCTGGGGGCCGCTGCCGGCCGCGGAATACCTGCGGCTCGCGGCCGCTGGCGATCCGGCGCCCGGGCTGGCCGCGCTGGCGGGTGCTGACCCGGCCGGCGCGGGCACTGCCGGCGGGGGCACTGCCGGCGCGGATCCCGCCGCGATC
>DAHVAN010000203.1 GCA_027314595.1 Actinomycetota bacterium | reverse complement strand
AGCCCCTGGCCGTCGCCGGGCGGCGGCTGCGGCGCCTCGTTCCTGGCCTGCCTGGCCTGCCCGAACGCGCGGGTCCATCCTGGCCACCACCCCCGCCTCGCGTATCTGCACGAGGCGCTGGGCAGCCTGCGCTCCGTCCTGACGCCCGCTGCCTGGGCAGCGGACTGGCGCGACGCACACGAGCGCCTGGAAGACCTCAGGGGCCGGGTCGGCGGCGGGCCGTGGGCCGAGGGCCTGGCCCGTGTCACCAGCGACGACCGCGAGATCGTCACCCGCCTGCTCACCGGAGACCTCGACAGATGACCACCGCACCGGACCTCGACCCCTACCTCCTGCCGATGCCCACGCCGGCCAGCCCCGTTGTGCTGCCGCACCTGGCCTGCGCGGTGCACGCCCACCTCAACGGCCGCTACCGCGACCCGGTCTGGCCGCTGGCTCCGCTGACCGAGAACCCCAGCGCCCGCAGACCGAAGATCCACTGGGAGAAATGGCCCTCCTGCTTCCGGGAAGAAATGCGGCTGGCGGCCTGGAACCTGGTCAACGGCCAGCTCCGGCCCACGTTCCTGCGCAGCCGCAGCTCCAGGATGCGGGGGCGCCTCAGCGCGCCCGAGGCCCACGCCGTGACCGAACGGTGGAGACACCTGGCGGCATGGCTCGAACAGCGCGGGATCCGCCGCCTCGCGGACTGCACCGCCGGCGTCCTGCACGACTACGCCCAGCGCGCCCGCGACGCCGGCCATAGCAGGAGCCATGTCATGAAGACCCTGGCCGCGCTGAGCCGGCTATGGGCGTTCGACGAGCTCAGCGCCAGCCCTGCGGGTATCGGGAGACCGCCCTGGGAGGAACTGGGCATCGACGGCTACCTGCCCGCCGCAGACCACGGCCGCGGGGAGAACACGACCGAGCCCCTGGCAGAGCAGACCATGGGACCGCTCCTCATCTGGGCGATGCGGATGGTCGAGGACCTGTCCGGGGACATTCTCGCCGCCTGGGCCGAACGGCAGCGCCTCATCTCGGCTGCCCGCGCCACCACCGGCACGCCAGCGGGGCACGCCGCGCTGGAGGCATACCTCCGGCCCCTGATCGACGGCGGCGCGCCCCTGCCTTCGACCCGCAGGAACGGCAGGGCCGCCCTCGCCGATCAGTACATAGCCGGCATCACCGGGACGACACCCGGACAGATCGACTGGTTCACGAAGGCCAACCGGCTGACGGCCGCCGACGCAGACCTGTCCGGGCCGTGCCCGCTTGACGTCCCCGTGACAGGCGCCATCGCGGGGAAACCGTGGCGGGCCGCGCTTGACTTTAACGAAGCCCCCTCGCTGATGCGGCACCTGGGAACAGCCGCGTTCATCGTCTGCGGCTTCCTGACGGGCATGCGCCCGGGGGAGATCCTGGGCCTGCGCACCGGGTGCTGCCCCGACCCGGTTCCCGGGCCGGACGGGCGGACAGGCCGGCACCGGATCCGCGGCCTGGAGTTCAAGACCGCCACCGACGAGCACGGCAACCACGTCTCCGCCGGCGCCGAGCGCGACGTCCCGTGGGTCGCCATCACCCCGGTCGTCAACGCCGTCCGCGTCCTGGAGCGCATGGTCCCCGACGGGCACCTGCTGTTCGACCACCACGCCCACGACCTGGGCGGCGCCCGCCCCGGCACCGGCTCCCTGCAGCCGCCCGTGGTGGGGAGGCGGATCAAGGACTTCGTCGCCTGGGCGAACCGCGAGGCCGCCAGCCACAGCCTGCCCGGCGAGGCGATCCCCGCCGACCCGCACGGCGGTGTCGGCACCAGGCGCTTCCGCCGCAGCCTGGCCTGGCACATCGCCCGCCGGCCCAGCGGGCTGGTCGCCCTGGCCATCCAGTACGGGCACATGCGCACCGCCTTCGATACCTGGGCATCGGAAGGCTACGGCAACCGCAGCCGGAACGGCATCCACGAGCTCATCGAACTTGAGACAGCCCTCGCGACCGCCGACACCGCGGCCGCCCTGCGCGAAGACCTGGAGGCCGGCGGCGGTATCTCCGGCCCCGCCGCCCGCCGCGCGATCAGGGCCGCAGCCGCCGCGTCCCGGTTCGCTGGCACCCCGATCACCCTCGCCGCCGCCCGCAAGCTGCTGAAGAACGAGGACGCCATGATCTACGACAACCCCCACGCCCTCGTCATCTGCCACTAAAAACGCGACAAGGCCCTCTGCCACCGCGACGGCGTGAAAGACACCCCCAGCCTCGACCGCTGCGTCCCCGGATGCGGCAACACCGCCCGCACCGACGCCCAGGCCGCCCAGCTCCGCGAGCGGGCCGACGCCCTGGAAACCCAGGCACGGCACGTTCCCCAGCCCGTCGGCGACCGGCTCCGCGCCGCTGCGGCGAAGCTCCGCGAGCAGGCCGGCAACCACCACCGAACCCGCATCACCCCCGGCAGGGCCGAAGGATGACCGGCGAGCCAGACGAGCGCGCCCGGATCGGCGCCGCGATGGACCGCATCCTCGCCGGCACCCCCGAGCGCTCCAACGGCGCGCTGACCGTGGTCGCCCTCGCCACCGAGGCCGGCGTCCCGCGCAACGCGCTCAC
>DAHVAN010000202.1 GCA_027314595.1 Actinomycetota bacterium | reverse complement strand
AGCCCCTGGCCGTCGCCGGGCGGCGGCTGCGGCGCCTCGTTCCTGGCCTGCCTGGCCTGCCCGAACGCGCGGGTCCATCCTGGCCACCACCCCCGCCTCGCGTATCTGCACGAGGCGCTGGGCAGCCTGCGCTCCGTCCTGGCGCCCGCTGCCTGGGCAGCGGACTGGCGCGACGCACACGAGCGGCTGGAAGACCTCAGGGGCCGGGTCGGCGGCGGGCCGTGGGCCGCGCGGCCCAGGCCGCCGCCGCGCTCGCTGCCGCCAAGCAGCTGTACGCCGTCGCCCGGCCGGCCCCTGCGTTTCCCGTCCCGCCGCTCCCGGCTCCCCGGGCCGCCACGGCCGCCCAGCTCGCCGCGCTGTCCTTCCCCCAGACAGCCAGGCCAGAGCTGGCCGCGCTGGACACCGCGCCGGGCAGCGCCCGCGCCCATGTCCGCGCCGTCTTGCGCGAGTGGCACGCCGGCGGTGACGCCGCCCTCAGTGGGCCGGCCACCGCGAAAACCGCTTACCCTCCGGCAAGGGAACCCCTGATGAACGACACGACCACACCGCAGATCCACCCGGCCGAACGCCTCACCGCCCCTGACGGCACCCGCGCCGACATCGACGTCGAGATCGTCCCTCTGGTCCGCGTCCTGTGGCGGCTCGGCCTGGCCACCACCGCATCCTGCCAGGACTTCGGCGAGGGAACCGCCGGGCAACGGAGCGCCAACCCACGCCCCTCCTGGTACGGCGGAGACGCCTTCATCGCCTACTACGCCGGCTGGGCCTGGCTCAAGATGCCAGTCCCGGACACACTGCGCCTGAGCAACCTCCTGCTCGGCACCGACTTCCACGACCGCATCGCCCGCCGCTGGCAACACGGCTCGTGGCGCATGCACATCCCCGTCGTCTTCGACGACAACCACGGCATCGGCCCGGACACGACCGCCCAAATCCACTTCCCCAAGGACCAGGTTCCGGACCTGACCCAGGTCTTGGAGCACATGACCGGAGAGCGGCAGACCGTGGTTCGCCAGCACGCCGCAACTGATCGGGACCACTGCCCGATCACCCGATAAACAGTCGACGTGCCACCCAAGCCGGGCTTACCGTGAGCCGGTGGCGGACGCGCACTACACGAACCCGCGCCTAGCGGCGCTGTACGACCCGTTCGATGCCGACCGCTCCGACCTGGACGTCTACGCAGCAATGGCGGCCGAGTTCGGCGCGACGCGGGTGCTGGACATCAGCTGCGGAACCGGGACGCTCGCCTGCCTGCTGGCCGGACGCGGCTACGAGGTCACCGGGCTGGACCCGGCCGGGGCGGAACTCGACATCGCGCGGGCCAAGCCGCACGGCGACCGCGTCCGCTGGATCTGCGGCACGGCGGCGGACCTGCCCGCCGACGTGCGGGCCGACCTGGTGACGATGACCGGGAACGTGGCGCAGGTGTTCCTGCGGGACGACGAGTGGGCCGAGGTGACCAGCGCGGCGTACCGGACGCTGCGGCCCGGCGGTTGACTCGTCTTCGAGACCCGTGAACCGGCCCGGAGGGCATGGCTCACCTGGAACCCGCGGGAGTCCCGATCCGGACCGCCCGGGCAGGGAATGGGTCTTCGTCGCCGTGAAGGATTAGACGGCCATCCTGTCGATCCGCGTCGGGGCCAACGGAGCCTCATGCCCGCCCGCTGTCCGTGCTGCTGGCTGACTGCGGTGTCTACCGACGATGAGCGTCTCAATTCAGTAACGGGGTTGCCCGCGTCGTTGCGCATCCTGTGTCGCCTGACCAGCGGATACGGGCTTGGCTCGCCGTAACTTCGACGCCTTCCGGTAAAGCCGACGAGTTCGCCTCTGGCCGTCCAGGGATCAGCCGCGTGGCCACGATCGGCTCAGGCCGCCGGGAGCACGGGGTCTTCGGGCGCGGGAAAGAGTTGGGCGGAGGTCTCCCCCAGGTAGGCGCGCTGCTGTTCAACCCGCAGTTGTACCTGATGCGGAGCGCGTCTGCGCTAACCATGGCGCGATGACGCCCGGGCCGACGGGAAACCAGGCAGGCCCGCGCGCAGCCAGGCGGCCAGGAGGCTGGTTCTTTCGTTACCTGGTTCCTCACAGGGGAACAGGCAACCGTGCCTCCCGGCGCGGGGCGGGCTGGGGGCTGTCGAGCAGTCCCTGCCCGCGTGCCTTGCCGACTAGAAGTCGATGAACTGGTAGTCCGTCTGGATCCGTCGGTCGGGGTCGAGCAGCAGGAACTGGACTCCGCCGGACACGGCGTCGCTGCCGTCGGCCGGCGTCATCTCCCAGCGGATCCGGACGCCGTCGTGATGGGACTGCGCGGGTCCGAGCGGCCTGAATGTGCAGCCTTGCCCAGCGACGAACTTCTCGTGGGCTGTCGTGACCCGCTGCGTGATCGCGGCCAGGCCCACGTACTCGCTGGCGGCGGTGCACACCCGCGCGTCCGCGCTCCACAGCCTGGCGACGGCGGCGTTTCGTGCGGCCTCGCCCGGCTCGTTAAACACCGCCGCGTACTGCGCGGCGAGTTCTTCGATGTCGTCCGTCACAGGTACTCCTTCAGTTTGATGATGTGCTCTAGCTGCTCACGCTGTGATTCCAGGGTCGTGGTGGCGATCCGCACGGCCAGGTGCCGGGCGCCTGCCGCCACGTACCCGCGTAGTTTCTCCGCGACTACGTCAGGCGGGCCTGCCGCGAGCGCCTGGATCTGCTCTAGCTGGTCCAGCGGCATCCCGTAGCTCGCCTCGGCGAACGCGGCGAGCAGCTCACGGCCCTGCTCGACGGTGCCCGTCACCACCACGGACACGAACAGCGCGGGTGTCACCGCGGTCGCATCGCGTCCGGCCTCGGCCGCCGCGGCGCGCACGGCGGCCAGCCCGTCGGCGTACCTGTCTGCCGATGGCGGGTACGGCATCCACCCGTCGTAGTGTCTTCCGGTGCGCCGCAGCGCCGACTCCGACGCGCCGCCCAGCCACACCGGAGGCCCGTCGGGCCGGGCCGGCGCGGTCATCGGCGGCAGTTCCTCGAAGCGGAGCAGCGACCCGTGGAACGAGCCGCCTTCCCCGGGGGCGGTCCACAGCTGCCGCCACAGTGCGATGGTCTCGTCCAGCCGGGTGAAGCGCCGTTCCCACGGCACGTCCGACAGGGCGTGCTGCGGCACGCCGAACCGGCCGGGGAACGCGGCACCGACGGCCAGCACGAGTCGGCCGCCGGACAGCAGGTCGATGGAGGCGAGCGTCTGCGCCGCCTGGACCGGGCGCCGCAGCACCGGCAGCAGCGCCGCCGTGCCGAGCGTCGCCCGGCTGGTCAGCGGTGCCACCGCGGCCAGCATCGTCAGGGCCTCGATGCGCGGGGTGAGCAGGAAGTCATTCACCCACAGCGACGAGTACCCGAGTTCCTCCGCCCGCACTGCGAAGCCTGGCAGCTCGCGCGGGTCCGCTCCCTGGCCCCATTGCGCCTGCCCGATCGGGATCAGGACCCCTAGCTCGATGTCGTCCATGCGAGCCATCCTGCGAGCCGACGCGCGGGCCGGCAATTCCCGGCAGGGAATCGCGCAAGCGCACCAAGGCGGCTACAACTGGAACTCGTGGACTTCTCTGCCGCGCTGAAGGAACGCCGTGCCTCGCGGCGGCTCAGTCAGCTTGAGCTGGCTCTACGGGCCGGGACGACCCAGCGGCACCTCAGCTTTATCGAGAGCGGCCGTTCGGTTCCGGGCCGCGAGATGGTCATCCGCCTCGCTGAGTCGCTTGGCCTGCCACTCCGCGAGCGCAACGAACTGCTTCTCAAGGCCGGCTACGCGCCCGCCTATCCGGAGACGGCGCTTGGCAGCCCCGGCCTGGCCCCGGTCCTTGCCGCGCTCAAGCACATCCTTGACGCGCACATGCCCTACCCGGCGATCGTCATCGACCGCTGCGGCGAGATCGTCGCCGCCAACGCGGGACAGCGGCTCCTGGCCGACGGGTGCGCCGGGCACCTGCACGGGAACGCCTACCGGCTCGCCCTGCACCCGGACGGCATGGCACCGCGCATCGCCAACTTCGCCGAGTGGGCCCGGCACGTGCTGAACGCCATGGCGGCCGAGCTCGCCCGCAACCCCGACGAGCGCCTGGCCGCGCTGCACGCCGAACTCAGCCAGTACGTCCCCCCAGCCGACATCGGGCCGGGCCACCTGGGCTTCGCCGTCCCGCTCGAACTGCGCACGCCCCACGGCGAGCTGCGCCTGATGACCACCATCACCAGCTTCGCCACCGCAATAGACGTCACGATATCAGAGCTGAAACTGGAGGCCTTCCTGCCGGCCGACCAGGCCACTGCCACCGCCCTCGCCAGGGTGGCCGGGCGGCCACCGCACCAGCCCGGCTCCGTGCCCACGGGCACCGCCGGAGGTGAGGCGCGGTACCGGCCTCACAAGAGCGAGGGTTAATCGGGGTGCCGACCTGGCAACCGCGGAGCGATGGGCGTCGGGCTCCCGCCGCATGGGCGAAGCGCTGCCCAGGACCAGCCTCTTGCCGATCGGGCCGCTTCCCGAGAGCGTGCCCAACACGGTACACGCAGCTTCCATCGACCAGATCAAGGCATGGGCAGCCCGCGCCGTGACCGCCAAAACGCTGGACCAGGTCTTCTCGTAATCGGCGACCTGCAAGCGCCTGCTCACCGGCGGCCGGTTTTCCATCACGTTAGGACCGGCCACTTTCTAGCGGGGGCTCCCGCCCCCAACCCGACGAGGCATGCTCGTTGGGGTGATGTGCGCGAAAGGGCTCCGGCCAGTGCGGGACGGTGACACGCTGTGTCACGTCTATGACCGCCTGAGGGCGGTTGGTGGCCTTTGGGCCTGTGCCTAACCGGAGCCTGTCATGACGCTACCGCGTTCTGCTGCCGATGTCCTTTCCGGGCATGTCGTGTTCGAGACCGAGTCGATCGACCGGATGTACCTGAACGTGTGGCAGCCCCGGCTGCAGCACGGCGCGGGAGCAGCCGCGTTCTTCACCAGCCACCGCGGCCACGCCTACGCCAGCACGGCGCTGATGGACCCGATGACCAAGGCGTTCGTCGCGGACATCCACCACTTCATCGCCTCGGCCGGGGTCGACCTGGTGCATTTCGGCAAGGAGCGCAAGGACGAGGTGACGCAGCGGTACCTGGCGGGCTTCACCGGCACCGAGGGGGTGCTGTACGCGGGGCGGGCGCAGGAGAAGGCAACGGTGTGGCGGACCCAGCGCCGGTACCACGCCGACGGCAGCTCCTACGCGTGGCTGGTGAAAACCAGCGCGCTGGTCAACTTCTTTTATTTCTATTGCGTCGATGCGGACTTCGGCCCGTTCTTCATCAAGTTCTGCACGTACTTCCCCTATACCGCCAAGCTGTGCATCAACGGCCATGAGCGGGCCAAGCGGCAGGCCGCCCGGGCCGGGATCGGCTTCGAGGCCCTGGACAACGGGTTCGCCTCGTGCCAGGACCCCGGCGCGCTGCAGGCCATCTGCGACCGGCTCGGCCCGCGCGACATCGGCGCCCTGCTGGATAAGTGGCTGCGCATCCTGCCGCACCCGTTCACTGCTGATGACATCGCCGCCGGCTACAGCTACGAGCTGTCCATCTTGCAGGCCGAGTTCTCCCTGACCCAGATCCTCGACGCACCCGCCGCCGGGCGGATCTTCTTCGAGCAGGTCATCCGGGACAACCTCGACATCGGCCGCCCGGACCAGGTCGCGCTGGTCTTCGCCCGCAGGGTCGTCCGCAAGGGCCGCTTCGCCACGCCGGGCCGGTTCCGCACCCGGGTCATCACCGCCGGGGTCGTCCCGAGCCTGCACATCGACTACAAGCACACCAAGATCAAGCAATACCACAAGCTCGGCAGGGCGCTCCGGACCGAGACCACCATCAACGACGCGCCCGCCGACTTCGGCATCCCCAAGCGGCTGACCAGCCTGCCGGCTCTCCGGCAGATCGGCTTTGCGGCCAGCCGGCGCCTGCTCGGCGTCCAGACCATCAGCCACGACCCCATCCGCGGCGCCCGGGCCTTCACCGCCCTGACCGCGCCGCTGATCACCCCCGCCGGCACCCGCATCCCCGGGCTGCGGTTCGGCGACCCGCGCGTCCACGCACTGCTGCAGGCCCTGCTCATCCACCGGCTGCTGCCCCGCGGCTTCACCAACCGCGAGCTGCGCACCTTGATCGCGCCCCTCCTCGGCGCCACGCCCGAGGACATCACCGCCGGCAAGATGACCTACGACCTGCGCCGCCTCCGCGAACACGGGCTGATCGCCCGCATCCCGCACACCCGCCGCTACCAGGTCACCGATACCGGACTGCACGACGCGCTGCTGTTCACCCACGCGCACGACCACCTGCTCCGCCCCGGCCTGGCCCAGACCGCCGACCCCAGCCCGCCCGCGCCCTCCCGGCTGCGCGCAGCCGCCCGCGCCTACCAGGCCGCCTACGACGACCTCGCCTGCCAGGCCCACCTCGCCGCCTGACACCACCAGCCGCAACCCCGGCACCCGACCTGCCAGCATCACAATTGACTCGAAAATGTCGGCTGCGCCGACTAAGCCGAGCTAAGCCGAGCTAACAGGCGATGAAAGTCACAATTCCGTAACGGGGTTGCCGACGACGTTGCGCATCCTGTGCCGCCTGACTGGCGGAAACCGGCAACCGTGCCGCCGCTAGACGGAGCCGGGCATCCTGGGCGCTACCTCCGATCCGGGTCGCGCGTCCGGGATTGGCTAAAGCGCTGCTGGTCGTCCGCGCCTCACTGCCCGGCACTTCCCGCAGTGTCATCTCGTGGGTGAAGGGCTTGACGAAGACCGAGCGCCTCAGGGAGAGTGTGCCTAGGCGGCAACCGGTCGCCGAGCTGTGGAACATCCGCCCCAGCCGGCGTTCCGTCAGCGAAGGGGATTCGCCCTCTCGGTCGTCAATGTCACAGGCCATCTTCCTTTCACCGCGTCGCTGGGGGACGAGGGTGTCAAGGGGAGGCTTGTCCATGACCAGGAACGCCAGCTTCAAGAAGGTTGTCCGGCGGCACGCCGAGGAGACTGGGCAGCGCTACACCGAAGCGCTGAGGGATCTCGAGGATCTCGGTACGCGAATGCACCACGAGCCTGTTGCCGAGCGGCTACTCGCCCATCTGCGGGATCGCTACGGCATCGACCCGGTCGCAGCGACGAAACTCAGTGTGCACAAGACCTACGTCTTCCGCATCGACCGCAAGGACGGCAGCCCGTGGGTTGCCCGCGCGTTTCCCCCCGCCCGGCCGCGTGCCGGTGCTGAGGGTGACGCCGCGATCCTGCGATTCCTGGAGCGGCAGGACTATCCCGCAGAACGCCTGGCGGCCGGCGATGCGGTATCTGACTTCGATGGCAGCGCGGTCCTCGTGACGCGGTTCGTTGAGGGCGCCCGGCTCCCCGGGGGGGCCGCGAAGTTCGCCATGATGGGTGACCTGCTCGGACGGCTGCACGCGCTGCCGTACGACGATTCCGCCGACCGCCCGGGCGGGGCGAGTGGTGAGGACCCGAGCCGTGAGGGCACGCCGCGTCAGGACCTGCTGGCAGCCCGCTCGTTTCTCGACGCCGTCGACACGAAGGTCGCGGCCGCCGAGCGCGAGCGATTCGAGCAGCTCCGCGACCAGGTACGCTCGGCCGACGACGGTCACGGCCTCCCGGAGAGCCTGCTCCACGGAAACCTCCTCCACGCCCCCGATCACGCCATCCTGAGTGAACAAGGACCGGTCGCGATCAACTGGAAGGCGTCCGGGCGCGGACCGCGCCTCGCCGACTTCGCTTACCTGATCTGGGGAACCGGCTCGTGGAACCCACGCCGGCCGGACCAGGAGCGGATCGACGCTGCCGTCAACGCCTACCGCCGGCATGTCGAGCCGACCGACGACGAACTCGGCCGGCTCGAGGCGGTCATGTACATCCGGACGCTCTACCTCGCCTGTTTCGGCTACCGACGCGCCATTACCAACGGCTCGGCATTCAACGAGTGGTGGTTCACCGAACCACCGGGGTACTTCAGCTCCACCGCAGCCGCGGTCCGAGCCGCGTTCCGCCGGTAGGTGGTCACCGCGGCAAGGGAACGCCGGTGGTCCGGCAGCGACGCGCAGTATTCCTAGGACGGTAGGCTCGCCCGCGAAGATGGCCTCTGACCACGTGAGCGATAGTCCGCCCGGCACGCTGGCGATGAATGTCTTAATTCGGTAACGGGCTTCCCGGCGCCGTTCGGGCCGACGAAGCCGGTCACCTGGCCGGGCGGGACGGAGAACGTCATCCCGTCAAGCGCCTGGGCCGCGCCGAACCGCTTGCGCAGCCCGGCCACTCCGATGGTTGTTTCCATGGTCGGCAACGCTAGGGTCCGCGCCCCGTCGCGGTCGTCACCCGGCGGAGCGGTCTTCGGCGGTACCGTCCCCGGGGTACCGAACGGCCGCGTGGTCCCCCGCGGGAGCTACCTGCCGATCGCGTGCGGGGGTGACGCCGTCCGGCCCCCGGGGCGGGGACAATGGCTGGCATGGGCCCGAACCAGACCGCGGCCGCGCTCGCGCGGATCAGCGCCGGCCGCTATGACCGGCATCGTGGTCGCCGACGATCACGAGGTGGTGCGGGCGGGGTTCGCCGCGCTGCTTGACACCCAGCCCGACTTCACCGTGCTGGGCACCGCGGCCGACGGCGCGCAGGCCGTGCGGGCCTGCCGCGAGCTGCGGCCCGACGTGGTGCTCATGGACGTGCGGATGCCGGGCACCGACGGGATCGAGGCGACGCGCCGGCTCCTGGCCGGCGCGGACCCCGGCGCCCCCGGCGCCAGCGGGTTCCTGCTCAAGGACTGGTGACACCCGCGCGCGACCGGGGTTAGCCGGGCGGACCGCCGCGTGACCGGGGCGCCTGCGCATCCGGCCCGGCAGGACCGGGGCAGCCGCGCATCCGGCCCGGACGCGGCACGAGCCAGTGGTCCGCGCGGGACGCGCGGGACGCAGGTTAGAGGCGGTCACCGGTTACCGGCCAGGGATATGCGCCAGGCCCCCCTCCGGCAGCCGCGATGTTTCCCAGTGTCAGCCGGACGCCGGCGGTTCGAGCCCGGCCGCGTGCACGACGCGCGTGACGGCCTCGGCCTCCCAGCCTGGCGCCATGATGTGCACCCCGGCGACGCCCGGCACCTCGCGCAGCGCGGTGATCACGCCGGCGGCGACCGCGACGCCGGCGTCCCTGGCCGCCTCGCCGGCCAGGCCGGCGAGCCGGGCGAACGTGGCGTCGTCCACCTCCACGCCGGGGATGTTGTCGTGCATGTGCTCGAGCGCCCGGCTGCTGCGCGGCGGCATGACGCCGACGAGGACGGGGATGCCGTCCAGCGTGCCCGCGTCGGTGATCGGCTTCAGCCAGCCGGCGAAGCGCGGCACGTCGTAGACGATGTTGGTCTGGAAGAACTGGGTGCCCGCGGCGATCTTCGCCTCGACCTTGCCCGCGGTGTCGACCAGCGGGTTCATCGCGCTCGCGACGTAGAAATCCGTTCCGGTCCTCAGGGTCTCTCCGGCGGCGAGCCGGCCGTCGTTGAGCTGCCTGATCAGCTTGACCAGGCCCAGGGAATCCAGGTCGGTCACCTTCGTGGCGAGCTCGGCGTACCTGCCGACCTTGAGCGGGTCGCCGGACAGCGCCAGGATGTTGCGCACGCCGAGGGCCCAGGCGCCGAGCAGTTCTGACTGCAGCGCCATGATGTTCCGGTCGCGGGTCGTCACCTGCATGATCGGCTCAAGGCCCTGCTCGATCATCCAGGTCGCGGCGGCCAGCGGGCTGACCTTGACCGTCGCCGCCGCGTTGTCGGTCACGTTCGCGGCCGCGATCAGGCCGTTGAGCGCCGCGGCGGTCCGGCGGACCGGCTCGGCGACCGGGTCCATGGGCGGGTTGAGTTCGGCGGTGACCGGGAAGGTACCCGCGGCCAGTGCCTCGCGCAGCGTCATTGTAACGAATCTCCTCCCTGTAGCACCGATTCTTCATCGCCGCGGCGCCGCGGGAAATGTCCCGGCGCACAACGGACAGGCTGGAGGATAAGGACCTGATCATCAGCGCTGCCCGGCGATCCCCAGCGGACCGGACCGGCCGGCCGGCCGGTCCGGGCGAGCTGACCGCGGGCGGTCAGCCGGGCCGGTCAAGGAAGTCGCGGACGCGGGCCATGTACGGGGACCGGTCGTAGCCCGACACGTAGGCGCCGGCCATCCGCACCGGGTCGCCGAAGAAGTAGTACTCATACAGCGCCTGGCGGCTCGCGAAGGCGGACGCGCACGTGTCCCACACCAGGCGGAACAGCCGGACCCGCTCCGCGCCGGTCAGCGTCGCCGCCTGCAGGTAGGTGCCGATGTCGGCCGCCGCCGGGCCGGCGATGTCGGCCTCGGCCGGGATCGCCATCAGGCCGGACGCGCCGAGCTTGCGCAAGATCTCGGGGAAGCGCTGGTAGAGCCTGGGGTACAGGTTCCGCGCGGCGTTCAGCGGCGCCCACGCTGGGGTGAGCACGCCGTAGGAGTTGACCGCCGCGTCGGCCTCCGCGGCGCGGCCGAACGCGCGCAGCGTCTCCAGCGTGGTGATGATCTCGGCGATGTCGGCCTGCACGTGCTGGAACTGGCCGATGCCGATGGCCTCGGTCAGCAGGCAGGTCAGGCCGAGGATGTACTCGGTCTTGGCGGTGGTCCTGGCCACCACCTGGTGGGTCATCTGCTCGATCGCCGAGGTGGCCAGGTAGAAGCCGTTGCACAGCTCGGGGTCGCCGAGCGTGAAGCACCGCTCGTAGGGCACGTGCACGTCGTCGAAGACCACCACCGCGTCGGACTCGTCGAACCTGCTGCCCAGCGGATGGTCGAAGTGCGAGCGGCCGTAGTCCAGCGGCTCGCGGGCGATGTAGCGCAGGCCCGGCGCGTCGCTCGGGACGGCGAAAGCGAACGAGTAGGGCTTGTCCTCGGGGGTGCCGCGCAGCACGGTCGACGGGAACACGAGCAGTTCGTCGGCGAACGGGCCGATCGTGGCGAGCATCCGCGCGCCGCGCACCACGATGCCGTTGTCGTCCTCGCGCACGATGTGCGCCATCAGGGTGCCCGCCGCCTGCTGGCTGCCGGCGACCGCGCGGTTGGCCTGCGGCGGGATCAGCGTGTGCGTGAGAAGGAGGTCCTCCTCGCGGACCTTCTCGTAATAAGCACGGATATTGCGGGCGAACCGGTCGTCCTGGCGGCCGAACCAGTCGGCGGCCGACGCCAGCGCCATCAGCGCGCTGTTCAGGTAGTCGCCCGTGCGGCCGAGCATGCCCAGCGAGGCGTCGGCCCAGAGCCGGAACGCCTGGCGCCGCTTGACCAGGTCCGCCTCGGTGCGCGGGACGAGGAACGACGTCGCCACCGGCTCGCCGGTCAGCGGCGACGGATACGTCAGCACGTCACGCAACCGCGGATCGTGCTGCATGTCGAAAAGCTCCGCGTAGCTGCGCACCACATTCGCGAAGGCCGGGTGCGAGGCCACCCCGCCGGTCAGCGTCTCCCCCTGGACCTGTACGTGCGTGCGTGTCCTGGCCAGACGGTCGAGGAACTGCGCGCCGGTGCGTGCGGGCATGCACGGACGCTAACGCGCGCCGGCCAGGATTTGCAACCCGGCATGACTGATGATTGCCTGGTCAGGTGATGAACCGGTGACACCCAGGTCGGCGGCCCAGCGGATCACGTACCTGCTCGAGCCGAAGAACTGGATCATCGCCACCGTCGTCGCGGTCGGCTGGCGCTCCGACGGCGCGGCCGGCCTCGGCTGGGGGCTGCTCGCCGCGTTCTTCGCGGCGGTGCTTCCCATGCTGTTCATCACCCGCGGCGTCGCGGGGGGCCGCTGGGGCGACAGGAACGTCGGCGCGAGGCGTCCCCGGCTCATCGTCCTGGCGTTCATCCTCGCCTCGGTCACGGCCGGCCTGGCCGTGCTGGCCGCGCTTGGCGCCCCGCGGGAGCTGACCTTGTACTTCGGATGCATGCTCGCCAGCATCGCAGTGCTCGCCGCGATCACGGTGGTGTGGAAGATCTCCATCCACTGCGCGGTCGCGTCCGGGTCGGCGACGATCCTGTCGCTGATGTTCGGCCCTCCGCTGCTGCCGGCCTATGTCCTCGTCGCGCTTACCGCGTGGTCCCGGGTGGAACTGGAGGACCACACCGCCGCCCAGGTGATCGCCGGCTCGGTGCTCGGCGCGGCCGCCGCCGTGGTCACGTACGCGATCATCCCCCGCTGATGACGCCGGCGCCGGGGCGCGGGCTCACAGGTCCCAGACGCGGGCGGTCTCGTCGGTGCTCGCGGTGGCCAGGCGCCTGCCGTCCGGGCTGAACGCGAGGGCGCTCACCGCGCCCGCGTGCCCTTCGAGCGTGCGGACGCACCTGCCGGTGGCGGCATCCCACAGCCGGACCGTCATGTCGGAACTGGCGGTCGCGATGATGGCGCCGTCGGGGCTGAACGCGACGACGAACGCCGAGTCGGTGTGCCCTTCGAGCGTCCGCAGCGGCATGCCGGACCCGGTGTCCCACAGCCTGGCGGTCGCGTCTTCGCTCGCGGCAGCCACCATGGCACCGTTCGGGCTGAAGGTTATCGACCACACGGCGCCGGAATGACCGTTCAGGATCCGCAGGCAGCTGCCAGTGCGCGGGTCCCAGAGCCGCGCGGTCCCGTCGAAACTGCCCGTGGCGACCTGCTCGCCGCCGGGGCTGAACGCCACGGCGGACACGATGCCGGCGTGCCCGGTGAGAACGTGCGCGCAGTCGCCGGACGCCATCGCCCACAGCCGCGCGGTGCCGTCGCCGCCGGCGGTGGCCAGCAGCGAGCCGTCGGGGCTGAACGCCGCGCCGTAGACGATGTCGCTGTGGCCCCGCAGGATGCCCAGGCAGTTGCCCGTCGCCGTATCCCACAGCCGGATGGTCTCGTCGTAGCTGGTCGTGGCGAGCAGCGACCCGTCCGGGCTGAACGCGACGCCGAACACGGCGATCGTGTGCCCGGCGAGCTCGCCCGCGCACCTGCCGCTCGCGGCGTCCCACAGCCGCGGCGTCAGGTCGGCGCTGACGGTGGCCACCGTGAAGCCGTCCGGGCTGAACGGGGCGGCGAACACCGCGTCGGCGTGGCCGTCGAGCGTGTGCAGCAGCTCGCCGGTCGCGGCGTTCCACAGCCGGGCCGACCTGTCCTCGCTGGCGGTGCTGAGCCGGGCACCGTCCGGGCTGAATGCCACCGAGTTGACCGCCCCCGTGTGGCCGGCGAGGGTGCGCGCGCCCGCCGTTTCGATAACACTCATGTAACCGCCTCTGCGATCAGCGATCTGTCGTTGATGCGGGGCTAATTCTGCACTTTCCGCGCCGGCCCGAAGGCATTATTCGCCCCTTCGCGCCTCGTGTCGCGTCAATTCGTGACTTAACGCCCGCCCGAATGCGGATGGCTGGAAAGATCCGGCTCATTCGCTCCCCGCTGGGTTACGCTTCGCCTGGAAGTGGCGGATGCGGCGCCGCAACGGCAGCGGCAAGTCCACGCTGCTGCGGGTCGCCGCGTGGCCGGCATCGATATGCTGCCCCACGAGGTGAGGTCACCGGGAGGGGAACCACATGGCGGACCCGACAGTCCTTGGGATGGTGCTCGCGGGCGGGGCGGGAACCCGCCTCGCCCCGCTGACCGACGACCGGGCGAAGCCAGCGGTGCCGTTCGGCGGCGTGTACCGCCTCATCGACTTCGCGCTGTCCAACCTGGCTAACGGCAACATCAGGAAGATCTGCGTGCTCACCCAGTACAAGAGCCACAGCCTGGACCGGCACGTCTCCACGACCTGGCGGATGAGCGACCTGCTCGGCAACTACGTGACGCCGGTGCCGGCGCAGCAGCGGCTCGGCCCGCAGTGGTACACCGGCTCGGCGGACGCGATCTACCAGTCGATGAACCTGATCAACGACGAGAACCCGGACCTGGTGGTGGTCGTGGGCGCCGACCACGTGTACCGGATGGACCCGCGGCAGATGATCGCCCAGCACCAGGAGTACGGCGCGGGCGTGACCGTGGCGTCGATCCAGGTCTCAAGGCAGGACGCCAAGGCGTTCGGCATCGTGGGCGTCAGCGCCGACGGCCGGACCGTCGAGCGGTTCCTCGAAAAGCCCGCCGACCCGCCGACGGTGCCCGGCCATCCGGAGGAGTCGTACGCGTCGATGGGCATCTACGTGTTCGACACCAAGGTGCTCAAGGACGCGCTGCGGCGCGACGCCGCCAGCGAGAACAGCCGTCACGACATCGGCGGCAACATCATTCCCATGCTCGTCGGCGACGGCTGCGCGCAGGCCTACGACTTCCTGACCAACGAGATCCCCGGCTCGACCGAACGCGACCACGGTTACTGGCGCGACGTCGGGACGATCGACGCGTACTTCGACGCGCACATGGACCTGCGCACCGTCGAGCCCATGTTCAACCTGTACAACTGCCGCTGGCCGATCCTCACCCACGTGCAGGCGCTGCCGCCGGCGAAGTTCGTGCACGACGAGGGGGACCGGGTGGGCCGGGCGATCGACAGCCTGGTCAGCAACGGCGTGATCGTCTCGGGCGGCCTGGTCAGGCGGTCGGTGCTGTCACCGGGCGTGCGGGTCAACAGCTGGGCGCTCGTCGAACAGTCGGTGATCTTGGACAACGTGACGATCGGCCGTCACGCGGTGGTCAGGGACGCGATCATCGACAAGAACGTCGTGGTCCCCGAGGGCGCGCGGGTCGGTGTGGACAAGGAGCACGACCGGGCGCGCGGCTTCGTCGTCTCGCCCGGCGGGATCACCGTGGTCGGCAAGGGCCGGGAAGTCCCGCTGTGAGCCCGCGCCTGAAGGTGGCGCTGCTCACCCGCGAGTACCCGCCCGAGGTGTACGGGGGCGCGGGCGTGCACGTGGAGTACCTGGCCCGGGCGCTGGCTCCGCTGGTGGATCTGACCGTGCACTGCCAGGGCGCGGACCGCGAAGGCGCGGTCGCCCACCAGCCGTGGGGCGAGCTCAAGGACCAGGTGCTGCGGTTCTTCTCCGCGGACCTGTCCATGGCGGACGCGGTCGCCGGGGCGGACGTCGTGCACTCCCACACCTGGTACGCGAACCTGGCCGGTCACCTCGCGTCCCTGCTCTACCAGGTGCCGCACGTCATGACCATGCACTCGCTCGAACCGCGGCGGCCGTGGAAGGCCGAGCAGCTTGGCGGCGGGTACGCGCTGTCCTCCTGGTGCGAAAGGGCGGCCGCCACCTCCGCCGCCGCCGTGGTGGCGGTCTCGGAAGGCATGCGCGCCGATGTCCTGGCCGCTTACCCCGAGATCTCTCCCGAACGAATCCGGGTCATACGCAACGGGATAGACACATCCGAGTACGTTCCGGACCCGCGGACCGGAGTGCTGTCCGGGCACGGCGTCGACCCCGAGCGTCCCTACGCGGTCTTCGTGGGCCGGATCACCAGGCAGAAGGGCGTGGCGGTGCTGCTGCGGGCCGCCGCGATGCTCGACCCTTCCGCGCAGCTGGTGCTCTGCGCCGGCGCGGCGGACACTCCCGAGCTGCGCGACGAGGTGACCTCGCTGGTTTCGGGCCTGCAGGCGTCGCGGACCGGTGTCGTCTGGATCCCCGAGATGCTGCCCAAGCGCGAGGTCATCCAGCTGCTTTCGCACGCGACCGTGTTCGCCTGCCCGTCGGTGTACGAGCCGCTGGGCATCGTGAACCTGGAGGCGATGGCCTGCGGCACCGCCGTGGTGGGGTCGCGGGTGGGCGGCATCCCCGAGCTGGTCGCGGAGGGGGTGACCGGGCTGCTCGTTCCGCCGGACGACCCGGTGGCGCTGGCGGACGCGCTGAACTCGCTGCTGCGCGACCCGGCCCGCGCCGCCGCGATGGGTCAGGCTGGCCGTTCGCGCGCCGTGGAGGAGTTCAGCTGGGACGCGATAGCCGCCCAGACCGCGGCACTGTACGCGGCACTGTACGCGGCACTGTCCTAGCGGAACTGTCCTAGCGGGACCGGGCTAGAGGATCCGCACCGCGAGGAGGCAGGCGTCATCGCCGGTGTCCGACCCGGCGCTGGCCAGGATCCGCGCGGCATAGCTGTCCAGATCCTGGCCGGCCGGCACGGCGGCCGCGGCGAACTCGGCGAGGGCGTCGCTGATCGAAGCGGCCCGCCGCTCGATCAGCCCGTCGGTGTAGAGGAGCAGGATGTCCCCGGTCCGCAGCTGAAGGCTGACCAGCTCGTACTCCGCACTCATCTCCATGCCGAGCAGCATTCCCTCGGGCATCGGCTGCACCGCGGCGACCCCGCCGCGCACCAGGATCGGCGGCAGGTGCCCTGCCCTGGCCCAGCGCAGCACCTTGGTCCGCGGATCGTACCGCCCGCAGATCACGGTCCCCGTGACACCCTCGGTGAACAGGCAGGCCGCGAAGTTCAGCTGGCTGATCAGGTCCTGCGGTTCGGCCTCGCTGGCCGCAAGCCCGCGCAGCGCGTTGCGCGCGGCGACCATGCCGGTCACCGCCTCGATGCCGTGCCCGGCGATGTCCCCGACCACGAGCAGCAGGTCGCCGCCGGGCAGCGTGAGCGTGTCATACCAGTCCCCCGCGACCAGGTACCCCGCCTGGGCTGGCCGGTACCTGACCGCGATGTCAACCCCCGAGGCCTCCCCCGTGCGCGTTCGCGACGGCATGATCGCGCGCTGCAGCCTGATCGCCAGCTCGTGCTCTTCCGCGGCCCGCTGCTCGCTGTCGGCGAGCTGGTCGCGGGTCGCGGCGAGCGCCACCTGGGTGTGGTAGAGCGCCGAGACGTCCTGGAACGCGCCGCGCAGCGCGACCACGCCGCCGTCCTGGAGCACCGGCTCGGCGAACACCCGGATCTGCCTGACCGCCCCGTCTTCCGCGCGGACGACGCGGAACAGCGCGGCGGCGGGCTCGCGCTGCCGCAGCAGCGACTGCCTGAAGCGGCGCAGCAGCGGCCGGTCGGCGGCGACCACGTGGCTGTGCAGCTCGGACATGGGGACCGGCCCCGCTCCCGCGGGGTCGAGGCCGAAGATCGCGTACGCCGCCTCCGTCCAGCGAACGGTCCGCGTCCTGAAGTCCTCGTCCCAGCCGCCAAGCTGGCCCAGGCGCTGCACATGGCCGAGCAGTTCGGCGAGCCGGCGGTCCTCGCCGGCCGAGCGCGCCCGCCAGGTGAAGACCACGCATCCCGCGTACGGCGCGGCGCGCAGGTCCGCGATCGGCAGGGCGTCCCTGTTCCCCGTCAGCGGGCCGGTCCGCGGCATGGCGACGGGCCCGGAGACCCGCTGCGCGCGGCCGTCCGCGAGCACTCGCGCCGCCCGGGCGAACAGCCCGTCGCCCGACGCGCTGTCCGGGTAGGCCTGGAGCAGGGTCAGCCCGGCGAGCTGGGCCGGGGAGCGGCCCGCGGGGTCGACGTAGCCAGGGCTCAGGTGGACGACGGCGAAGTCGGTCAGCGCACCGCCAGGGCCCCTGACCGGGCACACGGCAAGGACCGATTCGGCTACCTGGTCGAGCAGGCCGAACACGGCCGGATCCGCCGCGCTGCCCGGCACCGAGCCGATCGCGGGAGCCGCGCTGAGCGCCCCGGGGGCCCCCGCTGCCCTAGCTCCCCCGCGGGACCCGGGGGCCCCGCGGGCCCCGCGGGACCCGGGGGCCCCGGGGGCCC
>DAHVAN010000201.1 GCA_027314595.1 Actinomycetota bacterium | reverse complement strand
CCGCCCTGGAATCCGGCGCGGACGGGGTGATCACGACCTGCCTGGTCAGCGACCGGCGCACCGGCCCGGCCGGGCCGCCCGCCGACGCCGTGCCGTGGCACGTCGGGTTCGACCCGCTGCTCCTGGAGACCTGCAACCTGCTCCCCGTCCACGCCGCCGTGTTCCGCCGCCCCGAGGGAGCGCGCCTGGACCCGGCGCTGCCGTCGCTCGAGGACTGGGACTTCTGGCTGCGCCTGGTCCGCGAGCACCGCTACCGGTTCACCCGCGTGGACGAGCCGACCGCCGTCTACCACCGGCTCCCGGCCTCCGGCAGCATGATCACCGCCATCGCCGACGGCGCGGCGCCCATGGCCGAGTTCTCCGCGCTGGTCCGCCGGACCTGGGCCAGGTGGCCCGCCACCACGCCCCGCTCGGCCCGGTTCCGGTCCCACCTGGGCATCATGTACTGGCAGGCCCTCGGCCTGCTGGCCACCGGGCAGGCACCGGACCCGCACTACTACCTCCGCACGGTCCAGGCCCTCGAGCACGCCTGGCACCACCCGGACAACGAAGCGAACCTGCCGGAGCTGATCGCGCTGGCAGTGAGAGGAGGAGACGCCGATGGCCAGCATGCTGCGTGACCTGGCGGGCGCCGACCTCGGCGGTGCCGTCCCCGAGAAGGTGCTGCGCGCCACCGGGAAGTCCCTGCTCGCCCTCGGCCACCGCGACGGCCGGACGGTCGTGATCAAGGCGCTGTGCACCGGCGAGGAGTTCTGGGCGCAGAAGTTCGCCCGCGAGATCCGCATCTACCGGGCGTTCGAGCAGAGCCCGCCACCAGCGCGGGTACCTCGGCTCTTGCACACCGACGGGCACGCTGTCCTGGTCCTGGAGCACGTACCCGGCCACGTAGCCGGCCCCGAGCGGTACCCGGCCCGGCTGCTGCCCCCGGCCGCGCTGGACGCGGTCCTCAGCGCGGTCACCGCGCTCGCCCGCTGGGCCCCGCCGCCCGGGGCGCTGGCCCCGGTATTCGACTACCCTGACCGGGTCAGCCGCTACCACGCCGCCGGCTTCCTCGACGACGGCGACGCGAGCGCGCTGCGCGCCCTCCTGGCCAAGTTGCCGCCGCCGGGTCAGCCGAGCCACGGGGACCCGCTGCCGTCTAACCTGCTGCTTACCTCCGGCGGCGGGTGCGCGCTGCTGGACTTCGAGTTCACCGGCCTGTTCCTGCCTGGCTTCGACCTGGCCATGTTGCACGCGCTGCTCGCGGGCACCCCCGGTGCCCAGGACCGCATCGAGAACCTGGCGGCCGGGGCCGGGATCTGGCCGGCGTTCCTGGCCAACCAGGCGATGGCGCTGACGCGCGAGCTGCGCATCCACGCGGAGCTCCCCGACGGCGAGCTCCGCGCCAGCCGCCTGGCCTTCCTGCGGCCTCAGTGGCAGGCGCTCCGCGAGCGCCTGCACGCCCGGCGGTGACCGGCATGCGCATCGCACTGGTCCACCGCGACCTGCACGCCGTCACCCGCGGCGGAATCGGCACCCTCTACCGGGCGCTCGCTCCCCGGCTGCGCGCCGCCGGGTGCGAGGTCACCCTGATCACCCAGCACACTCACAGTCCGCTGGAGCTGGAAGGGATCAGAGTGATCTCGCTGCCCCGCACCGGGGACTTGGAGCACCACCGGCAGGCCGTGGCCGCGGCCCTGGCGTCCCTGGCCCCGGACATCGCCGAGTCGTCTTCCTGGGAGGCCGAGACCCTGCACTACGCCCGCCTGCCGCGCGCCGCCCGGGCACCCGTCGTGATCCGGGGCGACCTGTCGGCCGCGACTATGCGCGCTGGCCTGCCGCTGGTCACCGCCGAACGGGAGTTGGTGCACGCGGCCGACGCCGTCCTGGCCGTCAGCGGGTTCGCCGCCGACGACCTCGCGTCCGCCTACGGGATCCCCCGCCCGGTCGTGACGGCCAACGGCGCCGACCGCGACAGGTTCCGCCCCGGCCCGGTCACACGGCCCGCCGGCGGCCACAGGATCACCCTCGCCCCCGACGCGACCGCAGCGACCAGCGAACCCCTCCTCTCCGGGAGCGCGCTGCCGCCGTGGGCAGACCCCGGCGGGGGGCGGAAGCGCCTGGTCTGGGTCGGCAAGACAACCCCGATGAAAGGCTGGGACCGTCTCGAGGAGATTGTCCGGGACCTGGCCGGGACCGCGCACGTAACGATCCTCCTCGGTCACGCCCCCGCCCTGTCTCGCATCACCCTCGACGGCACCGGGGACAACGTGACGATCTTGCAGGACCTGCCCGAGCGCGACATGCCCGGCTTCTACCGGGCCGCGGGCTGGCTGCTGTCCACCTCCCGATGGGAAGGGTTCGGCCTGGCCGTCGCCGAGGCCCTGGCCTGCGGCACCCCCGTCCTGCTGCCCGCCGGCCTGGGCATGGCGCCCGAGCTGCTGGCAGCCGGCGGCGGACGCACCTACCGCGACTCCGGCGACCTGCACGCCATCCTCGCCGGCGGCCCCGCGCCGGCCGGGACGCTCCCGGCCGCGCTCGACTGGGACGCCACGGCCGCCGCCATGGGCGTCTACCAGGCGCTGCGCGAGCGCAGGAAGGCGGCGTAGCCGGTGCGCGTCCTCATCCTCGGCCCCGTCCACGCCGGCGGCAGCCTGCCGCCCTACCTCGACGCCCTCGCCGCCGGGCTGGCCAGCCACGGCGTCACGGCCGTCCGGGCCGGGTCCGACCGGATCCCCTACGACCAGGCCAGGCAGGAGTTCTGGCCCCCAGATCGCGTGGCCGCCGCCGCCCGCGCCCTGGCCCGCGAGACCGATCCGGGCGCCTTCGACCTGGTGGCGCTGAACGCAGGCAACCTGGAGTACGACCAGCTCGTCCCCGCGATCTGGGCCGCCGGCGGCCAGGCGGTGCCGCCGCTGGTGCACCACGTGCACGCCCTCGCCCCGACCCTGTTCCGCGACCACGTTCCCGATCCCCGGTGGCACCGCGCGGCCCGGGACGCGGTCCGCGATGCCGGCGGGCACGTCTGGTTCGGGCAGTACGCCCGCCGCCAGATGGCCGGCCGTGCCGCCGGAGCCGCGGGCAGAGTGGCATGGCTGCCGACCACCATCCCGCCCGGGACAATCCCGGCGGCCCGCCCGGCGCTGGCCGAGGCCCTGGACACGGCACTGCCGGTGATCAGCCTCTACGGGTACGCCGCGCCGTGGAAGGACGCCGGCCTCCTGCTCTCCGCACTCGGGAACATGCGGGCCCCCGCGCGGATCGTGCTGGCCGGGGACTTCTGGGACGACCCCGGCCAGGCGGACCCCGGCCTCAGCGCGTTCACCCGGGGTGCCGCGCGCGCCGGGCGCGGGGAGCTTGCCGTGGTCCCCGGCTACCTCGGCCCGGCGGACCGCGCCGCGCTCGTGCACGCGAGCGCGGCCGGGGTGTTCCCGTACCGGCCGCACGCCAGCTTCCAGGGCAGCGGCGCCATCGCCGATTACCTCGCCCACGGCGTCCCCGTGATCGCCGATCGCCACCCGCGTGGCGAACATGGCCGAGCTCACCGCAGATGCCGGGATCATCGTGCCCCCGGGCAGCCCGCAGGCCCTGGCCACCGCGCTCGACGTCATCGCCAGCGGCGGCGAGGCGGCCGCCAGCCTCGCCCGTCACGCGGCCGCCCGCGCCGCGCGGTTCACCGCCGAGGTCCACGCCGCCCGCTGCCTCGGCATCTACCAGGAGGCACTCGGTATCGGCCAGCGGAGGACCGCATGAACCCGGCCCGGCTGGTCCTTGCCCAGCACGACCAGGCCCACTGCAACGCCCTCGGCATCATCGGAGGCCCGGCCGGCTGCACCGGCCTGACCAGCCATGGCCGCAACCAGGCCGGGCAGCTCGCCGACCGGCTCAGCCGCGAGCACGCCGGGCGGCCGTTCGATGCCGCCTACACCACCCCGCTGCGGCGGGCCCGGGAAACCGCCGGCATCGTCGCCGCGCGCCTCGGCCTGCCCGTCACCGCCATCGACGACCTGCGCGAGCCCGACTACGGCGACGCCGACGGCAGGCCGTGGGCCGACGTCGTCACCGCCTTCGGCCGCATCCCCGCCCTGCACCCCGATGAGCCCGTCGCTCCGGGCGCCGAGACCTGGGCCGCCTACCTCCGCCGCGCCACCGCCGCCCTGCAGGCCGTCCTCGACCGCCACCCCGGCGGCACCGTGCTGGTCATCGGGCACGGGGAGACGGTCACCGCCGCCGCCCACCTCTTCCTCGGCCTCCCGGCCAGCGCCCGCGGCCGCGCCGTGTTCGCCGCCGACTACGCCAGCGTCACCCGGTGGGAACAGCAGCCCCTGGCCTGGACACAGCCCGGGGCTGGGTGGCGGTGGGCCCTCACCGCCTGCAACGACACCGCGCACCTGACGCAGGCTTGACCTGCCAGCCTTGCGCCCCTGACGGGCCGGAGCCAGGGGCGCCGGGCCTCCCGGACGGTCCAGCCGTGCCTGGCGGCAAGCTGGGCCAGGGCGTCATCGACCAGGACGGCGGCATCGAACCCCAGCCTGCGGGCTTGCAGGAACGTGCGGCTGCGTCCGCTCGCGCTGGTCATTCGTCGTCATCGTCTCCGGCGTCGGCGTCGGGGTCGGGGTCGCGGAGGTCGCGGATGGCACCGGGGGCAAGGTCGGGCAGCACGAAGCTGTACGCGCCGTGGACGCCGAGGTGGCTGCTGACGAACGGGGAAAGCCGGGCCATGTCCTCCTCGCGCACGGGGTACCCCTGGTCCCTGAGCTGCCGGACGGCGGCGTCGAGGTAGACGGTGGTCCACAGCACGACGCAGTTCAGCACCAGGCCGAGGGAGCCGAGCTGGTTCTCCAGGCCGCGCTCGTAGCGGTGGTAGAGCTCGCCCTTCTTCCCGTGGCAGATCTTCCGTGCCAGGGCGTGGCGGCCCTCTTGCAGGTTGCGGACGCCCTTGATGTCGCGCCGGTAGGTTTCGCCGGTGTCGATGTAGCTGAGGATGTGCAGCGACTTGAAGATCCGGCCGTACATCGCGATCGCCTCGCCCAGCGCGGTCGGGTGCCCGTCGCGCTGCAGCATGGTGACCACGTCGTAGGCGCGGACGGTGCCGGTGTATATAGAGGCCACGATCCGCAGGATGTCCTCCCAGTTCCGGCGGATCTTCGCCGTGTCGACCTTTCCCCGGGCGAAGGTGCTCAGCGGGCCGTAGTCCGCGTCGGCCTTGATCCTCCAGCCTTTCTGGTCGGGCAGGTCCGCGAGCGCGGGCCGGTAGGAGATGCCCAGCAGCTCCAGCAGGCCGAAGACGACGTCCGAGTAGGACCCTTCGTCGGACACGACGATCTCGGGGAGGTCGCCTCCGTCCAGGCCGAAGATGACGTCGATCATGTGCAGGGAGTCCCGCACGGTCCCCGACACGATCTTCGCGCCCCGGCCCATGCCCCGGTCGTTGATGGCGTTGAGCCAGGTCATGCCCCGCTTTGAGCCGAAGTACTTCCTGTTGGGCCGAGCGAACGCGGCGGGGACGGGGACGACGAACCGCATCCCGTCGACGGCGGCGACCATGCCGCCGCCCCACGCCTGCGCGAGCGGGAGCCCGGCCTGGCGGGCGACCAGCGGGGCGTTCGCCGCCGCGAGGGTCTCGGGGCGGACGTAGTTCTGGAAGACGTGCGACAGCCGGGAGCGCTCCAGCGCCGGGACGCCCTTCTTGGCGACCGGCCGGTACCCCACGTTCATGGAGTGGGCGGCCAGGCACGCGGCGACCGAGACGGGAAGGTCGCCCAGCCGGGAACGGCCCCCGGAGACGGCGGTGAAGGACTCCGCGAGCTCCGGCGCCCAGGACATGACCTCCAGGATCACCTCCGGCAGGTCGACGCGCGGCAGCATGGCCGTCGTCCGGGCGCGCAGGTCGGCCAGGGACGGGGGCTCCTCGAGGGCCTTGACCCCGGTGAGGTGGATCTTCCCGCCGGCGTCGATGCTGACCTCGGTGTTGACGGCCAGCCGCCCGCCGACCTCCCGGTAGGCGGCGTCCAGCGCCCGGGCGTGCCCTGCCAGCACCGGATCCGGGTCACCGGGCAGCTCCAGGGTGGTCAGCACGTCGCCGCGGATCGCGGCCCACGCCTCGCCCTCCAGGAGGCGGGCCTGCGGGTTGCGCCACCTCGTGGACGCGTCGGCGTAGATGTCGCGGCGCTTGAGGCCCCGCCAGAACTGCTCGAGCACGCAGAAGGCGTAGGCGTGCCGGCTGACCGCCCCGTCCTCGTGCGCGGGGTGGCCGTGCACCAGCCGCCGCCACGGCCCGTTCACACGCCTTCGTCGATCAGGCGGCCGGGGATCAGCGGGGCGGGCAGCTTGCCCCGGTAGGCCAGGACGTCGGGCATTCCCCGCATCGCCGCGCGCACCGGCGCGCCCTCGGCCGTCGCCCCGAACGAGATCACCGCCGGCAGCAGCTTCAGGAACCCGGTCACCGTCTTCCCCGCCATGACCGACCAGCTGAGTGATCGCTGCGGGTACGCGAACGGTGCCCGTATCCCTCGATCGCCTCCGGGTTACTTCCTGACTGCTTACTGCAGACCCGGCAACGGCTCTGACCAGGCACCTTCAGTCATCAAGATCATCCTATTGCCGGTTTCCGCCGTACCTTGGCTGTATCCCGTGATCACCCTCGCGGTCCAGGTGAGCGTGCAGGTCTCCGGCGCCCTCGGGGTGCTGACGCTGCTGCAGGTCGCAGGGCGGACAACCGACCGGATCGGGCAGCTGCGCGCGGTGGCCGCCGCGGCTCCCGCGCTTCCCGCGGGCGCCGCCCGCGCGGGCGCCGCGGGCGTTCCGGGCAGGCTGGCCCACGGGATCACCCTTGAGGATGTCTCGTTCACCTATCCCGGAGCGGAGCGGCCCGCGCTGTCCGGGGTCTGCCTGCACATCCCGGCCGGGTCGGCCCTGGCCCTGGTGGGCGAGAACGGGTCAGGCAAGTCCACCCTGGTCAAACTGCTGTGCGGGCTGTACCAGCCGACCAGCGGACGGATCCTCATCGACGGCCAGGACCTGGCCGGGCTCGAACCCGCCCGCTGGCGCTCCCGCGTGGCCACCCTGTTCCAGGACTTCCACCGCATCGAGCTGACCCTCGGCGAGAGCATCGGGCACGGCGACATCGCCCGCGCCGGCGACACCGAGGCGGTCAGCGCCGCCGCGGAGCGGGCCCGGGCAGACCGGGTCCTGCGTGCGGTCCCCGGCGGCCTGGCCGGCTACGTGGGCCACTCCTACGCCGACGGCACGGAACTATCCGGCGGCCAGTGGCAGACGGTGGGCCTGGCCCGCACCCTGATGCGGCAACATCCCCTGCTGCTGATCCTCGACGAGCCCGCCGCGGCCCTCGACGCCTCCGCCGAGCACGACCTGTTCCAGCGCTACGCGTCCTCGGCCGGGCAGGCCGGACGGGAAAGAGGCGGCATCACCGTGCTCATCTCCCACCGATTCTCCACCGTGGGCATGGCCGGCCTCATCGCCGTCCTCGACCACGGACAGCTCACCGAATGCGGCACCCACCGCGAGCTCATGACCGCCCGCGGGCTGTACGCCGAACTATTCACCCTCCAGGCCCGCGCCTACCAATAGCCTCCGGGATCGGCGAGGACGAGGCGGGCGACCCGGGGGAGGCCGGCGCAAGCCTGATCCGGCGGTGCCAGCGGCCGGATCACCCGGAACTCCGGGGTCGCCGCGAAGCAGGAGGTCACCGGGCCGCGCTCGAAGCAGGCGGCGCCCCGCGGGATTTACACGCCGCACGGCGTCCCAGCGGCCACCGCAGACTGGCGGCCTATTCGCCCGGCGCGGCAGGCCGCCTGACGGGCGGCTGAGGTGAGGCTGAGGCCCGGTCACGCGCGCCGCGCGCCCGCCGGCGGCCGCGGCTGGACTGACGCTGGCCGACGAGCTGCCCGATCAGGCGGCGGGTGATGCCCGCCGCGATGATGGCATCGCCCGCCGCGACCCCGGCAGGAGCTGGCGGTCAGCCACGGGGCGGCAGCTGCTGCAGCGCCCACTTGTTGCCGTCCGGGTCGGCGAAGAAGACGAACCGGCCCCAGCCGAGGTCCCGGACGTCACTGACGTCGGCGCCGCGCGCGAGGAGCTCCGCGTGCGCGGCCTCGATGTCCGCGACAACCATCTGCAGGCGGCGCACGCTCCCCGGCGCGCCCTCGACGATGCCCCGGCCGATCGCGATCGAGCAGGCCGAGCCTGGCGGCGTCAGCTGCACGAAGCGCATCTCGTCGCCGACCGTCTGGTCGTGGTCGGCGATGAAGCCGATCTTGTCGGTGTAGAACGCCTTGGCGCGGTCCACGTCAGAAACGGGGATGACCACCAGCTCCAGCTTCATGTCCACCATGGGTCTGCCTCCTTGGTCCCGTGCTCGTGACCCCACGCTAGGCACCGATTAGGAAGATTATGTTCCTAATAGTGCGGCAGACTTGATCTCATGCTGGAAACGTCGGCGCGGCTGCTGCGGCTGCTCTCGCTGCTGCAGACGCCGCGCGAATGGACCGGGAGGGAGCTCGGTGAGCGGCTCGGGGTGTCGCCACGGACCGTCCGCAATGACGTGGACAAGCTCCGTGAGATCGGCTACCCGGTGCTCGCCACGCGCGGGCCCGCCGGCGGGTACCGGCTTGGCGCGGGGGCGGCGATGCCGCCGCTGCTGCTCGACGACGAGGAGGCCGTCGCCGTCGCGGTCGGGCTCAGGACCGTAGCGACCGGAGCCATCGCCGGGATCGAGGAGGCGTCGCTGCGGACGCTGGCCAAGCTGGAGCAGGTGCTGCCGTCCAGGCTGCGGGCCCGCGTCGGCGGGCTGCGGTCGGTCATCACGCCCGTGCCGTACGCGTCGGCGGGGCCGGTGGTGGACCCGGACGTGCTCACCGCGGTCGCGGCCGCCTGCCGCGCCAGGGAGCGGCTGCGGTTCAGCTACCAGTCCCACGAGGGGGCGGTCAGCGACCGGGAGGCGGAACCGTACCAGCTCGTGAACTGGGGGCGGCGCTGGTACCTGGTGGCGTTCGACACCGGCCGCGGCGACTGGCGGACCTTCCGCGTGGACCGGATCACCCCGCGGACGCCCGGCGGCGGCCGGTTCACGCCGCGGCCCCTGCCGGCGGCCGACCCGGAGGCCCTGGCGGGCTGGGTGGCGAGGCGGGTCGCGACCGCCGCGTGGCGGTACCGGGCGCGGGTGACCGTGTTCGCGCCGGCCGCCGCGGTCAGCGAGCGGATGGGGCCGTACGCGGGGACTGTGACCCCGGTGTCCAGCGAGTCGTGCATGCTGGACACCGGGTCGGACAGCCTGGCCATGATGGCGGTCTACCTGGGGTTCCTGGGCTGGGACTTCCGGGTGGAGTCACCGCGGGAACTGGCCGACGAGGTGCGCGCCCTCGCCGGGCGGTACCAGCGGGCGCTGCCCGGCCAGTCAGGCTAGCCCAGCTCCGCGGTGAGACGGGACACGAGCCGGGGGCGCAAAAACCAGGCCTGCCAGGCTAGCTTTACATAATGTCCATTATCGGCGCTTCGCGCGAACGCGATCATGACCCGAACGCCCCGCTTGCCAGCCAGGTCGGCGATCCCATCCGGGTCCTGCCAGCCGGTTCCGCCTGCTGTGGCCCGGTCTGCTGGCCGGAGATCTCTCCAGCCCCCGGGAACGCCACCATCCTGAGCCCGGGACACCGGATCGCTCTCGGCCAGGACATGCAGTTACTCGCTGGTTGTTGTCGTATTCTTCACGTGATCAATTGCTTGCTGCGGTTCTGCCGCCGAGGGGAAGCCATGCCGTACTTGTGCAGGGTCATGATCTGCGGCCCCGAGCCTGACGCGGACGAGGTTTCCCAGATGATGGACGCCGTGGCCAGCGCCATAGAAGCTGGCTGGGACGCCCCGCGGATCTCCGCAGGCGAGGATGAGGATGAGGCCGCCGAGATCCCGGATGACCGCCCGGAGGATGACGCGCCGGACGGGACGGTGCTGGACTACCGGGTCTTCGGCTACCCGGGTGGCGCGATCATCCTCGTGGTCCTTGACGGAGGCGACATGGTGCAGACGTCGGCGGGGATAGCCGGACTTGCTGAGCACTTGACAAGCTGGAGCCCGGACCTCCTGGGCTACTCCCCCGACGAGATCAACATCTCAAAGATCGAAAAGCCCTACGACGCTGAGAACTGGCTGCCGCCCATCGACAAGGCCGAAGATAGCGACTCGGAACGCCCGCGCTGGCCCTTGGCCGAGCTTCTCGACGATGACCTCCAGGAAATGGCATCTGGGTATCTCCTGGCCCTGGCCGTGTGGTCTCTCTGGCATCCCGCCGATGCGATATTGAGCCACCGTGCGCGCGATGTGGTTCTCGGAGCCGTGGAGCATCCGTGGGGCCGGGAGCTGGCGAGCGCGCTGGGCGTAATGCTCATCCAGGCGGCACGCCTCGAGAGCGCCTCGGGCTCTTCCGCCAGCCTGGTAGTTCAAGGAGCGGGGGCGCCGGAGCTCGCGGCAGACTTGCTGCGGCGCGCAAGGGAAACCGGCCCTGAAGCCGAGACTGACGGCTGGGCCGACGACGAGATGCGCGGGCACGTTCTCGTCGAGCGGTTCATGGAGGACCACCAGCTGCTGTGGAACCGGGTCCTCGATGACGAATCGTCATCGGAATCCGAGGACCGCGAGAACCGCCAACTGCGGAGCCTGCTCTGGGCCGGCCTCAGGGCTATCGCGACCATGGCCGATACGCTCAGGCACCTCAGCGGCCCCTGGCAGCTCCTGGACGCACTTGCCGACGGAGACGACACGATCATCTCCATCCTCGCGGAAGAAGAGAAGGAGCAGAACGAAGAGGATGCCGAGGAAGACCGCGGGGACGTGGACTCTGCCGCGGCGGCGCTCGTCCTGGTATGGCTGGCAGCCCGGAACCCGGGACTTCTCGACACCCCGGTGGGCGACTCGCTGGTGGCACAGGCCAGCGAAGAGGTTTCCAACTTTCACCACGTCTTCTACGCGACGATGGTGATGACCGGGCCAGGCCCTTTGAAGACAGCACTGGCTGAAATGCCCGCGCCTGATGATGAGCTCCAGGCGGGCATCGAGGACTTTGCCGCAGCGCTGTCAGCCACAGAAGGCGACCGATCATATGACTCTGATGACCCCTACGACGACATGCACGCGGCGCTGGAACTCGTGCTTGACGAGGAGTCGGACCTCGAGGAAGTCATCCGCTACCTGCTCGCCATCACGAGCCTTTCGTCAAAGCTCACGGGCACCGGGGCGAACCCGAACAGGACCCGGGAAGGGTACGTATCGACGCCGCGTATGCTCACCCATTACCTTCTGGCCGAACCCGCGATGCACGCAGCACTCACCCTGAACAGGCACGACGACGATGACGCGGTCCGCGCACGCATGCTTTCCCTCGCCGCTCAAGTCGCCCCCGCCGCCGCAGGCGACATGGTCGTCGAGTTCCCCGGCCTCACCGGTGACGACCCCACCCTCGAGCCCGCATCCAGGATGCGGGCTCGGCACTGGATCGAAAAGGCACTGCGACTCGCGGGCGAGCGCGGCGACGAAGCCGACGCGGAAGCCGACCTCAACTGCACCGCCGATGCCCGCGCCCTGGTCCTGGCCGTCAGGGCCGGCCAGGACCTTCCGGCCGACTGGCCAGTTGATCGCCTTGTATCGGCCGGCGCGCAGGCCGCCTCAGCCATCCTGCACTCGGTAGAGGCAGCCGAGCGCGCGGAAGAAGTGTTCGGAGAAGCCTAAGCACTCCCGGTTGAGACCTGTCACTCCGGAAACGACATGATTCCTGGCACCGAGTTCCGGGCGTGCGCTAGGCATTTCCGCCAAACGTGACTCCGAACTAGATAGACTGTCTTACTAGGTAGGCATACAATATAGTCATGACAGATCCGCGCTGGCCCGGCGAGTGGCTGCGCGGCGTGCTCGAACTGTGCGTCCTCGGTGTGCTCGCCGAGCAGTCCACCTATGGATATGCCATCGGCCAGCGTTTGTCCGGCGCCGGGCTCGGCACGGTCAAGGGCGGCACGCTCTATCCCCTGCTGGCCCGGCTGGAAGCCGAGGGCCTGCTGCAGTCCTCCTGGCACGCCGGCGACGGCGGCCCCGGCCGGAAGTACTTCGCGCTGACCCCGGCGGGCCATCGTGAGCTCAGCACGCGCACCCGGCTGTGGGAGCGCTTCATCGAGGGGACCTGGCGGCTTGTCCCCCGTCCGCAGGAGGTCCGATGACAAGACACTGGCTGATGGACGAATGGCGGGACACCTTCGTGACCGAACTGCGGCTGCAGGGCGTGCCCGGATGCCAGATCGGCGAAGCGCTGGCCGAGGTGGACGCCCATTGCGCTGACAGCGGCCAGGCTCCCGGCGAGGTGTTCGGAGATCCAGCCGGTTACGCGGCGGCCCGCTCCCGGGCCGACGGGCCGGGCAACCGGAAACGTATCAGTGTCCTGCCAGCCGCGTTCAAGGCCGGCGCGGTCGTCGCGGGCATCCTCGGCCTGCTGTCCGGAGCGGACGCGGTCGCACGCCACACTCCCGGCGAAGTCACAGCCGGCCAGCTCATCCCGGCCGCGCTCGCACCGCTCCTGATCGCCGTCATCGTGACCGCCATACAGCAGCCTGGACACGGCAGCCGGCGAGCGCTTCTCGCCGGCGCCTTCCCCGTGTGCGTCACCGCCGCAGCGATACCCCAGTTCCTGTGGCCGCAGCCAGTCCTGCAGGTTCCGGGCCCGGCCCTGCTCGCCACCGGGCTACTGCTGCTCAGCCTTACGCTAGGGCCGGCGGCAGCCCGCCGCTTGCCGGCTGACCGGGTGATCGACCCACGCACCGGCAGCGAGGCATTCCGCATCCCGGCCTGGGTACCGGCTGTCATCCGCTACGCCCTGCCCGCGGTGCTGCTCGCCGCGGTCCTGGCCATCCTGCTGATACCCGTACCGCCGAACTGAACTGACCCCGTCTCCCCGGCCATGACCCGGGAAAGCCCATGCCGAACGGGCTGTTCTGCACACCCGGAAACAAGCTGACCACCGCAGAGATGCTCCGCGCCGCCGGGAGCTTATCCCGCCCAGGCGGGCTTGCCGCCAGCGCCCCAGGCGCGCGCGTTTCCGCGGAAACGCGGGCGCCTGGCCGCGGGGGTCGGTCCCTGCGGGCGGACGCCGCGAAAGCCCCGCGGCCTCCGCGACAGTCCCCCGGCAGGGCAGCGCGCGGGAGCCGGACCGGACGGCCAGTCCCGGGAAGCGGTCGGCGCAGCCCGCAGCGGGCGCCGCAAGCCCACGGCGGTCCCGTCCGCGTGGTCATGGCGAACGTGCCGCAGCACGACGGGCGCCGCGGGGGCATCAAGGAGGGGCAGGGGCTGAAGATCGCCCTTGCCACCCTGAACACCGGCCGGCTGTCGCTGCCGGCATCGTGCGCCGCGACCGCGAGGACGGCGGCCGAGCTGGCCGCGGCGTTCTGCGTGCAGGCGCGATCGCGTGTCGAGGAGCTTTTCCGCGAGCTCTGGCGCAACAACACCGACGCGAACGACGTGCTGCTCGCCCGCCGCGTGCTGTCCGGCCGCTATGCCTGGCTGGAGGCGGGCATCATCGACCCGTCGCTGCCTGGCCCCTGGGTGGCGGCCGCCGAGCCCGGCCCCTCAGAACTGCGGAGCGCGCATCGCCGCATCGGGTGACCCTGGCTGCCGGCTCCTGGCTGCCAGGGAGCGCTTCAGATCGTCACGCCTGGGCTACGAAGGCGCCTGCAATGTCAGACCTCCGACTTATAGTCGAAAGCATGACCGAGGTACTTGTCCCGTGGAAGCCTGCCTGGAACACAGACTTGATCCCGTGTGCCACGGACGATCCCATGACGATGCCGATGGAGCACCTGGAGGCCCGCATCTGCGAGCTGGCCGGGCACCTGACGGCGGCGATGTGCCAGTTCCTGCTGCTGATCGCCGACTTCGACGCTCGCGGGGGCTGGGCGTCGTGGGAGATGCCCTCGTGCGCGGCGTGGCTGTCGTGGAAATGCCAGATCGCCTCCGGCACCGCTCGCGAGCACGTCCGGGTGGCACGACTGCTGGGCGGCTTCCCATCGATCAGGGAGGAGTTCACGGCCGGGCGACTGTCCTACGCCAAGGTCCGCGCCCTGACCCGGATCGCCACCCCGGAGACCGAGCGCGACCTCGTCGCGATGGCCAGTCTCATGACCGCGAACCAGATGGAGCGGTTCGCCCAGGCCCACCGGCGGGTGTCGCGGGGCGAGCAGCGGGAGGTGAACCGCCGCAGGAAGCTGACCTGGCGGTACGACCAGGACAAGGCGATCGGCATCACGGTGTGGTTGCCCCCGGCCGAGGGCGCGGTCGTGCTGCAGGCGCTGCGGGCCTGCTCCATGACGCCGCCGGCAACCTGCTCAGCGTCGGCCGCCGCACCCGCAAGCCGCCGGGCTGGCTGCGGCGCGCGGCCCGCGAACGCGACAGGTACCGCTGCCGGTTCCCCGGATGTGAGTCACGGCGCATCGACCTGCACCACATCGTGTTCTGGGCCAGCGGCGGCGAGACCAAACTGGCCAACATCATCTGCCTATGCAAGCGGCACCACGCCATCGTGCACGACAGGGGCATCATCATCGCCACTGGACCTGCAGCTGGCCATCTGGATCTGCTTCGCCAACGCCAAGGCCGAAGCACCCCGCGGCGAACGCGAACAAAGCGCCGCGAGCTAACGCGCCTTGCCAGGTTGCCAAGAAGCTCACGATCGGCGATCCGGAACGGACCGTCGCGGCTCCCGGTCGCTTCTTGCTGTTATCGTGCATATCCGCTGATCTGGCGATCACGCTCCCCGCGCCGGGATTGGGCGCTAGCGTGCTCTCGTGACGAATACGGATGTATGGGATCCAGACGCTTACCTACGGTGGACGCACCCCCGCACTCGCGCGGTACGCGACCTGCTCGCCAACGTCGATCACTCGGGCCCGCGGCTGATCGTCGACCTCGGGTGCGGTCCCGGCAACAACACCGAGCTGATCGCCGACCGATGGCCGGACGCCCGCGTTGTCGGCATCGACAGCTCCCCCGCCATGATCGAGGCGGCGCGATCGAGGCAGCGGCCGGGCCGCCTGGAGTTCCGCGTGGGCGACCTGAGCGAGTGGGAGCCGGACGACGCGCCCGACGTGGTGCTGGCCAGCGCGGTGCTGCAGTGGGTACCGGACCACCTGATCCTGCTGCCGCGCCTGGCCGGCTTCCTCGCCCCGGGCGGGGTGCTCGGGTTCCAGATGCCAGGCGAGGTCCCCGGCTCGATCGTGGACATCGCGCGCCAGCTGCTCGCCGCGCCGGCGTGGCGTGACAAGCTGCGCGACGGGCTGGACTCGGCGACCGTGCACGCGCCGGCCGGCTACCTCACCGCTCTCAGCGACGCCGGGCTGGCGGCCGAGGCGTGGGAGACCCAGTACTGGTTCCCGCTGGCCGGGGAGGGCAGCCTGACGGACTACGCCGCGGGATCGGTGCTCCGGTACGTTCTGGCTCGCCTCAGCCCGGACGACGCGACCCAGTTCCTGGCCGAGTACGCGCAGCGGCAGCGCGCGACCCTGCCCGCTCAGCGCATCGGCGGCCAGCCTGTCGAGGTGCTTCGCCAGCGCCGGGTCTTCGCGCTGGGACGCCTGCTCCCCCGCTAGACGTCTCCGGGCGTCTCCGGGCGTCCGAGCCCGGCGATTCGCGTCTCGGCCGCTTCTTGCTGTTATCAATGGAGTTCGGCCAGCTCCTGCAGTTCCTGGACGACTGGCTCGCGACCGACCGCGGCCCGATCAGGGACTGGAACGCGCTTATCGCCCGGGTTCGCGGCGGGCACGGTTCAGACGCGCGCCGTCAAGTTGGGGCCTGGGCGATGGCGCAGGTGAGGAAGGCGCTAGGCGAGCACTGGCCCCGGCGGCAGCTCGCGCGCTACGGCCCGGTTCCGGGGGACTGCCGTCGAAGTTCCCCGCCACCGAACGTCCCGCCGACGTGATGGTGACCACCGAGGCCGCGCAGCTCATTGCCGAGTGCTTCTGCATCTACACCGATCAAGACACCAGCGAGTCGATGGCCTATGACCGGGAGCTCGGGTTCCGGTCTCAAGTGCCGGGGTGGATCGCGCGCCGATGTGGCCCTCCGCTCCCGAACGTGTCCCAGGCCGCCAAGTAGCTGGGTGATAGATCACGATTGCGGTTCGTGATCGTCACAGGTGGATGAATCGTCAGGTTCTGCCTGTTGTCCACCGGAATCGTGATCGGGTCGGTCGTGGGC
>DAHVAN010000199.1 GCA_027314595.1 Actinomycetota bacterium | reverse complement strand
TGCCCCGCCTGCCCCGGCTCGCGTGCCTGCCCCGCCCGCCCCGGCGCGCCGCTCGACCGCCTGCGCGTAGAGCCGCCCCGCCCGGTAGGAGGACCGCACAAGCGGCCCGGACATCACCGCGGCGAAGCCGAGCGCGAGCGCGCCGGCGCGCAGTTCCGCGAACTCCTCCGGCTTCACCCAGCGCTCGACCGGGTGGTGCCGCGGCGACGGCCGCAGGTACTGGGTGATCGTCAGCAGGTCGCACCCGGCCGAACGCAGGTCGGCCATCGCGGGCGCGATCTCCTCCCGCCGCTCGCCAAGCCCGAGGATCAGGTTGGATTTGGTGACAAGCCCGGCGTCGCGCGCCGCCCGCAGCACGCCGAGCGAGCGCTCGTACCTGAATCCTGGCCGGATCCGGCGCAGCACCCTGGGCACCGTCTCCAGGTTGTGCGCGAACACCTCCGGCCGCGCGCTGAACACCTCGCGCAGCCGCGCGGGATCGGCGTTGAAGTCCGGCACGAGCAGTTCGACGCCGCAGCCGGGCACGGCCGCGTGGATCTCGCGCGCGGTCTGCGCGTACAGCCAGGCGCCGCCGTCGGGCAGGTCGTCGCGCGCCACCCCGGTGACGGTCGCGTACTTCAGCCCCATCGCCGCGACCGACTCCGCGACCCTGCGGGGCTCGCCGGTGTCGAGCGGCAAGGGCTTGCCGGTGTCAATCTGGCAGAAGTCGCAGCGCCGCGTGCACACCTCGCCGCCGATGAGGAACGTCGCCTCGCGGTCTTCCCAGCATTCGAAGATGTTGGGGCAGCCGGCTTCCTCGCAGACGGTGTGCAGGCCCTGCGCCCGGACCAGGCTCTTCAGCTCGGTGTACGCGGGCCCGGTCCGCACCCGGGTCTTGATCCACGGCGGCTTCCGCTCGATCGGCGTCTGGCTGTTGCGCGCCTCGAGGCGGAGCAGCCGGCGTCCGTGCGGGGCTAGTTCCGGGGTGCTCACCACGCGTTCCAGGTTACGCCAGATCACGCGCTCGCCCGGTCAGGAACCGGCCCCGCCAGCGGCGCGGCCGTGTGCATGCGCCGCCACTTCCGGTAGCCGAGCGCCGCGGCCAGGTGCCGCTCGAGCAGCGGGGTGACATCGGCCACGGACACGTCGATGCCGGTCAGTTCGGTCAGCGAGGTGACGCCCGCGTCCCTGATGCCGCACGGCACGATCTTGCCGAACCACGCCAGGTCGCAGTCGCAGTTCAGCGCGAGCCCGTGCATGGTGACCCCGCGCGCGACCCGGGCGCCGATCGCGCCGACCTTCCGGTCGGGCAGGCCGGCGCCGTCGCCCGCGATCCACGCGCCGCTGCGCCCCTCGACCCGCGCCGCCCGCACGCCGAAGTCGGCGCACACCCTGATCATCGCGTCTTCGAGCGCCCGGACGTAGGCGATCACGTCCACCGGCTCGCGCAGCTTGACGATCGGGTAGGCGGTCAGCTGCCCGGGCCCGTGCCAGGTGATCTTGCCGCCCCTGTCGACCTCGATCACGGGCGCCCCCGGGTCGCCGAACGGCCGGTCGGACACCGCGGTCCGCTTGCCCGCGGTGTACACGGGCGCGTGCTCAAGCAGCAGGCAGGAGTCAGGAATCTCGCCGCGGACCCGCCGGGCGTGCACACGGCGCTGCAGGTCCCACCCCGTGAGGTAGCCGACCGCGGCCGGCCCGAAGCCCGCATGCGCGTACACGAGTTCGTCATCCACGTCATCGAGATTACGACCGCGGGTGAGGCCGCGCGCCAGCGGGGAACAAAGCCAAATGTGATCAATGAGGCTGATCTGCGCGAGCTCAGCCCGGCCGAGCGCCGCCGGCTCGCCCGCGAGCTTGCCGCCATCGACTACCCGCGCCCGCTGACCGGGCTGAACCTCAACAGGGACCGCCGGCTCGCCCTGGGCTTCTCGGTCCTCGCCTGCACGGCGCTGGCCGGCTGGATCGTCGTCCTGGTCCTCACCCTGGACAGGAACTACACCGCGACCCACTGGCGGCTCGCCTGGGTGGGCTTCGACGTCGTGCTGCTTGCCGCGTTCGCGGCGACCGGCTGGGCGTTCTGGCGCGGCCGCCAGATCGTCATCGCCTGCCTGCTCGTGACCGGCACGCTGCTGTGCTGCGACGCCTGGTTCGACGTGATCCTCGACCTGCGGACCGGCGACATGTGGATGAGCATCGCCTCGGCGCTGGTCGTGGAGCTTCCGATCGCGCTCGCCATGTTCAGCGCGGCGCGCCGCCTGATCAGGCTGTCCGCGCTGGTGGCGCTGAGCAACGGGGGCGAACCGGAACAGGTGCCCCCGCTGTGGCGCATACCGCTGTTCGGCGGGCGGCTGCCGACCGGACAGTAGCCGCGCTCCGTTCGGGATAATGGGCCTTGATCTCAGGGGGCCGGTCGCGATCAGCGGCTGCCGTGTCGTAGCGGGCGGGAAACCTCGAAAGGACGGCACAGACGATGCGAGTCTTCGTCGCCGGGGGAACCGGCGCGATAGGGCGGGCGCTGGTGCCCGCGCTCATCGCCGCGGGCCACCAGGTCACCGCCAGCACCAGGTCGCCGGGCAAGGCGGCGCGGCTGCGGGAGCTCGGCGCCGAGCCCGTGGTCGCGGACGGGCTTGACCGGGCCGCGGTCATCGCGGCGGTCAACGCCGCCGCGCCGGACGTGATCGTGCACCAGATGACCGCGCTGTCGGCGCTGCGCAGCTTCCGCAAGTTCGACACGCGGTTCGCGGTCACCAACGAGCTCCGCACCAAGGGCACCGACTGCCTGCTCGAAGCCGCCGGGGCCGCCGGCGTGCGCCGGGTGGTCGCGCAGGGCTACACGGGCTGGCCGAACCAGCGTTCCGGCGGCCCGGTCAAGACCGAGGACGACCCGCTCGACCCGGCCGGGGTGGCGGACACCGCGAAGTCGCTGGCGGCGATGCGGTACCTGGACCAGCGGGTGCCGGCCGCCGTTCCCGAGGGGCTCGTGCTCCGCTACGGCAGCTTCTACGGGCCGGGCGCCAGCGAGTTCCTGCTTGACCAGGTGCGCAAGCGGCGCGTTCCCGTGATCGGCGGCGGGACGGGGATCTGGTCGTTCGTCGAGATCACCGACGCGGCCGCCGCCACCGTGGCGGCCGTCGAGCGCGGCGCGCCTGGCGTGTACAACATCGTCGATGACGAGCCGGCCCCGGTCGCGCAATGGCTGCCGTACCTGGCGAGCGTCGCGGGCGCCAAGCCGCCGCTGCGGATGCCCGCCTGGCTGGGCCGGCTGCTCGCCGGCCAGCTCGCCGTGGTGCAGATGACCACGGTGCGCGGGTCCTCGAACGCCAAGGCCAGGCAGGGCCTCGGCTGGACGCCGCGGTACGCGAGCTGGCGGGAGGGGTTCCGTGCCTGGGCCCGCGGCTGACCGTTGCCGCGGCCGGGGATCCCGGGGGGCTTCCCGCCCCCCGGGCCCCCCGGTAGCCTGTCGCCCATGGCAACCGATTTCACCGAGGAAACCGCGGCCGACGCCGT
>DAHVAN010000191.1 GCA_027314595.1 Actinomycetota bacterium | reverse complement strand
CGGTACGTGCACGTGATCGCCGACGGCTCGATGACCCGCAGCGGCGACATCGCCAAGGCCCTCGCGCTCGGCAGTGACGCCGTGATGGTGGGCTCGCCGCTGGCCCGCGCGCAGCAGGCGCCGGGCCGCGGCTACCACTGGGGCAGCGAGGCAAACCACCCGGAACTGCCCCGCGGCGCCCGTGTGAAGGTCGGCACGATCGGGACGATGGAGCAGATCCTGCATGGCCCGTCGACCGTCCCCGACGGGTCGATGAACCTGATGGGAGCGCTGCGCCGCACGATGGCGACGGCCGGCTACACGGACCTGAAGGAATTTCAGCGGGTCGAGGTGGTCGTCACTCCGCCCGGCACGCGTTCGAGGTAACCGACCGGCCCGTTACACTTCCTGCCTATGGGTTCTCGTCGCGTCTTCTCCGGTATCCAGCCGACCGCCGATTCGTTCCACCTGGGCAATTACCTCGGTGCCGTGCGGCAGTGGGTGGACCTGCAGGAGAGCCGTGACGCCATCTACTGCGTGGTGAACATGCACGCGATGACGGTCCCGTACGATCCGTTGACGCTGCGCCGCCGGACGCGGGTGGCCGCCGCCCAGCTCCTCGGCGCCGGCCTGGACCCCGAGCGGTGCATCCTGTTCGCGCAGAGCCAGGTTCCCGAGCACGCCCAACTGAGCTGGGTGCTCGGCTGCCTCACCGGGTTCGGTGAGGCGAACCGGATGACCCAGTTCAAGGACAAGTCCGCACGCGGCGGCTCGGAGCAGGCGTCGGTCGGGCTGTTCACCTACCCGATCCTGCAGGCCGCCGACATCCTGCTCTATCAGGCCGACGAGGTGCCGGTGGGCGAGGACCAGCGGCAGCACCTGGAGCTTTCCAGGACGCTCGCGCAGCGGTTCAACCACCGCTTCGGCCAGACCTTCGTGGTGCCCGCGCCCTACATCCTGTCCGCGGTGTCGAAGATCACCGACCTGCAGGATCCGACCGCCAAGATGAGCAAGTCGTCGTCGCCCCCGCAAGGCATCGTCGACCTGCTCGACGAACCGGACGTGATACGGCGCAAGATAGCCCGCGCGGTGACCGACGCCGGGACCGAAGTGCGCGCGGACGAGGACGCCAAGCCGGGCGTGACGAACCTGCTGCGGATCTATTCGGCGCTGTCCGGCTCCCCGGTCGAGGAGATCGCCGCGTCCTACGCCACCTCCGGGTACGGCACGTTCAAGAAGGATCTGGGTGAACTCGTGGCGGACACGTTCGCCCCGATACGAGAGCGGACGGCGAAGTATCTCGCCGACCCGGACGCACTCGACGCCGTGCTTATGGACGGCGCCCGGCGTGCCCGCCAGATCTCCAGGGAAACCATGGCCGTGGTCCGCGCCCGCTGCGGCCTCCCGCCCGTCGCCTGAGCGCCCCTCCCGCGCTGGACTGCTCTGCACGTACGCTGAGCAGCATGGAGCTGTCGTCTGAATCCGGACTGCCGATCGCCCCGGTCTACGACCAGGGCACCCTTGCGGACTTCAACGCGGAGGTGAAACTGGGCAAGCCTGGTGACTATCCGTTCACGCGTGGCGTACACCCGGGCATGTACACGAAACGTCCGTGGACGATCCGCCAGTACGCCGGATTCTCCACCGCGAGCGACTCGAACAAGCGCTATCACCAGCTGATACGCAACGGCACGACCGGGCTGTCGGTGGCGTTCGACCTGCCCACCCAGATGGGCTATGACTCCGATGCCCCGCAGAGCCACGGCGAGGTCGGCAAGGTGGGGGTCGCGATCGACAGCCTGGACGACATGCGCACCCTGTTCGACGGCATCCCGCTGGACCAGGTGTCCACCTCCATGACCATCAACGCGCCGGCCGCGGTGCTGCTGCTGATGTACCAGGCCGTCGCGGAGGAGCAGGGCGCCGACCCGCGAACCCTGCGCGGCACCATCCAGAACGACATCTTGAAGGAGTACATCGCCCGCGGCACCTACATCTACCCGCCGCGGCCGAGCCTGCGGCTGGTGGCCGACACGTTCGCGTACTGCGAGAGCCAGCTCCCGAGGTGGAACACGATCTCCATCTCCGGCTACCACATGGCCGAGGCCGGCGCCACGCCCGTCCAGGAGATAGCGTTCACGCTGGCCAACGCGAAGGAGTACGTCAGCGCCGCGGTGAAGAGCGGCCTGGGCGTCGACGAGTTCGCGCCGCGATTGTCGTTCTTCTTCGTCGCGCGCACGACGCTGCTTGAGGAGGTGGCCAAGTTCCGCGCGGCCCGGCGGATGTGGGCGCGGATCATGCGGGACGAGTTCGGGGCGCGGGACCCGCGATCGCAGATGCTCCGCTTCCACACTCAGACGGCGGGGGTTCAGCTGACCGCGCAGCAGAAGGAAGTCAACCTGGCGAGGGTGACGATCCAGGCGCTGGCCGCCGTGCTCGGCGGCACCCAGTCGCTGCACACGAATTCCTACGACGAGGCGATCGCGCTGCCAAGCGAGAAGGCGGCCCGGCTCGCGCTGCGCACGCAGCAGGTCATCGCGGCCGAGACCGACCTGACCAAGACGGTGGACCCGTTCGCCGGCTCCTACGCGGTCGAGTCCATGACCGACGACATCGAGGCCGCCGCGGCCGGGCTCATGGGCAGGATCGACGACATGGGCGGCGCCCTGGCCGCGATCGAGCAGGGCTTCCAGAAGTCCGAGATCGAGCGCTCGGCCTATCAGGTGGCCAGGCAGACCGACGAGGGCGAGCGCGTGATCGTCGGGGTGAACAGGTACACCGCCGACGACGAGGAGCCGTACGAGCCGCTGCGCGTCGATCCCGGGATCGAGGAAGCCCAGGCGCGAGTGCTCCAGCGGATCAGGCGGGACCGCGACAGCGCGGCGGTCCGTAAGCATGCCGACGAGGTCAGGGCGGCCGCCGAGGGCGCCGGCAACGTCCTGCCCCCCGTCAGGGACGCGCTGCGCGCGGGCGCGACCCTCGGCGAGGTCTGCGACGCGCTCCGCGAGGTGTGGGGGGTCTACCGCCCGCCTGACGTGCCGTAGCTGACCGCGGGAACGGGGCCACGGGACTCGCGGCGGAAGCCGGCGATAGCGGGACGATTCAACTGCGGGCGGCGGGAAATGGTTAGTGATATATCCCTTTCGCGCGTTTCCCGCTCGCGCTCAGATCCGGGGCCTGGAGGCTTGTGATGACGATCGAGTGGAACCGGTCACCGGGACCGACGCTTGGCGTGGAATGGGAAGTGCAGCTGATCGACGCGCATACGCGGCTGCTGCGGCAGGACGCGGCCGCCGTGCTCGCCGGACTGCCCGGCTTGCAGGAGAGCGGCGAGCATCCCAAGATGAAGCACGAGCTGATGCAGTCCACCGTGGAGGTAGTGACGGGGATCTGCGGCACGGTGGCCGAAGCCAAGGCCGACCTCGCGGTGACGATAAAGGAGTTGCAGCGCACCGCCGAGCCGCATGGAATCGTGCTCGCGGCATCGGGCACGCACCCGATGAGCGACTGGCGGGACGCGAAGATGGCCCCCGTCCAGCGCTATTCGGAACTCATCGAGCAGCTTCAGTGGCCGGGCCGCAGGCTGCAGACATGCGCCAGCCATGTGCACGTGGGGCTGCGGGACGCGGCGAAAGCCATGCCGGTGATCAACGCGCTCGCCACCTACCTGCCGCATTTCCTCGCGCTCACCGCGTCGAGCCCGTTCTGGATCCGAGCCGACACCGGGCTCGCCTCCACCAGGTCGGTCGTTTGGAGCGCCCTGCCGAACACGGGCCCGCCGCCCGGGCTGCCCGACTGGACTCGCTTCGAGGAGTACATGGACACCCAGTTGCGGGCTGGCACCATCCGCACCATTAAGGAGGTGTGGTGGGACGTCCGCCCGCACCCGGACTTCGGCACGGTGGAGATCAGGATCGCCGACGCGGTTCCCACGTTCCGGGAGATCGGGATGCTGGCGGCGCTCGGGCAGTGCCTGGTGCAGCTGTTCGACTCCCAGCTTGACCGCGGCTATCGGCTTCCGGCCAGGCCGACGTGGGTGGTCAGGGACAACAAGTGGCGCGCCACGAGGTACGGCCTCGACGCGATCGTGATCACCGACGCCACCGGGGCGACCGCGCCGCTTCGCGACGACATCTATGAGCTCCTGCGGGAACTGGAGCCGATAGCATGGCGGCTCGGCTGTGCCGAGGAACTCGCGGTCGCGTCCGAGGTGCTCCAGTACGGTGCCTCGTATGAGCGGCAGCGTGCCGCGCACGCCGTTGACGACGACCTGACCAGCGTGGTGGACGCGCTCGTCACCGAGTTCGCGGAGGACCGGTTCGTCCTCCCGGAGGATGGCGGGCGCAGCTAACCCGAAGAGTCTTTGAAATGCTCCTGCCGTGAGAGGACTTGGCCGCTCAGATGGCTAGATCCGATGGCTAGAGTGGCCATGTGGCTGAAAGGCAGAAGTTCCGGTCGCCGTTCGCGGTCGTGATCTGGTGGGTGTGGGTGCTGTTCGCGGTCGCGAACCTCGTCGACCTCGCCGTGCAGGGCCGCGATCACCTGTCGGTCGTGGCCGCGTTCATCCTGGTGCTGGTCACCGGGGTGATGTACACGACCGCGCAGCGGCCGCGCATCGTCGCCGACGAGGACGGGCTGACGATCAGCAACCCGCTGCGCGACCACCGCATCGGCTGGGCGGCGGTCGCCGGGGTCGACGCCGCCGAACTGCTGCGAGTGCGCTGCGAGTGGCCGCTCGACGGCGCTCCCGGCACCGCTGCCGAGACCTCGGCGGGCACGCCCGCGAGCACGGGACGGCGGGCCATCTATTCCTGGGCGGTCCATTCCTCACGCCGCAGGCAGGTCACCGCCCAGCTGCGCGCCGAACGGCCCCGCCTCAGGTCGGGCAGCCTCGCCGGCCCGGCGGGCGTTCGCCACGGGGGCCCGGGCGGATCGTTCGGCGATCCCGAGCCTGCCGGTCAGCCGTCGGCGGTCGTGGACAGCCAGCAGATCGTGGCGGCGATCAGCGCGCTGGCCGGCCAGGCGCAGGCGGCCAGTCCTCCCCGGCGGGCGACGGCGCCCGTGAGCACCTGGTACTGGCCCGCGTTCGCGGCGATCGCGATCCCCGCGCTGGCCCTCGTGGTGGCCATCCTGGCCTTAAGACCGGCAGCTGGCTTTCGCCGCCGGACGGCGGGCTGGACGGCCGCGACCGCAGCCAGTCCACGTAGTCGTCGGGCGCGCCGGCCTTGATCGCCGCGTCCACCAGGATAGACAGGTGCCGCGCGGAGGGCAGCCCGCCCTCGTAGGCGTCGAGCACGTACAGCCACGCCAGCACGTCCCCATCCAGGGTCTGCACCCGGACCTTGAGCTTGCTGTAGTAGCCGAGGGTAACCCCGTCCCAGTTGTCGAGTTCCTTCTCGTCTATCTCGGGGACGTCGTACAGCACGACGAACACCCGCTGGGCGGCATCCTCGACGATAGTGGTGAGCGCGCCCTCCCAGGCGATTTCCTCACCGCCGAAAGTCAGGCGCCAGCCTTCCAGCCACCCGGTGCCCCGCTGCGGGGAATGCGGGCAGCGTGCCAGCATCTGCGTCGGATCCATGTTGCTGCCGTAGGCGGCATATAGTGCCACGGTGCTTAAGCGTACGGCGTAATCGCCGAGGGCGGCGCATGCCCACCCATGATCGTGCGAGATAATTGACCATCGTGTCCTTGCCACGTCCACGTGTCGCGATTGTCGGCGGCGGCCCTGGCGGCTATGAAGCCGCGCTGGTGGCGACCCAGCTTGGCGCCGAGGTAACCGTCGTCGATGAAGCCGGTCTCGGCGGCGCCTGCGTGCTCACCGACTGCGTCCCGAGCAAGACGCTGATCGAGTCGTCGGTCACGATGGCCTCACTCGGCCGCTCGGCGTCGCTGGGCCTGCAGATGGAAAACGGCGACAATCCCGTGGTCGGGGTGGACGCGCCCGCGCTCTACGCGCGGATCAAGGCACTGGCCGCCGCTCAGTCCCACGACATAGCCGAACGGGTGGCGGCCGAGGGCGTCCAGATCATCCAGGCCAGGGGGCGGCTGACCGGCCCGCACACGATCGAGGCGGCGGGAACCGCCGTCCACGGCGACGTGGTGCTCATCGCGACCGGGGCCAACCCCAGGATGCTTCCCGAGGCGGTGGCCGACGGCGAGCGCATCCTCACCTGCCGCCAGATCTACGACCTGCCCGAACTGCCGCAGGAGCTGATCGTGGTCGGCTCTGGCGTGACCGGCGCCGAGTTCGCGAGCGCCTATCAGGCGCTCGGCTCGCAGGTCACGCTGGTCTCCTCGCGCGAGCACGTGCTGCCGCACGAGGACAAGGACGCCGCGGTCCTGATCGAGCGCGTGTTCAGGCGGCGCGGCATGAAGGTCCTCGGCAGGTCGCGCGCCCAGGCGGTGCACCGCAAGGGCGACAGCGTGGTGGTGACCCTCGCCGACGGCAGGACGCTCACCGGGTCGCACTGCCTGCTCACGGTCGGCATGGTGCCGAGCACGGCGGGCATCGGCTGCGAGCGGGCCGGGGTCATCCTGGACAGCCGGGGCTTCATCGAGGTGGACCGGGTGTCGCGGACGTCCGCTCCCGGCGTGTACGCGGCGGGCGACTGCACCGGCGTGCTCATGCTCGCGTCGGTGGCGGCGATGCAGGGGCGGATCGCGATGTGGCACGCGCTCGGGGAAGCGGTGCAGCCCATCCGGCTCAGCCACGTGGCGTCCACGATCTTCACCGACCCGGAGATCGCGTCGGCCGGGGTGTCCCAGGCGGCGGTCGACCGCGGCGAGGTCGCCGCCCGCGTGGTGAAGCGGCCGCTGGCCACGAACGCGCGCGCGAAGATGGCCGGGATCCGCGACGGGTTCGTCAAGATCTTCACCCGCCCAGGCACCGGCCTGGTGCTCGGCGGCGTCGTGGTGGCCCCGCACGCCAGCGAGCTGATCCTCCCGCTTTCTGTGGCGATCGAGCAGAACCTGTCGGTGGACCAGATCGCGCACACGTTCTCCGTCTACCCGTCGCTGTCCGGCAGCGTCACGGAGGCGGCGCGCACCGTGATGGAGTTCGGCACGGACGCCTTCATCTGAGGGCGGGGGTAAGCCCTGGCGCAGTTCGGCGACCAGTTCCCGCAGCACCCCGAACGCGGGCTTTGGCGAGTAGTCGTCCCGCAGCACCCCGAACCGGTGGAACAGGCTGTCCTTCGAGCTGTCCGCGTCCCGCAGCGTGAACAGCTCCCAGTGCGTGAGGTTCAGTTCCGCGCGCAGGTCATGCACCGTCCGCACGGTCGCCTCGAGCACCTGGGCCTGCACCGACTCGGCCCTGCCCGGCCCCGTCGGCCAGCCGTTCTCGCAGATCCGCACCGGGGTGCCCGGCGGAACGCCGGCGATCGGCAGCGCCTGCTCGCGGAAGGCGCGCAGGATCCATGTCACGACTTCAGGCAGCCGGCCGAGCCCGATCCTGGGCCCGAAGACGTCGGGGTACAAGTCGATGCCCGCGTAGTCGAGCGCGGACGCGAAGTCCGTCCCGCCGAGGTCCCGCACCTGCCTCCAGAAGCCGTTGCCGTCCGGCGAGGCTTCCGCGGCCGCCGCGAACCCGATCGCCGCGGTCGCGCCCGTCGCCCGCTTGGCCTGCGCGGCGCTCAGCACGCCGCGGACGAGCGCTTCGGCGGCTTTCGGGAAGGCGCCATCGGCGGCGTCGGGAATCGCCGTCAGGTTGGCCTCCCCGGTGACCTGGACCGCGGCGAGCTTGCGGCCGTAATCACGGACCACCCGGGCCACGAACCGCGCCCAGGCTTCGGCGTTGCCGGAGCTGTCGCGGTAGCAGAGCACCAGGTCGTGCGCGGGCCCTGCCGCCTCGGCGACCCGCTCGACCTGGCCGAGCGCCCTCTTGTTCCACCATCGCCCCAGCCAGTTCACGTACATCCGCGGCATCAGCGGCGGGCCGCCGCCGCTCAGTTCGCCGAGCGCACGGGCGATGGCCTCGCGGTCGTCCCGCCGTCCCGAGGCGACCCCGCCAGGCGCGCCGGCAATCCCCAGCGGGAACACGCCGAACTCGAGCGCCGGCTGCTTTGCGCCGCCAGGACGGGCCGGCTTGCCCGCGCCACCAGGACCGGGGAGCGTCACGGCCCCGAGCGTATCGCTCCTGTCACCCCGTCGATCACTAGGCCGGCGCGTTCCGGCGTCCGCTCACGCGCCAGCATCGCGTCCTCCTGCGCCGCCCACCGGTCCCAGTGCGGCGCGAACGTCTCCCCGTCCCTGTCAAGAGCTCTCTTCTTCCGAACGGACGGTGGCGTCTCCAGCCAGACAACCAGGCTCGCGAAGACGGCCGCACGCCGCGCCCCGGCACCCGCCCCTTCCACGATCAACGACGTCGGCGGGTCGAGCGGCACCGGTTCGGCCCACTGACCGGCCACCCAGTCATAGCGCGGCACCCGTGCGGGCCGCCCGGCGGCCACAGGCTCGAGGACCTCGCGGACGAGCAGGTCAATCCCGTTCTCCAGCCCGTCCCATCCGCCATAGAGATCCTCAAGCGCCACGACAGGCGCGCCGAGCACGGCACGCAACCGCGCGGCCAGGGCGCTCTTGCCCGCCCCCGACCGCCCGTCGATCGCTACCACCCGTGTCAGCCCAGCCCGCGCCGGCGCCTTCCTCAGCGCCTTCCCGAGCACCGCGGCCACCTCCCGCATGAATCCTCCGGTCAGTGGGTGGGGCGGCCGAGGTCGGGATCGTCGGGAACCGGCAGCCCGTGCTGGCGCAGCCGGGCGGCGCGCACGTCGTCGGCGCTGATGGCGATCGTGCCGATGCTGGCGATGAGCGCGAGCGCGGGGACCGCGGTCCGCAGCCAGCCGGGGCCGGGCAGGAACGCCAGCCCGACGCAGACCGGCACCATCAAGACAAGCAGCCGCCTGATCGTCCGGCTGCGCCAGCCGGCGTCGGTCAGTTCGTGCCGCACCCACTCGCGGTTCTCGTCGGGCAGCCTGAACCCGACCGCGAACAGCAGCCAGCGGCCCGGCCCTGGATCGCCTGCCAGCCGTCGCCTCATGGCATTCAGTCCTTGATCTGGCAGATCTCGGTGTCGGCCGCGACGGTCTGGCCAACCTCCACGGCCAGGCCAGTGATCGTGCCGTCCTTGTGCGCGGTCAGCGGCTGCTCCATCTTCATCGCCTCGAGTATCACCACGGTGTCGCCAGCGGTCACCTGCTGTCCCTCTGGCGCGACGATCTTCACGATAGTGCCCTGCATCGGCGTGACCAGCGAGTCACCGCCTCCCTGGCTCCGGCCTGCCGAGCGAGCACGGCGGCCGTGACGGGAAGCCGGGGACCGTTCGGGAGATATGGGCGCGGAGCGGGACGCGGCCGTGAGCCCCATCGCCGGCAGCACCACCTCCAGCCTCTTGCCGCCGACCTCGACGGTCATCCGCTCCCGAGCCTGATCCGGGGCGGTGACCGCGGCGTCCTGCGGCTCGAGCGAGGCGGAGAATTCCGTCTCGATCCAGCGGGTGTGCACGGCGAGGCTGTCACCGGCGAACGCGGGGTCGCCGACGACGGCGCGGTGGAACGGCAGCACGGTTGGCATGCCGCCCACGACGAACTCCGCGAGCGCGCGGCGGGCGCGCTGCAGCGCCTGCTCGCGGCTGGCGCCGGTCACGATCAGCTTGCCGATCAGCGAGTCGAAGGCCTGTGGCACGGTCATGCCGGCGGTGTAGCCGGAGTCGAGCCGCACGCCGGGGCCGGACGGCGGGTTCCACTCGGTGATGGTGCCGGGGGCGGGCAGGAAGTTCCTCGCCGGGTCTTCGGCGTTGATCCGGAACTCGATCGAGTGCCCCCGCCGCGGCGGGTCGTCGTAGCCGAGCGGCTCGCCGTCGGCGACGCGGAACATCTCACGGACCAGGTCGATGCCGGTGACCTCCTCCGACACGGGGTGCTCGACCTGCAGCCGGGTGTTCACCTCGAGGAAGCTGATCGCGCCGTCGGCGGCGACGAGGAACTCGCAGGTGCCCGCCCCGACGTAGCCCGCCTCGCGGAGAATGGCCTTGGACGCGTCGTAAAGCTGCCTGTTCTGCGCGCCGGAAAGGAACGGCGCGGGAGCCTCCTCGACGAGCTTTTGATGCCTTCGCTGCAGCGAGCAGTCCCGCGTCGAGATGACCACCACGGTGCCGTGGGAGTCGGCCAGGCACTGGGTCTCGACATGCCGGGGGCGGTCGAGGTAGCGCTCGGCGAAGCACTCGCCGTTGCCGAATGCCGCGGTGGCCTCGCGCACGGCGGACTCGTAGAGCTCGGGGATCTCGGCCTCGGTGCGGGCCACCTTGAGCCCGCGGCCGCCGCCGCCGAACGCGGCCTTGATCGCGACAGGCAGGCCGTGCGCCCGGGCGAAGCGCATGACCTCTTGCGCCGAGCTGACCGGGCCGTCGGTGCCGGGGGCGAGCGGCGCGCCGACCCGCTTGGCGATGTCGCGTGCCCTGACCTTGTCCCCGAGCGCCTCGATGGCCTGCGGAGGCGGGCCGATCCAGGTCAGGCCGCTGGCGATGACCGCCGACGCGAAGGCGGCGTTCTCGGCGAGGAACCCGTAGCCGGGGTGGACGGCGTCGGCGCCGGCCCTGGCCGCGATACCGATGATCTTCCCGATATCCAGGTAGGTTTGCGCCGGGGTCGCGCCGTCGAGCGCGTACGCCTCGTCTGCGACCTGGACGTGCAGGCCGTCCAGGTCCGGATCGGCGTAGACGGCGACGCTGGTGAGCCCGGCGTCCCGGCAGGCGCGCGCCACGCGGACCGCGATCTCCCCCCGGTTCGCGATCAGAACTTTCCGCAATTCGGCCTCTTCGCTCGTGCCCCAGGCGGCGGGCCGGCCCGGCTGGCGCCGTCCCTCCTGAGGACAATCGTCCTAGCTGGGTGGAGTCTAGAACAGCACCGCTTTGCCGCTCCTGGGCGGTAATGAACAAGTGAGGTACCTGCGCGGCGGTCAGCTCAGGAATGTGATCAGTGGCACATATCAGCGGTGGCTGCCCTAGGATGTTCGCAAGAAGCAGCCCCTTGCCGGCTCCCGGTGATCGCACTTGTCTCCCGGTGGACGCCCTTCCTCAACCGAAGCGTGATCTCGGGTACGTAGAGTGAGCGCTAAGGCCGGATCGCCATACTGGCTGCCGAGGCGGCGAACCCTGGTCACTGACGGGCGCTGCCGAGTGCCAGTCACCGGTGACGGGTCGTTACAGATCCGTTACCAGATCCTCAGCCTGAGATCATGCCTGGAACGCGACGCTACCCCCGTAGCGGGAACCTCGGAAGGAGCCCCGGTTGCGCCTGAACCTCACGGGGGATCGACAGTGAGCGTCCTCGCCATGCTCGCCGCCGCCGGGGCGGTCGTCGCCCTCTGGGCGGGCGCGAGGCGGCATAGCGGCCCCGTGGCCAGGGGATACCGGTGGCTCGGCGGTGCCGCGCTGTTCTGGTTCGTCGGCCTGATCGTGGACACCGAGCTGGCCGGGCTGCTGAGCACGTCGTCCGCGCCGCCGTCGCTCGCCGACGCGGCGCCGCTGTTCGCCCTCGCCGCCGCCGCGACCGGCATCATGGTGCTCGCCTCGCAGCCAGCCGGCGCGCCGGGGACGCACGGGGCCCACGGGACGCACGGGTCGGTGCTGCCCGGTCTGGCCGACGGGTACGTGATGGCGGTTTCCCTGCTGGTCATCGGCTGGGTCGTGGCGTTCAGCGGCGAGTTCCACCGCTCGCTCGAGCGCCCGCAGACCTTCCTGCTCGAACTGCTTCATCCGCTCGCGGATCTCGCGGTGCTCGGCGCGCTGCTGCCGGTGCTCACCGCCGCCTGGGACCGGGTCCTGGTGCCCTACCTGGCGCTGCTCGCGCTGACCTTCGGCGACTCCGTCGGCGTCGGCGCCCGGATCTCGGGCGGGCACCAGGGCATCCTCGAGCAGCTCGCGATGATCCTCGCCGCGTGCCTGCTCGGCGTGGCGCCGTGGGTGAAGACCATCGCGGCGCGCATGGAGTCGCCCCCGTGGCAGGACGCCGAGCAGGAGTCCCAAGGGCCGGCGGAGGCTGTTCCCGGCCCGTTCGGCGTGCGGAACGTCCCCCTCACGAGCGCGGGCGCCGCGACCGTCATCGCGGCGGTCTCCGTGCTGGCAGCCGCCTTCGCCGTCATCGTGAGCGGCCTCGCCAGCGCCCCGGCGTCCGGGCTGGCGCTGGTCATCGCCGGCGGAGCGGCGGTGCTCGTGGTGGCGGTGCGGATCCTGATGCTGGTCAGGGAGAACGGCGCGGCCGTGCGGATGTGGCGTGAGTCGGGCAGCAGCCTGCGCGACCTCGCCGACAGGACCAGCGACATGGTGCTGGTCTGCGACCTCGACGGGGCGATCAGCTACGCCAGCCCTTCGGTCGCGGGCTTCAGCTATTCGCAGCGCGCGCTGGTCGGCAGGACGCTCACGGAGTTCATCCACCCCGAGGACGTCAGCGCCGCGCGGGCGGCGATCGAGCGGGCGCTCGGACCCGCCGGGGACCCGGACGGGAAGGGGCGCTTCTCGTGCCGGGTACGAGCCGCCGACGGCACCTGGCGGCACATCGAGGGCGCGGTGCTCCCGTACCGGATCCCCGGCGGGCCGACCCAGATACTGGTAGCCGCGAGGGACGTCAGCGACCAGGTAGCGCTGCGCCAGCAGGTCACGCACCTGACGTTCCACGACGGGCTGACCGGTCTGCCCAACCGCGCCTACGTCGAAGAGCGGGCGCGGGAGGCGCTCGCCGACGCGGACACCCGCCAGGCGGGCGTGATCTTCCTGGACCTGGACGGTTTCACCGCCGTCAACGACCTCGTGGGACACGGCGCGGGCGACCTCGTGATCGCCCAGACGGCGCGGCGGCTGCGGGCCGTGGTGCCCGCGCAGGACACGGTCGCGCGCTGGGGCGGCGACGAGTTCGCCGTGCTCATGGAGAACGCGGCCGGCATCCCCGAGATCATCGAACTGGCCGAGCGGCTGGCCGGCGTGATCGCGGGGGAGCCGTTCCGCGTCGCCGACAGGGAGATAGGCCTGACCGCGAGCGTCGGCGTCGCGCTCGCCGACGAGGACCTGCCCGGCCTGGTGCTGCGCAACGCCGACGTGGCCATGGCCAGGGCGAAGGACAGCGGCGGCGGGCGGGTCGAGGTCTACGCCGCGCACATGCACGCCGATGTCGTCAGGCGCCTTGACCTGGCGAGCGACCTGCAGCGCGCGATCAGCAGGGAAGAGCTGACCCTGCAGTACCAGCCGATCGTGGAACTGGCCACGTCGCGCGTCACCGGCGCCGAGGCGCTCGTCCGCTGGTGGCGCGGGGACGAACTGGTCCCGCCTCGCGCGTTCCTGGCGGTGGCGGAGGACTCCGGCCTCATCATCCCGCTCGGCGAGTGGGTGCTGCGCCAGGCCTGCGCGCAGGGCGCCGCATGGCTCGCCTCCTCGTGGGACGTCGGCGTGACGGTGAACATTTCACTGCGGCAGCTCAACGCGCCGCAGTTCACCGCCCAGGTAGCCGCCGCGCTCGCGGAGAGCGGCCTGCGGCCGGCCGCGCTCACCATCGAGGTGGGCGAGCGGATGCTCGTGGAGGACGCGGGGCTGATCGCCGGCCGGCTCGCGGAGCTGCGCGACCTTGGCGTCAGGCTCGCCATCGACGACTTCGGCACCGGCTATGCCTCGCTTGCCCACCTGCGACGGCTGCCCGTCGATATCATCAAGATCGACCCGTCCTTCGTGACGGGCCTCGGCCAGGACCCGACCCTGACCATGCTCACGAAAACCATCGTCGGCGTGGGCCGCGACCTCGGCATGCAGGTGGTGGCCGAGGGCATCGAGCACCCTCGCCAGCTCGCCGAGCTCAGGGAGATGGGCTGCGGGTACGGGCAGGGGTACCTGATGGCAAGGCCGATGGCGGCGCCCGGCGTCGAGGCCCTGATCGGAGCCGGGGCAGCCGGATCCCCGGAGGGCCCGGGGGCGGCGGGCAATGCCGCCGTCGGCTCGGTGCAGGACGGCGCGGGGGCCGGCAGCCCGGCTGCGCAAGACGTGTCAGGGTCGGCCAAGCCGGGCGTGCCTGCCGCATGACCAGAGATATCTGGACCCGTCTCGTCTCATATTATGAGACGAGACGGGTGATAA
>DAHVAN010000180.1 GCA_027314595.1 Actinomycetota bacterium | reverse complement strand
GGCCCGCCCGGCCGGGTCCCGCTGGCCCCATGCGCTGCCGGCGCCACGCCGGCCGCCGCCGGCCCGGGCGGGGTCCCCGCAGCAGGGCCCCCGGCAGCCGCAACGCCGGACATCTGGCCGGCCGCCTGCCCGGCGCGAACTCCCGTGCCACGACCGCCTCACGCGGGACCCGCCGCTTTCACCGTCGGCACCTCACCCGGCACTCCCCGCACCCCCCATGCCCGGATCACGGCATCCGCCCGTTATGCGCCGCCCGTCGCGCGCCGCGCGATCCCGATGCCGTGGTAGCGCTCTTCCGCTATGTTCCCGGGCCGGGGCGGGTGAACAGTTGAGTGCCAGTGATGCCGTACCCCCACATGAGGGGGGCGATGGCGACCCGGACAGGCATGGGTAGCTCGATCCAGCCTGGCCTGCCGTAGTGATCAGCTCGTTCTAGAACGTTCAGGCCAGGATCTGAAGCTGCATCGATGCTCCGTCGATGCAGCTGGGCGCTAGGGGCTACGAGCCGAAGTAGCGCAGGACCGCGAGGACGCGGCGGTTGTCGGCCTCGTCCTGGGGCAGCCCCAGCTTGTCGAAGATGCTCGCCACGTGCTTTTCCACGGTTCCGCCTGTCACCACGAGCGCGCCGGCGATGCCGGCGTTTGAACGCCCCTCCGCCATCAGGGCGAGCACGTGGCGCTCGCGCGCGGTGAGCGCGGCCAGGCCGTCGGCGCGGCGGCTGGCGCGCAGCAGCTGGCCGACGACCTCGGGGTCGAGCGCGGTGCCGCCGGCGGCGACCCGCTCCAGCGCGCCGGTGAACTCGGCCACGTCGGCTACCCGCTCCTTCAGCAGGTACCCGGCGCCCGCCGCGTTGCCTTCCAGCAGCCGGGCCGTGTACCTGGTCTCGATGTACTGCGACAGCACCAGCACTCCGGTCCGGGGATGCTGGCGGCGGATCTCGAGCGCGGCGCGCAGCCCCTCGTCGGTGTGCGTCGGCGGCATCCGGATGTCGGCCACCACGACGTCGGGCTGGTACTCTGCCACCGCGGCCAGCAGCGCGCCGCCGTCGCCCACGGCAGCGCACACCCGGTGACCGTGGTCCTCGATCAGCCGGGCGAGCCCCGCCCGGAACAGGACCGCGTCCTCGGCGATCACGACCCGCGCGTTCATGCGCGCAGCGGGAGCTCGACGGTGACCTTCGTCGGGCCGCCGGGCGGGCTGGCGATCGTGAGCCGGCCGTCCACCACGGCGGCCCGCTGCGCGAGCCCGGACAGGCCGGTGCCCCGGGCCGGGTCGGCCCCGCCGGTGCCGTCGTCGGCGACGCTGAGCAGCAGCACGTCCCGCTGTCCGGCCGCCCGGATGGCGATCTTGTTCGCGAAGCTGTGCTTGGCCGCGTTGGCCAGCAGCTCGGCGGCGCAGAAGTACGCGATGGTCTCGATCGCGGGGGTGGGCCGGACCGGGATGCTGACCTCCAGCTCGACCGGGGTCGCGCTGCCGACGGCCAGCGAGGCGAGGGCGTCCGCAAGCCCGTTGTCGAGCACCGGCGGGTGGATCCCGCGGACCAGGCTGCGCAGCTCGCCGAGCGCGTCCTTGGCACCCCGGAGCGCGGCGTCGACCAGCTCGCGGACCGCTGCGGCGTCCGTCACGTCGCCGTCGTTGCCGAGTTTCTCCTTGGCCATGCCGAGGTTCATGGCCAGCGTGGCCAGCCGGATCTGCGCGCCGTCGTGCAGGTTCCGCTCGAGCCGCCGCAGCAGGGCGGCGGAGTCGTCGACGGCCAGTGCCCGGCTCAGCTCCAGGTCGTGGACCCGCTGCGCCAGCCGCCCGGGCCCGAGCAGGCCCCGGATCAGCCAGGCGTCGGCGGACGTGACGGCCCTGGTCACCCACGGGGCGGCCAGCAGCATCGCCGCTCCCGCCGCGGTGGCGGCGAACGTGCCGGGCAGGGTCGCGACGCGGAACGTGCCGTCGCCGAACAACCCGAACGGCGTGAACACCGGCACCGGGCTCAGCCGGGCCCCAGGCGGGTGGTTGCGGAACGCCCCCCAGCAGAGCGGGTAACCCAGGTTGACCAGCCCGCCGATCCAGAAGAACACGGCGTACAGCTCGATCAGGCCGACCGGCAGCTTGGCCAGCAGGTAGGCCACGACCCGCCAGCCGGCCCCGTCGCGGGGACCAGGGCCGGGCCAGGCCCGGGCGCCGGCGCTGCGCCGCGCCGACGGCGGCGCCGCGACTCGCATTCCGAGCAGCCGGGTCGCGAGCATGCGCTGCAGCGAGCCGAGCCCCCGGGCCGCCCCCGTCGACACCAGCAGCACGAGCACCAGTCCCAGGCAGGCACAGGCGATGGCCACGTCGGTCGCGGACGGGTTACCCTGACCGGGACCGGCCACCAGCCAGATCAGGTCCACGGCGAGAACGAAGAGCGCCAGCGGGTTAACCACGAGGGCGAACGGCAGCCCGGTCAGGCAGAACAACAGCTTGCGGCCCTCACGCCGGGTGAACGGCGCCGCGACCGCCGCGCGGGCGACCGCCCACGGGCTCCAGGCCCGCGCCTGGCCGCCAGGCGGCGGGCCGGCGGCCGGCGTGGTCGCCGGAAGGCTCATGCCGCCATTATCCTGCCTCCCCCTGCCTTCTGCTCAGGCGTCCCGCCGGGCCAGCAGCCATCCGCCGGCCGCCAGTGCGATCACGGCGTACAGGCACAGCACGCCGAGCCCGGCCCACGCGGACAGGAAGTGCGGGCAGTTCACGCCATTCGTGCCGCAGGTCACCGGCTTGGTCGTGCTCAGCGAGTTTCCCACGATCAGGAGGGGCATGTACGCCGCCGCGCCGTGCGCGACGATGCCGATGACCCCCGCGATCACGTATATGCCGGCCACCAGCACTGCGACCGCGGCCGCGCCGTGCCGGATGATCGCGCCCAGGCCCAGGCCGAGCAGCCCGATCAGGCAGAAGCCTGCCCCGGTCACCACGACCGCCCGTAGCACGCCGGGCTGGCCCAGCGTGGGTGCCGCGATGCCGTGGCGCAGCGTGGCCGCGTCGGCGAAGAACGCGATGAACGACGCGGCCTCCCCGGCAATTAGGGTCACGGCCCCGAACACCGCTGCCTTGGCCGCCAGGACCAGGGGGCGCCGCGGGACGGCGGCTAGCGTGACCCGGATTGTTCCCGAGGAGTATTCGCTGGTCATGGTCAGTACGCCGAGCGCGCCCGCCAGCAGCAGGCCGGGGACCACGCCGGCCAGCGCGTTGTTGGTCAGGTCCCCGGAGGCGTCCCGGGTGTTCAGGCCCACGGCGACGCCAATCCCGACGGTCCCGGCGGCCGTGACGGCCAGGGTCCACCAGGTGGAGCGCAGGCTGCGCAGCTTGATCCATTCCATCCGGGCCGCCTGCGCCAGCCCGTAACGGCCGCCCGGCACGCGAGTCTGCGCGGTCGTGGTCATGGCGTTGCCTCCTGCGCCGTGTTCCCCCGGTACTCGACCGCCCCGCTGGTGAGCCGGAAGAACGCCTCCTCCAGCGACGCCGACCCGGCCGACAGTTCGGCGACGGTCGTGTCCGCGAGCAGCCGCCCCCGGCCGATCACCACCAGCCGCTCGGCGGTCAGCGCCATCTCGCTGATCAGGTGGCTGGACACGAACACCGTGCGGCCCTGCGCGGCCAGCGACTTCAGCAGGTTGCGGATCCACCGGACCCCCTCGGGATCCAGCCCGTTCACCGGCTCGTCCAGCAGCAGCACCGCCGGATCGCCCAGCAGCGCCGCGGCGATCCCCAGTCGCTGCCCCATCCCGAGGGAGAACTTCCCGGCCCGCCGCCCGGCCGCGCTGGCCAGGCCGACCATGTCGAGCACCTCGTCGACCCGCGCCCGCGGAATCGCGTTGCTGGCGGCCAGCGCGGCCAGGTGACTGCGGGCGCTGCGGCCCGGGTGGAACGCCCTGGCCTCGAGCAGCGCGCCGACCTCGCGCAGCGGCCAGCGCAGCTCGCGGTAGCGGCGGCCGCCGACCCGCACCTGGCCGGCGTCGGGCCGGTCCAGCCCGAGGATCAGCCGCATCGTGGTGGACTTCCCCGACCCGTTGGGGCCGAGGAAGCCGGTGACGCTGCCCGGCCGCACGTCGAAGCTGAGCGCGTCGACCGCGACCGTCGGTCCGTACCGCTTGGTGAGATCCCGGGCCTGGATCACCCGAACTCCTTCCGTCGTTGGTGCCTACGGAAGATCACGCTAGGCACGCGGCCGCCTGGGCGGGATCGGGCTAACGGCCGTCTTCCGCTGGGGGATTTCCCCCAGGCAGTCCCGCGCGCAGCCAGGCGGCCCGGCTCTGGACCGGCGTTGATGGAGTGGCGGACCAAGTAGGTCGGGATACGCCTTCGACGCGGCCCCCCTGCCGCCATCGGTCACCAGCCTTCAGGATGCCGGCCGCTTTTGTCGTGGAAGACGGAGCCGGGAACCCGGCGGTTGGCGCGATTTCCGGATCGGCCGGTGGCCGGCCGCCCGCACCCGATACTCACCTGTAACTCCGATTACGCGGAGCCCGCAGGTGGCAGCAGTCACAGGCTCCGAGGCCCGCGTATTGGGCCAGATGCGCGGCTAGCCCAGTCTTATTGGGCCAGATGCGCAAATGCCCCAGCCGCCAGCAGTGGCGCGCCCCTCGCGAGGGCTGGCGGCAACAACTACCGTGCATGATCGGCCGCTCGCGTACGGGAGTTCGAGCACGTCGCCGCGGGGGAGTGGTCGCGTTCCGGCGGGCCGCCGCGACCGTTTCCTGGCGGGCAAGCCGGGAGCGGCGGGCGGGCAACCCCCGGGACGGCGGGCGGGCAACCCCCGGGAGCGGCGGGCGGGCAACCGCCGGGAGCGGCGGGCTGCAAGCCCGGGACGGCGGGCGGGCCGCGCTGGTAATGTTCCCCGCAACCAGGGCCGGGAGGGTGCCCGCTCCCGCCGAGGAGGGGCTGCGAAAGTCCAGCTCTGGCCTGGGGCGGCGGTAATCTCAGCGGCGAGATCGCGCGTCGTGTCTACATGCCGTCCACGGCTGCCTGCCGGTTCCTGTAAGCCGCCGGTCACAGCCACCGCCTGCGAGGAGAGCTGGGGTTCCGTGTGCACAGCGACCGACCTGGCCTGACCGAGCCCGCCCAGACGGACGCGCCGCGCCAGCACGGGCCCGGCAGCGGGCCCGGCGTCGGGCCCGGCGTCGGGCCCGGCAGCGGGCCGGGCATCGCACCGGGCAGCGGGCCGGGCATCGCACCGGGCATCGCGCGCGGCGCGCTGCTCATCGCGGGCCTGACCACGATGTCCCGGATACTCGGGCTGGTCCGCACCCTCGTGTTCTCGCAGAGCGTCGGCGCGGGCTGCCTCGGCACCGCGTACGTCACCGCCAACCAGGTGCCCAACCTGATCTACGAGCTGGCCCTGGGCGGCGCCCTTACCAGCGCGATGGTCCCGATCCTCGCCCGCTCGGCAGAGCAGTCGGCGACCAGTCCCGAAGAGAAGGCGCGCGTCGGCCAGATCACATCCGCGCTGCTCACCTGGGCCGTCGTCATCCTCGTGCCGCTGATGGCGATCATCGCGGCGGTGGCGCGGCCGATAGCCTCGATGCTCGTCCCGGTCAACCCGAACGCCAGCTGCGCCCACGCCGACATGGTCAGCGTCACCGGCAATATGCTGGTCGTGTTCGCGCCCCAGATCCTGCTCTACGGGCTGTCCGTGGTGCTGTTCGGGCTGCTGCAGGCGTACCGCAGGTTCACCGGGCCGACGCTGGCGCCGGTGATCGCCAACGTGGTCATGATCGGCTCCTACCTGGCCTTCGTTCCGCTGGACAAGGGGGCCGGGCTGGCCAGGACGCCGCTGGCCGCCGAGCTCGTGCTGTCCATCGGGACCACGATGAACATCGGCACCCTGGTGGTCGTCGCCGTGCCGCCGGCCTGGCGGCTGCACCTGGGGCTGCGGCCGACCCTGCGGTTCCCGCCCGGGGTCATGCGGCTGGCCGGCGGGCTCGCGCTCGTCGGCGTCCTGGAGTTCCTGGCCGCCGACCTGTACCAGGTCGTCATGATCGCGCTGTCCAACGGGCACGGCCAGACCGGCGCGCTCGTCCTGGTCAACTACGTCTGGATGGTGTTCAACTCGGTGTCGGCCGTGCTGGCGCTTTCGATCGTCACCAGCGCGTTCCCGGTCCTGTCCGCGACCGATGGCGACGTGTTCGACCGGACCTGCGCCGGCTCGACGCGGGCTGTCGTCCTCACGTCCTGGCTCGCCACGGCGGTGATCGCGGCGGTCGCCCTGCCCGCCGCGCACGTCCTCGCCAAGCAGCCGGATCAGGTGACGCAGCTGGTCCAGGGGTTCTTGATGGTCGCGCCTGGAGTGGCCGGCTTCGCCGTGATCACGAGCGTGTCGCGGGTGATGTTCGCCATCGGGCGGCTGAAGGTGGCCGCCATCGGGCTGGTCGCGGGCCAGATCCTGCAGATCGTGGTGAGCGTGCCGCTCGTCGAGCTGGCGCCGCCGCGCCTGACGGTGGGCGCCATCGCCCTCGGCAGCACCATAGCCCAGCTGGCCGTGGCGGTCCCGATGGTGATCGCCACCCGGCGGATCCGCGGCGCGGCGGCCGTGGCCGGCGTCGGCCGCGCCACGCTGGTCAGCCTGGCCGCCGGCGTCGCCGGCGCCGCCTTCGGCGTGGGCGTCACCCTCGTGCTTCCGGCCGGCCGCAAGCTGGCCGATGCCGGCGCAGGCGCGCTGGCGGCGGTCGCCGCCGTGGCGGCCTTCGCCGTGGTGGCCTACGCCTTCGACAAGGGCGACCTGAAGACCGCGGCCCGGCGGGTACCCGGGCTCGCCCGGCTCTGGGGATACCGGCCGCGGGGATTATGGTGGGGATAATGGTGAGGTGGCTGAGCAGGACATGGTGATCCGGCCCGTCGAGGAAGGTGACCGGCCCACCGTCGGGTGGCTGACGACTCAGCTCTGGGGCGCCCCCGAGGTCGTCGTGCACGACGCGGCCTTCTACCCGGCCGCCCTTCCCGGTTTCATCGCCGAACGCGCGGGCCGCATCGCCGGACTCGTCACCTACGACGTCCGGCCGGGTGTTCTCGAGATCGTCACGATAAACGCCCTTGACCGGCATGCCGGCATCGGGACGAGGCTCATCGAGGCAATCCGGGCCGAGGCCAAACGGCACGGCTGCCGCGAAATCATGCTAACGACCACTAACGACAATATCGGCGCGCTGCGGTTCTACCAGCGGCGCGGATTCCGGCTGGCCGCGCTGCGGCCGGGAGCGGTGGACCGCTCGCGGATGCGCAAGCCCGGGATCCCGCGGACCGGAGACTACGGCATTCCGCTGCGTGATGAGATCGACCTCACGTCAGTGGTCTAGACCATGATATTCAGCTATTTCACGCACGGTATCGGCAGGTAACCTGTTGCGATCCCGCCCGATGCGCTATACAAGGACGTACGACTGTCCGAGGGAGCGCGATGCTGCCAAACGATAGGGTCCAGTCCACGGGTCGGGAAAAGCTCAACCTCGTCGAGCGCGTGCAGCGTGCGACGGACCGGATCCGGATGCCGAGCAGGATTGTCCCGATTATCGGGGCCGTGGTCTTCCTTTGCCCTGTGCTCGCTCCCGCGGCGGTCGTCGGCAAGGTGCGCACCAAGATGGCCTCGGCATATGTGGCCATGCTCGCGATCTGGATCATCTACGTGACGGCCCTGGCCGCCCCGGACCCGGCCGCGCAGCCGTCGTGGCCGGTGCGCTGGGCGCTGCTCGCGCTGCCTGTGGTGATGGCGGTCAGCGCGCACGTCGGTCCGCTGCGCCGCTGGTACGTGCCGTGCCGCACGGTGGCGATGACCCTGCTGTGGCCGGTGCTCCTGGTGGCGGCGCTGTTCAGCCAGCTTCACGGGCTGCACATCAAGCCCATCGCCGGCGTGATCGCCGCGTGGCTGCTCGCGGTCGTCGTGCTCGGCTGGCGCGCGGCCAAGGGCATGCAGGACGCCAGGCTTTACGAGTTCCCGGCCGGGCACTCAACCGGCCTGCGGCCCCGCCCGGGCGGCGCCCCAGGCGCCCCAGGCACCCCAGGAACGCCGGGCGCGCCGGGCGCGCGGCCCGGGGGACCGGCGGTGCCGCGCGGCTCCGGCTACCAGGGCGGGCATTCCCCGCAGCGGTACGGCGCCCGCGCGCAGGGCGTGGCCCAGGCCTACGCGGACCGCGCGGCCCGCGAGCAGCAGGCGGCCGGGCAGCAGAAGCGGCCGCTCATCACCATCGAGGACGCGATGGCCGAACTCGACGCGATGATCGGGCTGGCGCCGGTCAAGGAGCAGGTGCGCTCGATCGCCGCGTCGATCGAGGCGGCGCGCCGCCGGGCCGTGGCCGGGTTCAGCGCCGACAAGCCGATGCGGCACTTCGTGTTCTTCGGTCCTCCCGGCACCGGGAAGACGACGGTGGCGCGGGTGATCGGCAAGATCTTCTACGCCTTCGGGCTGCTCGACATGCCCGACGTGGTAGAGGCGCAGCGGTCCGACCTGGTGGGCGAGTACCTGGGCGCGACCGCCATCAAGACCAACGAGCTCATCGACTCCGCGCTCGGCCGGGTGCTGTTCATCGACGAGGCGTACAGCCTGGTGAACGAGGGCGACGGGCAGAGCGACCGGTTCGGCGCCGAAGCCGTGCAGACGCTGCTCAAGCGGGCCGAGGACGACAGGGAGAACCTGATCATCATCCTGGCCGGGTACGAGAAGCAGACCGAGGCGTTCCTCGCGTCCAACCCCGGCCTCGCCTCCCGGTTCGCGACCAGGATCCGTTTCCCCACCTACTCGCCCGCCGAACTGCTCGCGCTGGCCGAATCGCAGCTCAGCGGCAGGCATGAGGGGCTGGCCGCGGACGCGCGCCCGGTGCTGTGGCGGATGCTCGACGACGTGGGCCGCCGGCGGATCACCGACGAGCTTGGCAACGGCCGCTTCGTGCGCACCCTGCTTGAGAAGGCCGGCCAGGCCAGGGACGTGCGCGTGATGGGCGCGGGCGGCGACCCCGCGGCCGAGGACCTGATCACGATCGGCGGCGCCGACCTGGAGAAGGCGTTCGCCGAGCTGACCTCGCGGCTGCGCGGCTACGAGGACACCCCGACGCTGGAGAGCGCGATCGCCGAACTCGACGAGCTCGTCGGGCTCGAGCCGGTCAAGCAGCAGGTGCGGGCGATCGCGGCGCAGCTCCGCGTGGCCAAGCTGCGCGACCGGCAGGGGCTGACCAGCCAGCCGCCGGCCATGCACTTCGTGTTCACCGGCCCGCCGGGCACGGGCAAGACCACCGTGGCGCGCATCCTGGGGCGGATCTTCGCCGCGCTCGGGCTGCTTGTGCGGCCCGAGGTCATCGAGGCGCACCGCCCGGACCTGGTCGGCGAGCACCTCGGCTCCACCGCCATCAAGACGAACAAGCTGATCGACTCCGCGCTCGGCGGGGTGCTGTTCATCGACGAGGCGTACTCCCTGCACAACGACGGCTACTCCGGCGGCGACGCGTTCGGCTCCGAGGCGGTGCAGACGCTGCTCAAGCGGGCAGAAGACGACCGCGACAGGCTGGTGATCGTGCTCGCCGGGTATCCCGCCGACATGGACAGGTTCCTGCGCAGCAATCCCGGCCTCGCGTCCCGGTTCAGCACCCGGGTGACGTTCCCCAGCTACACGGCGCAGGACCTGTCGCAGATCGCGGTGCTGCTCGCCGAGCAGGCGGGCGACGTGTTCGAGCCGGCGGCGCTGCGGGTGCTCGACGAGATCTTCGCCCAGGCCGGGCAGGGCGGCCTGATCGACGAGCTCGGCAACGGCCGGTTCGCGCGGTCGCTGTTCGAGCGTGCCTGCGCCTGCCGGGACGTGCGGGTCGTCCGGCTCGGCGAGGGCGCGACCGCCGAGGACCTGACCACGCTGACGGCCGGCGACGTGCGCGGTGCGTACGCGGATTTCGCGCGGTGACAGGTCGCACAGGCCGGTGGGACTTCTGGATTGACAGCGGCGGCACGTTCACCGACGTCGTCGCCCGCAGGCCGGACGGGACGCTGGCGGCGCGCAAGCTGCTCTCGCGAAGTCCCGCCTACCGGGACGCGGCCGTCGCCGGCATCCGCGCGCTGCTCGGCGTGCCGCCGGGCGAGCCGGTTCCCGCCGACAGGATCGGCACCGTCCGCCTCGGCACCACCGTGGCCACCAACGCGCTGCTCGAACGGACGGGCGAGCGATGCGTCCTGCTGATCACCGAGGGGTTCGGCGACGCGCTGCGTATCGCTTACCAGAACAGGCCGCGCATCTTCGACAGGCACATCGTGCTGCCCGGCCAGCTTTACGAGCGGGTGATCGAGGTCAGGGAGCGGACCGGCGCCCACGGCGAGGTGATCAGGCCGCTCGACGAGGCGCACGCCGAGCGGGAGCTGAAAAGCGCCTACGACGACGGCTTCCGCGCCGCCGCCGTGCTGTGCGTGCACGGCTACCGGTACCCGGCGCACGAGGCGCGGATCGGCGCGATCGCCAGGCGGGCCGGGTTCACCCAGGTGAGCGAGTCGCACCGGACCAGCCCGCTGATGCGGCTCGTGTCGCGGGGCGACACCACCGTGGCCGACGCCTACCTGTCCCCGGTGCTGCGCCGCCACGTCGGCGAGGTGACCGCCGAACTCCCGGCGGCGCGGCTGCTGTTCATGCAGTCCAACGGCGGGCTCACCGACGCGGCCAGCTTCCGCGGCAAGGACTCGGTGCTGTCCGGGCCGGCCGGCGGCATCGTCGGCATGGCCCGCACCGCCGCCGCGGCGGGCTTCGGCCAGGTGATCGGATTCGACATGGGCGGCACCTCCACCGACGTGTCGCACTACGCGGGCGAGTTCGAGCGCCAGTACGAGACCGAAGTGGCCGGGGTCCGGATGCGGGCCCCGATGCTGTCCATCCACACGGTCGCGGCCGGCGGCGGGTCGATCCTGCGCTTCGACAGCGGCCGGTACGTGGTGGGCCCGCAGTCGGCGGGCGCCGACCCCGGCCCGGCCTGCTACGGCCACGGCGGCCCGCTGACGGTCACCGACGCCAACGTCCTGCTCGGCCGGATCCAGCCGGACCGCTTCCCGCGCGTCTTCGGCAAGACGGGCGACCAGCCGCTCGACGCGGCGGTGACGCGGAGCCTGTTCGCGGACCTCGCGGACCAGATCGCCGCGCGGACAGGCGACACGCGCGGTCCCGAGGAGGTCGCCGCCGGGTTCTTGCGGATCGCCGTGCAGAACATGGCGAACGCCATCAAGAAGATCTCCGTGCAGCGCGGCTACGACGTCACCAGGTACGTGCTCGCCACCTTCGGCGGCGCCGGCGGCCAGCACGCCTGCGCGGTCGCCGACGCGCTCGGCATGACGAGCGTGCTCATCAACCCGCTCGCGGGCGTGCTAGCCGCGTACGGGCTCGGCCTCGCCGACGTGATCGCGATGCGGGAGGCCGCCGTCGAGGCCCCGCTCGGCGACGCCCTGGCGGCCAGCCTGCCGGACGGCGTGCTGCGCGCGCTCGAGCAGGCCGCGCGCGCCGAACTGGCCGCCCATGGCGGGCGCGGGAACGCCATCGGCGTCTCGCGCCGCGCGCACCTGCGCTACGACGGCACGGACACGCCGATCTCCGTGCCGTTCGGGCCGGCCAGGCAGATGGCGGCCGCCTTCGAGGAGGCCTACCGGCGGCGCTTTTCCTTCCTGATGCCGGACAAGCCGATCGTGGTGGAGGCGGTCTCGGTCGAGGCCAGCGACGCCGTCGCGGAAGCAGGCCCGCGGGCAGTCACCCCGCACCGTTCGGGGGAAACCGGACAATCCGGGCCCGCCGGATACGCACGCATGTTCACGGCCGGGCAGTGGGCGCGGGTGCCCTTGTTCCCGCGGGACACGCTCATGCCCGGCCAGTCGGTGACCGGGCCGGCGATCATCGCCGAGGACCTGGCGACGACGGTGGTCGAGCCTGGCTGGCGGGCGTCGGTGACGGACCGGCTCGACCTGCTGCTCACCCGGACCGCGCCGGGCCCGGGCGCGGCCGCCGCGGCGAGCGCACAGGCCGACCCGGTGCTGCTGGAGGTCTTCAGCAACCTGTTCATGTCGGTCGCCGAGCAGATGGGCGTCCGGCTGCGGTCGACCGCGCACTCGGTGAACATCAAGGAGCGGCTGGACTTCTCCTGCGCGATCTTCGACGCCGACGGCGGCCTGATCGCCAACGCGCCGCACATCCCGGTGCACCTGGGCTCCATGGGCGAGTCGATCACGATGGTGATCGGCCGCAACAAGGGGCGGATGAAGCCGGGCGACGTCTACGTCCTGAACGACCCCTATCACGGCGGCACCCACCTGCCTGACGTCACCGTGGTCACACCCGTCTTCGCCCCTCCCGGTGCCCCTCCCGGCGCCGGCGTCCCGCAAGCGCCCCCCGAGGTGTGGTTCTACGTCGCCTCGCGCGGGCACCACGCCGAGATCGGCGGGATCACGCCCGGGTCGATGCCCGCGGGCAGCACGCGGATCGAGGAGGAGGGCGTGCTGATCGACAACTGGCTGCTCGTCGAGAACGGCCGGCTGCGCGAGCGGGAGACCGAGGACCTGCTCACCAGCGCCGAATACCCGTCCCGCGATCCGCGCACCAACCTGGCCGACCTGCGGGCTCAGGTCGCCGCGAACGAGAAGGGCATCGAGGAACTGCGCACGATGGTGGACCACTTCGGCCGCGACGTCGTGACGGCGTACATGCGCCACGTCCAGGACAACGCCGCCGAGGCCGTCCGCGAGGTCATCACCGCGCTGAGCGACGGCGAGTACGCCTACGAGCTCGATAACGGCGCGGTGATCCGGGTCACGGTGACCGTCGATCGCGCCGCCAGGACCGCGACGATCGACTTCACCGGCACCTCCGCCCAGCTTGGCGACAACTTCAACGCCCCGTCGAGCGTGGCGATGGCGGCGGTGCTTTACGTGTTCCGCACCCTGGTGAACAAGGACATCCCGCTCAACGCGGGCTGCCTGAAGCCGCTCAGCGTGATCATCCCGCGCGGCACGATGCTGTCGCCTGAATACCCGGCCGCGGTCGCCGCGGGCAACGTCGAGACGAGCCAGGCGGTCACCGGCGCGCTCTACGCGGCGCTCGGCGTGATGGCGGAGGGGTCGGGGACGATGAACAACGTCACCTTCGGTAACGAGAAGTATCAGTATTACGAGACCGTCGCGAGCGGTTCGGGGGCAGGCGAGGGGTTCGCCGGCACCGACGTGGTGCAGACGAAGATGACCAACTCGCGGCTGACCGACCCCGAGGTCCTCGAGTGGCGCTACCCCGTCCGCGTGGAGTCGTACGCGATCCGCCGGGGGAGCGGGGGAGGGGGCAGGTGGCGCGGCGGCGACGGCGGCGTGCGGCGGCTGCGGTTCCTCGAGCCGATGACGGTGACCACGCTCGCCGGGCACCGGCGGGTGCCGGCGTTCGGCATGGCCGGCGGCGCGCCAGGCGCGCTCGGACGGCACTGGGCCGAGCACGCGGACGGTTCGGTGACCCGGCTGCGCGGCTGCGACAGCGTGCGGCTCGGGGCTGGCGACGCGTTCGTCATCGAGACCCCCGGCGGCGGGGGATTCGGCCGATTATCCCGAACGATGCGGCGCGCCTGCCCGTCGCCCTGTTCCTGCTAGTCGCCGCGGGCGCCGGGGTCGGTGCCGCCCAGGCCGGTCGCGAGCTCGCGCAGCGCGTTCTCGAACGCGGCCTCGTCGTCGCCCGCGGCCTCGAGCACGTCCATCAGCGCGTGCAGCACCAGGTGCCGGTCCTCGCCCGCGTCGAGCAGCCGCTGCGCGGCGTTCCACAGGGCGGGCGGCGAGGCGCGCCAGAGCCGGTCGGCGATCGCCAGGTGGCGGTCGATGTGCCTGCCGACGCCCGCCGCGCTCGGGCTGCCTGTCCTGGTGTCGTGGTCGGCGGCCAGCAGCAGCCGCCGGTCGGCCGGGTTGGCCGGATCCAGCTTGGACAGGTCCACGCCGCCGTGCTTGCCCTCGAGCACGGGGAAGGCGAAGGCGCGCCGCGGCAGCGCCTCGAGGTCGGAGTCCGGCAGCAGCCTGGCCACCAGCTTCTCGTCGAGGCCGAACTCGGACGGGTCGCGGTAGATCCGCGAGAACGTGCCCATCGAGTCGAAGACCGTGTCCAGCGTCTGGCTGATGCGGCTTTCCTCAAGGCCGCGCTTGTGGCCCGCCCAGCGAACCCACGCCGCCAGCGTGTGCGGAATGGCGTCCTGGTCCGCCGACGACAGCATGACCTTGCGCGGCAGCCAGCTGAGCAGGAAGTTCTGTACCTTGAGCGGGCTCATCCTGAGCGGCCGGCCGTTGTCCTGGTCGCATCCGAAGTCGATGATCCGGTCGGCGCAGCGGCTGGCCGCCTGCCTGTCCGACAGGTCCTCCGCCTCGTCGGAGGCGAGGAACTCGGCGGCGAGCAGCGCGCGGCGCTCCCGCGACCACGTGCGCCTGGCCCGCGGCCCGCGGCCTGCGGCCGGCGACAGCACGCGGACGCGGGCCCTGATGAACGCGTGGTAGGACGCGAACGAGTCGCTGACCGGCGGGTCCTCGGCGGCGTCGGTGGCATCGAGCGCGGCCTGCAGCACCTTCCTCGCCTGTGACGGCTCGACCTGGGTGAACCCCTCGCCGCCCCGGGCCGGGGAGACCTGCCTGCAGTGCTCGAGCAGCTTGTCGACGCGGGAGGTGACCCAGCCGTCCCTGAGCATGCCGTCGGCGTTGTAGTCGACCACGCAGACCAGCGCGTGCGGTTCCTCCCCGGCGTAGCTGAACACGCAGATGATCTCGTCCTGGTCGCCCCACTCGTCGGAGTTCACGTAGCACTCCGCGGGCGCCACCGCGCCGAGGTGGTCGGCCCAGCCGGGCGCCTTGACCCCGCTGTCCATCATCTCGATCGCCGCCTTCTCGGCGGCGATGGCCTGCCGCGGCGTGCCGAGGCACGCGATGCCGGACAGCAGCGCGAGCGCCGCGGGCGACCGCTGCCCCGCGGCGTACTCGACAAGCCCCTCGCCGACCACCTGCTCGACGCCGGCCCCGCCGGCGCTGCGGTGGCGCTGCGGCCACCAGGTGCCGAGCAGCTCGCTGACCATGAGTTCGGCGTCCAGCGGGCTGCGCACCGCCAGCAGCTCCCGCGCCGCGTGCAGGAGTTCGCGGAACAACGCGCTCGGGGGCTGGGCGCCCCCTGCCTGGCCGCGACGTCGGCTCTGCGGGCTCACGCTGATAGCCTCTCAGATCGGGACGTGCGAACGCTACGCGATGCCCGCGGCACGTCGTTGCGGCGGCCTGCGGGAAAGGCGCCTCATCCGCTCTAGGAGAACGTACCCATGGTGCCATCATTGTGCCCGGGGATGGGGCGATCCTGTTCCGTGTCGTGCCGGCCGTTGCGCCGCGCCGGATACCATCGCCAATGGAACCGGCTTTCCTGCACGTAGCTGGCAGCATCGGTACTCGGATTGTGGCACGCTTATGCTGAACGGCCGCTGCGGCGGCGGTGACGAACCGCGCCGCCGGCGGACCTGCCGCCGAGTGCCGGGCGAGCGGTGCTCGAGCCGGCAGGTGGAGGCAGGAAGGAGCCGCCAGTGGCAGGCGCCTGCGCGGAAGGTGAGGCGCTCGGATGAGTGCTGACACTTCCGTGCCGAAGCAGCGGGAGGCCGGGTTGGACGACTTCGGGTCCTGGCTCCCTGATGCCGTGCTGCGCGACGCGCCCGCCGGGATCGCCTTCCTCGACACCGACATGCGCTTCGTCTGGGTCAACCCGGCGCTGGCCCGGATGTACGGCCGCGACGAGGCCGACTTCGGCGGGCAGCCGCCCGGCGCGGTCTGGCCCGCCGTGGAGGCCACCAGGGCCGAGGCCGCGCTGCAGCGGGTCCTCGGCGACGGCTGCCCCGCGACCGAGACGTTCGCCGCGGGCGCCGGGGGTTCCGGCTCTGCGGTCTCCGGGGGCTCTGCGGTCTCCGGCGGCTCTGCGGTCTCCGGGGGCTCTGCGGTCTCCGGGGGCTCTGCGGCGCGCGGCATCCCCGGCACGCGCACCTTCCACTGGTTCCCCGTGCACGGCCCGGACGGCGCGCTGGGCGGTGCCGGGCTCATCGTGGTCCCCGGGGGCGCCGGGCTGGCGACCGAGGACGCCCTGCGGCGCAGCGAGGAGCGCTACCGCGCGCTGGTGCAGGGCGGTGCGCAGATCATCTGGGTCGCCTCGCCTGACGGGGAGATGCTCGAGGACTCCGCCGAATGGCGGTGGATCACCGGGCAGAGCGCGGAGGAATACCTCGGCAGCGGCTGGCTCGACTCGATACACCCCGAGGACCGTGAACGGGTGGAACGCGACTGGCGGGAGTGCCTGCGGACCGGGCGGATCTTCGACGACAGGTTCCGGATGCGCACCAGGGGCGGCGCGTACCGGCACTACGACGTGCGCGCGGTGCCGATCGAGCGGGACGGCAAGATCGCCGAGTGGGTCGGCGCCTGCACCGACGTGACGAGCCAGCGCGAGGCCGAGGAGATGCGCGCCCGGCTGACCGAGCAGCTGTCCGCGGCCGCGCTGCGCACCGCGCGGCTGCAGCAGGCGACCTCGATGCTCGCCGAGGCGCTGACCGTGGAGCAGGTGGTCGAGGTGATCACCGAGGTGGGCCGCACCGCGATCGGCGCGCTGCGCTCGGCGGTGGCGCTGCTCGACGCCGAGTCGCTGCGGCTGCGGGTGGTCAACCCCGACGGGCTCGCCCCCGCCGGGCCCGACTCCGTCGGCGTGCGGCTGACCCTCGACACGCCGAGCGTGATGACCCGCGCGATCGCGACCCGCCGGCCGGTGCTCATCCACGACCCGGCCGAGATGCGCAGGCAGTTCGAGGCGGACGCGGACGCGGACGCCGACGGCGCCGTCGTCCGCCGGTTCGAGGACACCGGCGACGAGCGGTCCTGGGTCGGCCTGCCGCTGCTCGCGGCGGGCGCGCCGCTGGGCGCGCTGCGGTTCTCCTTCAACAGGCCGCGGCGGATCACCGAAGAGGAGCGGGTCTTCCTCGAGGCGCTGGCGGGCCAGTGCGCGCTGGCCGTCGAGCGCGCCGCGATGTACGAGCGCGAGCACGCCACGGCCGAGACGCTGCAGCGCAGCCTGCTCCCCGACAAGCTGCCTCTCGTCCCCGGCATCGACCTCGACGCCAGGTACCTGCCGGTGACCAGGAACATGGAGATCGGCGGTGACTGGTACGACGTGTTCCGGCTGCCGGACCGGCGGCTAGCGGTCACGGTCGGCGACGTCATGGGCAAGGGGCTGCAGGCCGCGGCCGGCATGGGCCGGGTACGCAACGCGCTGCGCGCGCTCGCGCTGACCGACCCGCGCCCCGCCGCGGTGCTCGCCGGGCTCGACAGGCTGTTCAGCGCCACCGAGCTCGAGGAGCAGGTGACCACCGTCTCCTACCTGGTCATCGACCCGGAGACCGGCGAGGGCCAGGCCGGCAACGCCGGCCACCTGCCGACCCTGCTGCTCACCCCGGGCGCGCCGCCGGCGCTCGATCCCGCCGAGGCGGGCACGCCGCTCGGCTGGGCGAGCCCCCGCAGGCAGCACGCGTTCCGGCTGCCGCCGGGAAGCACCGCCGTCTTCTACTCCGACGGGCTGGTCGAGAACCGCGTGCGCGGCCTCGACGCCGGGCTCGACGAGCTTGTCAGCGTCGCCGCCGGCGCCACGGACGACCTGCTCAGCGACCCCGGGCGGTTGCTTCAGTACCTGCTTGACCATATGCTCGCCGGCCATGAGCAGGACGACGACGTGACGGTGCTTGTCATGCACGTCCCGGCCGTCCCGGCCGTCCCGGCGAATGGCACGGCGGCGCTGGAGCATTCTACTGTACAGCCGTGGGTCCAACGGTGATCCCGCGGTTGTACAAGGCACTCCCATTTGCCGCCTATGGTGGTGGGAAGGAGGAGGCGGGCGGGTTGCTGTCGAAGTTCCGATCGCCGGCGGGAAGCCCGCTTCCCGGCACGGTCCAGGCGTCAAGACCCTCGCGGGAGGGCCCGATTATCGCTATGCGAACGCAACTCAGCCAAGCTACCCAGCGAAGGAAGAGGTGACCGTGGTGGTGAGCGCTGCCAACTCCGCGGCGCGCAAGCGCTCCAGGCCGTCTGGCTCCGCGGGCCGGGACCCGCGGGTGTCCGAGCGGGTATCGGAAGTCACGATCGAGGATGCCGCCGAGCAGCAGGCCCAGCCCCAGGCCGCTGGCGGCCTGGGCAACGGCGCCGCCAACGGGGTCGTGCCGGCTCAGGACATCCCTGGTGACCTCGCGGTCGCCGAACTCGACGACGACGCGGTCGGCCTCGACGCGGTCGACCTGGAGGACTTCGGCGACCTCGACGATCTCGGCGACACGCTCGGCGAGGACCTGGAGATCGCCGACTCGCCCGACGCCGACCTGCCCGACGCCGACCTGTCCGACGCCGACCTGTCCGACGTGCTCGCCGACGACGCGGACGGCCCTTCTCCCGCGGACGCCGAGGGCGAAGGGCCGCGCGCGGAGGCCGACAGCGCCCCCGGCCCGGCCGGCGACGACGAGATCTTCGTCTTCGGCGACGATGACGACGACCTGCCAGCCGCTCAGGTGGCGGTCGCGGGCGCGACCGCGGACCCGGTCAAGGATTACCTGAAGCAGATCGGGAAGGTGCCGCTGCTCAACGCCGAGCAGGAGGTCGAGCTGGCCAAGCGGATCGAGGCCGGCCTGTTCGCCGAGGAGAAGCTCGCCGAAGGCGCGGGCCTGACCCCGGATCAGCGGATCGACCTGGACTGGATCGCCGAGGACGGCCGCCGGGCGAAGAACCACCTGCTCGAGGCGAACCTGCGGCTGGTCGTCAGCCTGGCCAAGCGGTACACCGGACGCGGGATGCTCTTCCTCGACCTGATCCAGGAGGGCAACCTCGGCCTGATCCGCGCCGTTGAGAAGTTCGACTACACCAAGGGTTACAAGTTCTCCACGTACGCCACCTGGTGGATCCGGCAGGCCATCACCAGGGCGATGGCGGACCAGGCGCGCACGATCCGCATCCCGGTGCACATGGTCGAGGTCATCAACAAGCTGGCCCGGGTGCAGCGGCAGATGCTGCAGGACCTCGGCCGGGAGCCCACCCCGGAAGAGCTGGCCGTCGAGCTCGACATGACCCCGGAGAAGGTCGTCGAGGTGCAGAAGTACGGCCGGGAGCCGATCTCGCTGCACACCCCGCTCGGCGAGGACGGCGACAGCGAGTTCGGCGACCTGATCGAGGACTCCGAGGCGATCCAGCCGGGCGAGGCGGTCTCGTTCACGCTCCTGCAGGAGCAGTTGCACTCGGTGCTCGACACGCTGTCCGAGCGCGAGGCCGGCGTGGTCTCCATGCGGTTCGGCCTCACCGACGGCCAGCCGAAGACCCTGGACGAGATCGGCAAGGTCTACGGCGTCACGCGGGAGCGCATCAGGCAGATCGAGTCCAAGACGATGTCGAAGCTGCGCCACCCGTCCCGGTCCCAGGTCCTGCGCGACTACCTGGACTGAGCCTAGCCTCCCGCGCTGAGCCCTCCCGCACCCGCACCCGGGAACTCTCCCGCACTGAGCCTCCCGGGCTGAGTCCCGCGCCGGGCCTCCCGCGCCGGGGTAACGAAACGCCAGCGCCGCGACACACATGGCGTCGCGGCGCTCGCTAAGCGTCAGCCCTGAGTCAGGTCAGTTGTTGTCCGGCTGGATAAGGCGCTGTGTCTCATCCTGGATGTCGACGGCGACCTTGGCGAGCGCCGTCGCGTGTTCCCGGCCGTGGTGGGCGCAGAACAGCAGCTCGCCCGAGTTCGGGAGCAGGACGCGAACGTACGCCTGGGCGCCACAGCGATCGCAGAGATCCAGGGCGGTCAGCGGCTTGGTGGGGGCTATAGCTCCGGTCACGTCGCCTTCCTCGTCTCGTGCCGCCGGCTTCTGCGTCCGGCTGGCCCGGCTTGCTGCTTATGCCTTACAGCACAGCACAACACATACCCCGGCGTAAGGCTTCCCCTGGCCGGGCGAGTACGCCACAAGCGAAAACCGCACCTGAGCGACCCGGACCCGACCCGGGTCCGGCCCGGGTCCGGCCTGATCGCGTGCCCCGGCCGTGGCTGACCCCTTCCGCTGGCCGGCTGGCGCGACCCGGTGACGACCCTACCGTGCGGGTAGTCACCGGCGAGATACCCGTGCGGTTCGTGTGGTTGATACCCATCGAGGGGTGCCGTGACACATTTGTCCGCGTCTATCCGCCCGGCTTCGCCCCGGGTTAGCGGCGTGGCAGCGCACCGCACCGCCGGCGGGACGCTACCCTCGGGGGAGGCGGCGATTTGCCGCCAAGGCTTTCGAGAGGAGACCCCCGCCCGTGCCCCCGCTCACCGACACCGTCCGGGCGGCCGCGCGACCTGCCCCGGGCGCCGCGGGCGCCCCTAGCGCCGCGGGCGCCTCGGCCGACTCGTACACCGCCAGGCACCTGTCGGTGCTCGAGGGCCTGGACGCGGTGCGCAAGCGGCCGGGCATGTACATCGGCTCGACCGATGGCCGGGGCCTGCAGCACTGCCTGTGGGAGATCATCGACAACGCGGTGGACGAGGCGCTCGGCGGGCACTGCACCAGGGTCGAGGTCATCCTGTACGCGGACGGCTCCGCCGAGGTGCGGGACAACGGACGCGGGATCCCCGTCGACACCGAGCGCAAGACCAAGCTCAGCGGCGTGGAGCTGGTCATGACCCGGCTGCATGCGGGAGGCAAGTTCGGCGGCGGCTCCTACACGGCATCCGGCGGCCTGCACGGCGTGGGCGCCTCCGTGGTCAACGCCCTGGCCGCGCGGCTTGACATCGAAGTGGACAGGGAAGGCCACATCTGGGCGGCCAGCTTCCGCCGCGGCGTGACCGGCGAGTTCGCCGGCCAGGGGCCGGACGCGGAGTTCGCCAGGCGGTCCGGGCTGCGCCAGGCGGGGCGGGTCCCCAAGACCAGGACCGGCACGCGGATCCGGTTCTGGCCGGACCGGCAGGTGTTCCTGCGCGACGCCGCCTTCAACTACGACGGCCTCGCCGACAGGGCAAGGCAGACCGCGTACCTGGTGCCCGGCCTGACGATCGCGGTCCGCTCGGAACTGCCTGACAAGGGAGCCGACGGCCAGCAGGCCGAATTCCGTTTCGCCGGCGGCATCAGCGAGTTCTGCGACCATCTGGCCGCCGGCGAGAAGGTCACCGACGTGATCAGGCTGACGGGCGACGGCACGTTCACGGAGACCGTCCCGGTGCTCGACGACCGCGGGCACATGACGCCGACGGAGGTCGAGCGCACGCTCGACGTCGACGTGGCGATCCAGTGGAACACCGGCTACGACACCATTACCCGCTCGTTCGTGAACGTGATCGCGACTCCGCACCACGGCACGCACGTCGCCGGCTTCGACCGCGCGCTGGTCCGGACGCTCAACGAGCAGCTCCGCAACGCGCGGCTGCTCAAGAACGGCGACGCGCCCGTGATCAAGGAGGACGTGCTCGAAGGGCTGACCGCGGTCGTCTCCGTCCGGGTGCCCGAGCCGCAGTTCGAGGGCCAGACCAAGGAGGTCCTCGGCACGCCCGCGGCCACCACCATCGTCAGCCAGGTCGTCGGCTCGCAGCTGCGGGCGTACTTCGAGAACCCGCCGCGCGGCGCCAAGCAGCAGGCGCGCGCGGTGCTCGACAAGGTGATCAGCGCGGCCAAGGCGCGGATCGCGGCCCGTGAGCACCGGGAGAACCAGCGCCGCAAGTCTGCCCTGGCGAGTTCCAGCCTGCCCGCCAAGCTCGTCGACTGCCGGTCCGCGGACGACCGCAGCGAGCTGTTCATCGTCGAGGGCGACTCCGCGCTCGGCACCGCCAAGCTGGCCCGCGACTCGGAGTTCCAGGCGCTGCTGCCGCTGCGCGGCAAGATCCTCAACGTGCAGAAGTCCAGCCTGGCCGACATGCTCAAGAACGCCGAGTGCGCCGCGATCATCCAGGTCATCGGCGCGGGCTCGGGCTCGGGTTTCGACCTGGACTCGGCCAGGTACCAGCGGGTGATCCTGATGAGCGACGCCGACGTGGACGGCGCCCACATCAGGACGCTGCTGCTCACGCTCTTCCACCGCTACCTGCGGCCGATGCTGGAAGCCGGCCGGGTGTTCGCGGCGGTCCCGCCGCTGCACCGGGTCGAGCTGACCAGCCCGCGCAAGGGCCAGGACAAGTACGTGTACACGTACTCCGATCCCGAGCTGAACCGCACGCTGCTCGAACTCGAGCGCCGCGGGCAGCGCTGGAAGGAGCCGGTCCAGCGGTACAAGGGACTCGGCGAGATGGACGCCTCGCAGCTCGCCGAGACGACCATGGACCCGCGCCACCGCACACTGCGCCGCATCCTCATCGAGGACGCCGCCGCGGCGGACGGCATCTTCAACCTCCTGATGGGCACCGACGTGGCCCCCCGCCGCGACTTCATCGTCGGCGGCGCCGCCGAACTTGACCCCTCCCGCATCGACACCTGACCCGCCCCCGGCCCCCGCCGGCCCCCGCCGGCCCCCGCCGCCCCCGCCTCCTGCCGGTTCTCGCCCCCGCCCCGGCTCCCGCCGCCCCTCCGGAACTGGGCCAGACGCGCAGTTGCCCCGAATCTATTTGGGCCAGATGCGCGTCTGCCCCAGCCTCATGCACAACGTGCCCGGCCCCGGCGGCTGGACAGTTGAGGCGTATGTTCCACTAGATGCTCCAGTGCATCAGTCTTCATCAACCGGACGAGCCACGATCGGCAGCCGCGGCCTCCGCAGGCCGTTCGCGAGCGCCGACGCTATTTCGGCCAGCACCGTTTCGCCCTCCCCCTTGATGCGGCGGGGAGAAAAGTGAAGCGGGAAAACTCCGTGAGCGATGAGCCTGTCGTGCCTGTCCCTGTCCCTGTCCTGGGCGGCCGGTGATAGGTGGTACGCCCGCGAGTCGATCTCCGCAGCCGGACGAGGTTTGTGCTCTGGCGTCGCACGTCCGGCGATACCAGGACATCGACGGCGGCCGGCCCCGGTGAGCGCAGTCGGTGCCGCCGGACAGCGCAGGGACCGGTGATCACGCTTGCGGGTCCCGCGTACAGCAGGGCGGCTATCTCCCGGTGCTCCTGCGTAGCGGCTCCGGTGATCGTCAGGTAGACGCCGGGCAGCAGTACCTGCCAGGGCCCTTCGATGTGATCTTGTAGTCGATGGTGCTACAGGGATTGAAGGCATAGGGTCTTTGTCTGGTTGATCACGCTCGGCGTGCCTGCGTGATTCGCGTTGCTGGCGGGTTTAGGCCGGTGTCATGAGGTATCCGGATGGTGGCGGGCTGACCGCTGAGGGCCGGTCTCGCC
>DAHVAN010000179.1 GCA_027314595.1 Actinomycetota bacterium | reverse complement strand
CCGGCTCCGACGAGCGCCTGCTGCTGCTCACGGTCAGCGGCATCGCCGCGGGCCTGCAGAACACCGGCTGAGCCCCCTAGGACGCCTCTGAATAACTCGCATGCTCTTGGCTGGCGTTCTGCCGGCATAGTGTTCGATCATCTGGGATGATCGTGTCATGCAGGGTAAGTCGCGGCTGGACCGGGAGTTGCTGGACGCGGAGATGATCGCCGGGCATCTGGTGCCGCCGGGCAGCGTGTTCGCGTTCCTGGCGCAGCACCGCCGGGAGCTGTTCCCGGATTCGTTTACCGCGGACTTGTTCCCGTCGCGGACGGGCCGCCCGTCGCTGCCGGCGGACCTGGTCGGGTCCGTGCTGGTGCTCAAGGAGCTGTATGACCTGTCCGATCCGCAGACCGCGGACGCGCTGAAGTTCGATATCCGGTGGAAGGCGGCCTGCGGCCGGCCGCTTACTCAGATGAGCTTTGACCCGTCGACGCTGGTGTACTGGCGCAAGCGGATCGCCGCCTCCGGTCGGCCGGACCGGGTCTTCGACGCGGTCGCGGAGGTGATCGCGGCCACGGGCGTCTTGCGCGGGCGGCGGAAGCGGTGCGTGGACTCGACGGTGTTCGATGACGCGGTGGCGACCCAGGACACCGTGACCCAGCTGGTGGCCGCGATCCGGAAGGTGGCGCGAGTGGTTCCGGGCGCCGCCGCGGTGATCGCGCAGGCGTGCACGCTGGACTACGGCAAGGCGGGCAAGCCCGACATCGACTGGGATGACCCGCAGGCCAAGCAGGCCCTGGTCTCGGACCTGGTCAATGACGCGCTGGCGGTGCTGGCAGAGCTGGCCGGCCCGGGCACGCCGGAGCGGGAAGCCGCCGAGGCGGATGCGCTGGGCCTGCTGGCGCTGGTGGCCGGGCAGGACGTGGAGCCCGCGGAAGGATCGGACGGGACGGACGGGCGGTGGCGGATCGCGCGGAAAGTAGCCCCGGACCGGGTGATCTCCACCGTGGACACCCAGGCCAGGCATACCCGCAAGAGCAAGTCCAAGCGCCGGGACGGGTTCCGCGGGCACGTCGCAGCCGAGCCGGGGACCGGGCTGATCACCGGCTGCGAGATGACGATGGCCGCCGGGGAAGGCAGCAGCGACGCGGATAACGGCGTGAAGATGGCCTGCCGCGACCGGTTCCATGATGGCGGGGATGGCGCCGCCAGCGCCGCCGGCGGCCCGGCCGCCGCGCCGGGATCTGAAGCGCAGCCGGAACCCGGACCGGACGGAGAAGACGTCGGCGTCCAGGCTCAGGCTGGCGGCCTGGAAGTCTACGGCGATTCTGCCTACGGCAGCGGGGAAGCCCGCGCCGCCTACCGGGCGGCCGGGCACGACACCATCATCAAGCCCAGGCCGCTGGTCCCCGCCGTGCCCGGCGGGTTCACCATCGACGACTTCGCCGTTGACGAGGACGCGGGCACGGTCACCTGCCCGGCCGGCATCACCCGGCCGATGACCAAGACCCGGACGGTGACCTTCGGCGCGGCCTGCGCCGGCTGCCCGTTGCGCGGCCGGTGCACCACCGCCAAAGACGGCCG
>DAHVAN010000175.1 GCA_027314595.1 Actinomycetota bacterium | reverse complement strand
GCGCCGCCGCCGGGCAGCCCGCGGTCACGGCCGGGCCCGGGGCCCGTACCGTGTCCGGGAACTGGCGGCTGCGCCATGAGGGGGACTCCTGCCTGACGAGAGAGGGAGACTCGAGCGGATACGCTCTGACATTCGAATCATACCACAACCGGCGACAAAATACCGCCACTACGAGCTAACTGAAATAGCCACGCCTACCTGACTTCGCCGGGCGGGGAGGGTGAGCACGGCCGGGGGGACAGCGCTTGTCGCCACCGGCTCGGCACTATTCGTGTGAGCGCATCGTGTGAGCGCATCGTGTGAGCGCTATTCGTGTGAGCGCTGTGCCGGGGGTGACTCCGCGCGGGTGGCATCGCGTGGCTCTTGTGCGGGGATGACGTACATGAGAGCCGTGTCGTGCCGGGTGCTACGCACCGGTGAACACTGTCCGGGCGCCCGGCGCCAGCCGCAATGCGGCGCCGTGAGAGGCACCGGACCAGCCTGCTGGCCCTCCCGGGGCCCGTCATGACCCGCGATGAACAGCGCGCGACCGTGCCGGGTGGGCCGGCGCGTATCCTGGCACTGGCAGCCACGCCTGCCTGATCCGAGCTACGCCAGCCCGGCGCTTGGGGTAGCGATCGAGGACAAGAGCGGCGCAGCCCTTGCGTGGACTTACTCCTTCCCCCATCGTGATCACTGCGGTGGCCAGGCGCCGGGGACAGGCCGCCGGATAGAGGACGCGATGCCGCACGACAAGATCAAGGCAGCAGCCCGCAAGCGAGTGGGCGAAACCGGTGAGCCCTATGCAGCCGCCAGGCGCGCGGTGGTCACCGAGCGCCAGGCTCCCGGCGGCCAGGCCGCTGCTGGACAGGCTCCCGGCGGCCAGGCCGCTGCTAGCCAGGCCGCTGCTAGCCAGGCCCCGCCGACAGGCCCGGGGTATGCGCTCGCGATGTCCGGTGAGTTTCACGGCTGGCTGGCTGAGCTTCGAGACAGCGACCCGACGGCGGCCCCGCTCGTGGTGCGGGCGCTCGTCACGCTGATGGACAAAGGTGCCAGCCTCGGCGATCCGCTGGTGGCATCAACGGCAGATTCCTGGCCATGGGCGCTGATGCAGGCCCTCGACCGGTCGTACCAGGAGCGCGTGCAACGACTGACCGCCGCGCGCCGGGGCGAGGCCGACGCTGCCGCCTTGATCAAGGAGATACAGGATCAGGTCGCCGCGCTGGAGACCGCGCAGGCGAACCTGGAGGACCGGCGCCGCCGCGCGCTCGATGCGGGCAGGCCACAGGAGGCAACGCAGGCAGCGGGCGGCCTGGCCGCCGCGCGGCAGCAGATAGCCCAGGCGCGACGGACGCTGCCGGGCGTGGTCGAGGCCAGGCGCCGGCTGGGTCAGGCCAGTCAGCGGCTGGAAGCCGGCGCCGATGCCTGGCGTGTCCGCAAGGAGGTCCTGAAGGCGAGCTACACCGCCGCATCCAGCAGCCTCCGCGCCAGCCAGGCCATCGCGGCCCTCGGCCTGGGCGACGGCGACGGCGACGGGCGCGACGAGAACAGCGGCCAGGCGGTCAGCGGGGCGGCAGATGCCAGGCTCGCCGAGATCACCGCCCAGATGGAGCAGGCCCTGGGCCAGCAGGGCGGGCCAGAAGGCCTGATGGAACTGCGGCCCGGCGCACCGCTGCACGGCGGCATCCGCATCCTGTTCGCCGTCGAGCCCGCCGGCACAGCGCTGCTGATCGCCGTGCTGCACGGACTCGAAGCAGCAGACGATCAGTTCCCCGAAGCCGTCATGGCATCCGCGCAAATGTTGCGGCGCATCCGCGCGGGCCAGGCACCCGAAGCGGCAGCGCACACCTACGCGGACACGCGGTCGTTGCTGGCGGAGTTCCATCCCGGCGACCCCGCCGCCGAGGGTTTCTAGCGGGATATGAGGCAGCATGGAGGGGTGACGTGCGCGGAACCGGTCGGGAAGGTGAGCCTGGACAGTCGGGAGAGCTCGTTCGGGATACTGGTCGAGGTCTTGGGGGGCGGCGGCGCGGCAGTCCTGAGCGGCGCCGGGCTGTCCACGGAGTCGGGCATTCCGGACTACCGCGGTCCGAGCGGGCGGGCCAGGCGCGGGCAGCCGATGACCTACCAGGCGTTCACCGGGAGCGCGGCGGCGCGGCAGCGGTACTGGGCGCGCAGCCATCTCGGCTGGCGGAACGTCACGGGGGCGGCGCCGAACGCGGGGCACCGCGCGGTCGCGGCGCTTGAGCGGCACGGGCTGCTGCGCGGGATCATCACGCAGAACGTCGACGGGCTGCACCAGGCGGCGGGCGCGGGCGCGGTCACCGAACTGCACGGCAGCCTGCACCGGGTGGTGTGCCTGTCGTGCTGGCGGCGGTCGTCGCGGCTGGCCCTCGACGCGCGGCTGCGGGCGGCGAACCCCGGGTGGTCGCCGGCGGCCGCGGCCGTGAACCCGGATGGGGATGCGGCGCTTGAGGAGACCGCCGGGTTCGCCGTCGTGGACTGCCAGGCTTGCGGCGGGGTGCTGAAGCCTGACGTGGTGTTCTTCGGCGAGAACGTGCCACGGGACCGGGTTTCCGCGTGCTTCGGGCTGGTGGCTTCGGCCTCCGCGCTCGTGGTTCTCGGGTCGTCGCTGACGGTCATGTCCGGGTTCCGGTACGTCCGGCGTGCCGCGGCGCTCGGCATTCCGGTGGTGATCGTCAACCAGGGGGCGACGCGCGGTGATGAGCTCGCGGTCGCGACCCTGGAGGCGCCGCTGGGCGCGACGCTGGCGGCGGCGGTGCGCTCGCTCGGGCTCGAGCGCGCGCAGTGGCTTAGCCGGGGTGCGGCGCTAGCGGTCCTGGGGGCCGGGGGGCACGGGCCCGCCCGGGGGCACGGGCCCGCCCGGGGGCACAGGGGTCTGGCGCCACCAGTCTCCTGACGTGAAGTGGTCCTTCCACCTGCGGATTTGCCTGCGCGATCGGCGGCGCAGGAGGAAAAGCAAACCGGCGACGGCGAGCACGGTGAGGATGGCGCCGATCCATATCGGGGACAGCACCCACCACCACGACCAGGCGATGACCCCGGTGAGCTTGAGCGCGATGAGCAGGACCAGCGCGATCGCGGGGACGAAGCCGCGAAGGCCCGCGCGCCGCCGGCCGTCACCTGGCGGGCGCTGCCTTCGGATGGTGGACACTTTGCCAGCGTATGGCGCTGACGGGCGCGGTGCCATGGCTGCTCGCCGCGGGCTAGCCGGAGACGGGGATCTCGTGCCAGTAGCCGCCGTTCAGGTTCAGGTTGTTGCCGCCGGCCTGGCCGGGGGCGGTGTCGCCGATGTAGGTGTACAGCGGGTGGCCGTCGTAGGTCGCCTGGATAGCGCCGTTGGCGCGGCGGATGGTGCCGAGCGCGCCGGTCACCCCGGTCACGCCGGCGGCGACGGCGGGCGTGCCGTAGACCGGCGGCCAGTACGCCGCGCAGGTGCCGTAACAGGCCGAGCTCGCCGGGGTGTCGAGCGCGAACCAGTAGACCGTCATGCCCTTGGAGTCGGTCAGCACGGTGACGCCGTTGACGGAGTCGGTGCGCAGCACCGCGTGAGCGCCGGCGCTGCCAGCCCCGGCCGGCGCTCCCCCGCTGGCCGTGGCGACGGAGACGCCGAACACGGCGAAGGCGGCGATGCTGATCGCCGCGACGACCGCGACGGCGGGGGCGGCGGAGCCCACGGCGAGCAGGGCGAGCACCGCGAAGGCGGCTATCTCCAGCAGGCCGGCGACGATGCCGGCCGTGGTCCTGACCTCGCGGAAGCCGAACAGGCCCACCCACAGCGACAGCAGGTAGCCGCCGAGTGTGGCGACCGCGAAGCAGGCGGCCGCGGCGGCCGCGGCCGCCGCCGGCAGCTGGGACGACCGGGCGGCCAGCGGGGTGAGCAGCACCGCGAGCGCGACCGCGAAGCCGGCGATCACCTGCAGCAGGAACAACGGGCCGATCACGTGGATGGTCCGGTAGCCGGTCAGGTACAGGTCGAGGTGAACCGCCGCGGCCGCGGCGAGCAGCCCGGCGCCGGCCAGCCGCAGCGGCCACCGAAAGCGGGACATGAGCGTGGCCTCCATACTCCTGATCACGGACGGCGGCGCGGTCGCGGTTCACCTCGCGGCGTGTGCCCGGGGTCACGCCCGCCGCCGGCGTCGCGCGAAGGCCGGGCGAGCGGGGGCGGGGACGGGAGTCGGCAAGGCGTCGTTCGGGATATGGGCAATGGTTTTACGACAGGAACGGCAGGAGAGCGGCCGTGGTCTCCTCGGCCGCCTCCTCGGGCAGGTAGTGCCCGCAGGGCAGGGCGCAGCCGTCGACGTCGGTCGCGTACTCCCGCCAGATCGCGAGCACGTCGCCGTAGTGGCGGCCGACGAAGCCGTGCTGGCCCCACAGCGCGAGCAGCGGCGCGGTGATCTTCTCGCCGCGGGCCGCGGACGCGTCGTCGTCGGCCAGGTCGGTGCCCGCGGCGGCGCGGTAGTCCTCGCAGGAGGCGTGGATCGCCGCGGGGTCGCGGAAGCACCGGACGTACTCCTCCATGGCCTTGGGGTCGAACGGGCTGCCGCCGCGGCGCAGCGCGCTCAGCCGGCCGCGGATCCAGCCCTCGGGATCGGCGCCGAGCAGGTGCTCGGGCAGCGGCTCCGGCTGGGCGAGGAAGAACCAGTGCCAGTAGCCGAGCCCGAACGCCATGCCGGCTGTCCGGAACGCGTGTCTCGTCGGAACGATATCCAGAACGGCGAGCTTTGTCACATACTGGGGATAGTTGAGCGCCATGCGGTGGCCGACGCGTCCGCCACGGTCGTGCCCGGCCACGGCGAACTCGGTGAAACCGAGCTCGCGCATCACCAGGACCTGGTCCCAGGCCATCGCGCGCTTGGAGTACGCCTCGTGGTTCGCGCCGCCCGCGGGCTTGCCGCTGTCGCCGTAGCCGCGAAGGTCGGTGAGGATCACGGTGTGGTGTTCGGCGAGCCGGGGGGCGATATGGTGCCACATGACGTGGGTCTGCGGATAGCCGTGCAGCAGCAGGACCGGGCTGCCCTTGCCGCCGACGAGGGTGTTGATCCGGACGCCGCCCGCTCGCACCGTCGTCCTCGCGAACAGGTCGGGCAGCGGAACAGTCATCGTTGTCTCCTCACGATGGTCGCGGTACTGGCAAAATCCAGGCCAACTGACCCTAACCGGACGGCGTCCTAGGTTGTATCAGGCGCTGCCACCTAGAAAGGACCGGTCGATGACACCAGCAGGGCGGGCCCGCCACGGGCGGGGTGCTGTGTTCCGCGGCGCCTGGGGCGCTTGGTATGCCTGGGGCGCCTATGGCGCCTTGGCCGCTGCCGCTACGGCGCTTGTCGCGGGCTGCACCTCCGGCGGCTCGTCGTCGGCCAGCTCCGCCAGCTCTTCTGCCCCTTCCAGCTCCGCGCCGGTCAGCCCGGCTTCCTCCTCGCCGGCTTCGCCTGCTTCGAGCTCGTCCGCGGCTCCGGCCTCGACTCCGGCCTCGACTCCGGCGCCTCGCTCCGCGCCTACCGCCCCGGCTGGCACCGCCGCGGGGCCGCCGGCCTGTTCCACTAGCGGGCTCAAGGTGACCGCCGGGCTCGCGCAAGGGGCGGCGGGGTCGATCTACCAGGTGATCGACTTCACGAACGTTTCGGGCGGGGCGTGCACGCTGTTCGGCTATCCGGGGGTGGCGCTGGCGGGCGGGTCGCCGGTCACCCAGATCGGCGCGGCGGCGTCGCGGTCCACGGCCGCCTCGGCGACGCTGGTGACGCTGGGGGCGGGCGCGACGGCGAACGCGCTGCTTCGGATCACCGAGGCGGGGAACTACCCGCCGGCCAGCTGCCACCCGGTCGCGTCCACCTACCTGCAGATCTACCCGCCGAACCAGACGACGCCGGTGTACCTGGCGTACAAGTCGACCGGGTGCGCGCTGACGACGGTGAACCTGCTGTCGGTCGGCGTGGTGCAGGCGGGAAGCGGCGGCAGCACCGGGTGAGCGCTCGCCCAGCGCTGCCGCTGCCGCCGCCGCCACCGTTGGGGCCGCCGCTGGGGCCGCCGCTGGGGCCGCCGCTGGGG
>DAHVAN010000172.1 GCA_027314595.1 Actinomycetota bacterium | reverse complement strand
AAGAGCCGGCCAGCAGGCCCGCATAGCGCGCCGCGAAGTCATCAGCCACCCGCCGACCGTAGGACTCCGTGGCACCTCACGTCAGCCGGACTGCCCCGAAGGGGCCATTCCTTCCGGGCGAAGTCCCGGACGGAACGTAGCAGCTTGTCGATCTCGGCGATGGTGGCGGCCTTGGTCTGCCGGATTTTCCAGGCTGGCTCGGGGACTGGCAGGGTGAGGATGCGGTGCTGGCCGCCGGCCAGGCGGACGTGGGCGGTGATGGTGTCGCTGGTGCGGGTCATGGTGACGTCGGTGAGCAGCAGCCGGGCGATGCGCTTGCGCTCGCGCATCGGGGTGTCGGGGTCGTTCCAGATGCCGGGCAGGTCGGTGACGAGCTGGCTGATCCGGGCCTTCTGGGCGTCGGTGAGCTGCTCGTCGTGCTGGGCGCGGGCCTTGTCGTAGGCGGCCTGGGCGTCGCCCAGGGCGCGCAGGGCGGTGTTCCAGTCGGCTTCGAGGGTGTCGGCGACGAGCCGGTTGGCGGGGTCGACGGCGAGGTAGCGGCGGCGGGCCAGGTCGGCGTGGTAGCGGGCGCGCTCGACATGGGCGGCGCGCAGCGCGTCGGCCTCGGCGGCTCGGTGCTCAAGTTCGGCGGAGACCTGGAGGGCCGCCTCGATGGCCAGCGGCGTGAGCGTGTCGATGAGCAGCTGGCCGACGCGCTCGTCGAGGGTGTGGCCGGGGATCGCGGCGCAGATGGGGCGGGCGTTGTCGATGCCGTCGCGCTGGCAGAGGTAGGTGGGGAGGTCCTTGCCGCCGCGGGCGTGGTAGCGGATCGTCATCCGCCCGCCGCAGCGGCCGCAGGTGATGATGCCCTGCAGCAGGGCGGGGCCTTCGCGGGGTGGCCCGGCGGCGCGGTCGCGGCCGTGCGCGGCGGCGTTGGCCGTGAGCCTGGCGGTGTTGGCCTCCCACTGGTCCAGGGTGATGTATCCGGGGTGGGCGCCGGGGATGAAGGCGATCCATTCCTGGCGGGGCACCATGATGCTGGCCCGCCTCCCGCCGGGCAGCAGCTGCTCGCGGTGCCGGCCGTAGGTGAACGCGCCTGCGTAGCGGGGGTTGTGCAGCACGTGCAGCACGGTGGAGTGCCGCAGCGGCTGCCAGTCGACCTCGCCCTTGCGGGGGCCCTTGTGGTGCCGCCAGGGGAAGGCCAGCCCGGCGGCGCGGAACTCCTTGACCACTGCGGTGGCCGAGCTGGCGGCCTCGAACGTGGTGAACAGGTGCCGCAGCGCGCCCTGGATGGCGGTGTCGGGGTCGAGGATGACGTGCCCGGCGGCGTCGTGGACAAGCCCTATGGGCAGCGGCATGATCAGCTCGCCGCGGCGGGCCTTGGACAGCTGCCCGCCGCGCAGCCGGGCCCGGATGAAATGGAGCTCGGCTTCTTATGCCGACTTCTCCGTTATGCCGACCACGCGGCGGGAGCGGTCGGCGGGCCGCGCCTGCGGCGGGGAGCGTTCGGCATAATCACAGGTCGTCGAGGAACGCCAGGATGTCGTCGGGCGGCTGGTAGCGTCCGGGCGCAGTGTTCTGGGGAGCGGTCCGGGCGATCGCCCGTTCCTTGAGCGCCAGGTCGGCGTGGATGTAGACCTGAGTTGTGGCAGTGTTCTCGTGACCCATCCAGAGCGCGATGACCGAGGTATCGACGCCGGCGTTGAGGAGTCTCATGGCGGCGGAATGCCGCATGACGTGGGGCGATACCTTCTTCTCCAGCAGCGAGGGGCATGTCGTCGCGGCGGTCGCGGTGTATCTGGCGATGCGCGGTGCCGCGGCGGGTGATGAACAGCGGGGTCTGGCAGGCGAGCACCAGCAGCGCCTGGTCGCGCCGTCCGGTCCAGGTGGTCAGGTCCGGGGCGGCCAGCAGCGCGGTGATCTCGTCTTCGGTCAGGTAGGTGATCAGGGCCTTGTCGAAGCGCTTGGGCGGGATGGCCGGGACCCGGGCGATGTCGGCCGCGTGCTCGGGGTGGCGCACCGCGGCGTACTGGAAGAGAGAGTGGATCGCGGCGAGCCGGGCGTTGCGGGTCCGGGCGCTGTTGCCGCGCTTGTTTTCCAGGTGGCTGGGGAACGCCCCGGCGGTCTGCGCGTCCAGGTCGGCGATGTCCAGCCGGGACGGGCTCTTGCCCGCCTGCTGGGAGGCGTAGACGGCCAGCGTCCTGAGCGCGTCGCGGTAGGCGGCGATCGTGTGGCCGCTGGCCTGGCGCTGCAGTGCCAGCCGGTCGGTGAAGAACGCCTGCATGGTGGGGGCGAGGGCGGTCATGAATCTCCGTTCAGGTGGGCGTGCAGCCGGTCGCCGGCCAGTGCCATTAGCTCGGGCGCGGCCGAGAGGTACCAGAATGTGTGCTTCGGGTCGTTATGGCCGAGATAGGTGGACAGCCGGGGCATCATCGCGGCGACGTCGGCGCCGTCGCGGTACCAGCCCAGGACGGTATGGACCGCATAGGAGTGGCGGACGTCATGGATCCGGGGCCGGCAGCTGGCTGACCGGCGGGCCAGCCCGGCCTGGGCGGTGAGCTTGCCGAAGGTGAGGCTGACGTTGCTGTGCCGCAGCCGTGTCCCGGCACCGGACAGGAACAGCGCCGGGTCGGCCGGGCGGGGGTGGTGCTCGTCCCTCAGTGCCGAGTACCGGGCCAGCGCGGCGGTCGCGGTGGGGTGCAGCGGGATCAGCCGGGTCTTCCCGAATTTGGCGGCCCGGATGGTGAGGATGCCCTGGCCGGCGTCGAGGTCGCCGCGGTCGAAGCAGAGCGCTTCCCCGATCCTGACGCCGCTCGCCCGCAGAAGGCTGATCA
>DAHVAN010000169.1 GCA_027314595.1 Actinomycetota bacterium | reverse complement strand
GCCCAGGCGCCGGCGGCCGGGCCCGGAGCGGTCCAGGTGGTGACCGCCGGGCCGGCCCTGAGCCTGGGCGAGCCGGCCGCGGCCGGGACCGGTGCCGTCAGCGCGGTGGTGGCCACCGACTTCGCCTCCACGGGCGCCGTGGCGCAGGTGTGGACACGGCGCGCGAGCGCGGCGGGGTGGAAGCCGGCCGGCAGCGTGCTGCCCGCCGGGTTCGGCATCAGCTATGACGCTTCGGCGGCCGCCTCACCGGGCGGACCGCTGCTCGTCGTGGCCGGCACCGCGCCGCCTGGCACCGGTAAGTGCACCGTCAGCGGCTCGGTCGCGCTCGCCAGCGTCGACTCCGCCGGCCAGCTCGGTCCCGCCACGCTCGTCAGCGACCAGCGCGGCACGGGGAACTTCGACGACCGGCCCGCGGTCGCCGCCGGCCCGGACGGCACGGTATGGGTGGCCTGGTCGCAGGGGCCGAACTACGATGCCTGCAAGGCTGTCGGCCCCGGTGACCGCATCGAGGTCGCCGCCTCCGGCGACGGCGGCCGGACATTCGGCGCCCCGGTCGCGATGCCCGCCGAGGGCGGCCAGTACGGGTTCGGCGTCCGGCTCGCCCCGCTGTCCGGGGGCCGCGTGGCGGTCTCCTGGATGGAGACGATGCCCGCCGGCGACGAGGCGGTCCTGCTGTCGGTGCTCGGCCCGGGGGGGCAGCTGACCGGGCCGTGGGTCGTGCTGACCGGGGAGCAGATGCCGCTCACGCTGCCCGGCGCGAGCTTCTACGACTTCCCCGCCGGGGATATCGCCGCGCTGGCAGGGAACTCCCTCGTCATCGCGGCGCCTTTCTGGCTGTCCGGCCACGGCGTCATCAAGCTGGCGATCGGCACGCCGGGCGGGCAGTGGCTGACGTCGGTCGTCAGCCCGCCGCCCGGAGGTGACCTGCTGCTGCCCGCGCTGGGCGTGCTGTCGGCGAGCGAGGTGCGCCTGCTGTGCGCCGTGCACTTCCAGTACCAAGACCGCCTCGGGTACGACTGGGCCACTGTCCGCGCCGATGGCGCGGACGCCGGCACCCTGTCAGCAGGGCTGACCCCGCTGACGCCGGCGCCCGCCGGGCCCGGCTTCTACGAGATAGGCGAAGAGCTGTCGATGGCGCGGACGCCGCAGGGCCTGCTGTCCTCCGTCGTGGTCGCCGGAAGCTCGGGCGCCACGCTGGAGACGGTCGCGTTCCCCGTGCCGCGCCCCGTCGCCAGGCCGGCGGCCGCCGCCTCGCGCGCCGGGGCGACGTCCGCGGCTCCGGCGACATCCCCAGTTTCGGCACCGGGCACGGCGTCGGGCCAGTCCTCGGGCACGGGCTCGCCGAAGGCCCTGGCCGCGCTGGTGGCGGGCATCTTGCTGTTCGGCGCCGTGATCGTCGGCTGGCTAGCCTGGCGGCGGGGCCACGGCGGCCGTGCCCGCCACCGTCAGCAGATGGTGAACCGGCCCGCCCCGGCCCGCGGTCAGTACCCTCGCCGCGATCAGTACCCTCGCCACGGGCAGGAGACCGTGAACCGGGCTCCCCCGGCCCGCGATCAGTACCCCCGTTACGGGCAGGAGACCGTGAACCGGGCTCCCCCGGCCCGCGATCAGTACCCCCGCTTTTACCCGGCGCCTGGTCAGCCCCCCGCGCCCCGCGACGATCGGCGCGCCGGCCCGCGGCGGGACGAGGCGCCCTGGGGGCCCGGAGCGGGACCGGCTGACCCCCGTCAGCGATGAGACGGCCCGCCATGCCCGCCCGGGCGCGCAGCCAGAACGCCCCGGGCATCCGGTGCCCGGGGCGCTTGCGCTTACAGCGAGAGAGAACCTACACGCCGCTGCGGAGGCGCTGCAGGGCCTCGGCGAGGATCGCCTCGCCGTCGGCGTCGGTGCGGCGCTCCTTGACGTAGGCCAGGTGGGTCTTGTACGGCTCTACACGCGGCGGGGCCGGCGGGTTGAACTGATCCTGCCCGGCCGGGAAGCCGCACCGCGGGCACTCCCACTGCTCGGGAATGGCGGCGTCGGACGCGAAGCTGGGCCTTGTCTCATGCCCGTTCGAGCACCAGAACGCGACCCACACCCGAGGCGCGGCCTCGCCGCGCTCCGCCTCGCCCATCGGGCCGGCGCCCACCCTGCTTCCACGTATAGCGTTGCCACTACTCACAGACCACCCCTTGTCACGGGAATCGTCGTTGAACCTACGCCTGCACGTACTTTCACATGATCTGCGCGTTCCCGCCGCAGATACATGCGAGTCAGCGGTTGATGAGCCAGCCTAGGGCAACGATGGCGACAAACCAGATCACACCGAAGAAAATGGTGATCCTGTCGAGATTTCGCTCCACCACCGAGGACGAGCCCAGGGTCGACGAGACGCCGCCGCCGAACAGGTCGGACAGGCCGCCGCCCTTGCCCTTGTGCAGGAGAACGAGCAGGACCATCACGAGGCTCGTGATGATCAGGATCACCGAAAGCGCGATCTCCATCTCTCCACTTCCTGTTGGCGAAGACCAGCGGGCCTTACAGCATCAGCGGCGGGCCGGGCGGATCTCAGCGGCCCGCGGCCAGCTCACGATACCGGCAGATCGACGCGAACTGACCGGCATCCAGGCTGGCGCCGCCGACAAGCGCGCCGTCCACGTCCGGCTGCGCCATGATAGGCGCGATGTTATCGTCCTTGACGGACCCGCCATACAGGATACGCGCACTCGCGGCCGCGGCGCCGCCATGGACCGCGGAAATCCGCTGCCGGATCGCCGCGCACATCTCCTGGGCGTCCTGGGCGCTGGCGACCTCGCCGGTGCCGATGGCCCACACCGGCTCGTAGGCGATCACCATGGACGTGACCGCCTCGGCGGGCACCTTGGCGAGCGACCCGTCGAGCTGGCCGAGGGTGAACGCCACGTGGTCACCGGCGCGCCTGACCTCCAGGCTCTCCCCCACGCACAGGATCGGGGTGATGGAGACCGCCAGGGCGGCGCGGACCTTGGCGTTCACCAGCGCGTCGTCCTCGTGGTGGTACTGCCGCCGCTCCGAGTGGCCGGCGAGCACGTAGGAGCAGCCGAGCCTGGCCAGCATCGGCCCGCTGACGTCCCCGGTGTAGGCGCCCTTGGCGTGCGGCGACAGGTCCTGCGCGCCGTACCCGAGCCGCAGCTTGTCGCCGTCGACCAGCGTCTGCACGCTGCGCAGGTCGGTGAACGGCGGCAGCACGACCACCTCGACGGCGGCGAAGTCCTTCGGCGTCAGCGTGAACGCCAGCTTCTGGACCAGCGCGATCGCCTCGAGGTGGCTGCAGTTCATCTTCCAGTTGCCCGCCATGAGCGGGAGCCGTGGAGTGCTCATGACTCAAGCGCCACCAGTCCGGGCAGCGTCTTGCCCTCGAGGTATTCCAGCGACGCCCCGCCGCCCGTCGAGATGTGGCCGAAGGCCCCCTCGTCGAGCCCGAACGACCGGACGGCAGCCGCCGAGTCGCCGCCGCCGACCACGGTAAGCCCGTCGACCTTGGTCAGCGCCTCGGCGACGGCCCGGGTGCCCGCGGCGAACGCGGGGAACTCGAACACGCCCATCGGCCCGTTCCAGAACACGGTCCTGGCGTCGGCCAGCTTCGCCGCGAACAGCGCGGAGGAGTCCGGCCCGATGTCCAGGCCCATCCGGTCCGCCGGGATCGCCTGGGCCGACACCACGGCCGACGGCGCGTCCGCGGCGAACCCCGTCGCCGCCACGATGTCGGTCGGCAGCACGATCTGGACGCCGCGCCGCCGCGCCTCGGCGAGCACCGCCTTGCACGACTCGATGTGGTCCGCCTCGAGCAGCGACGAGCCGACCTCGTGACCGAGCGCGGCCAGGAACGTGTACACCATCCCGCCGCCGATCAGCACCCGGTCGGCCAGGCCGAGCAGGTTGCCGATCACGCCGAGCTTGTCGGAGACCTTCGAGCCGCCCAGGACGACCGCGTACGGGCGGGCCGGCGATTCGGTCAGCCGCCGCAGCACGGCCACCTCGGCGGTCACGAGATCGCCCGCCGCGTGCGGCATCAGCAACGGCAGGTCGTAGACGGAGGCGTGCTTGCGGTGCACCGCCCCGAACCCGTCGCCGACGTAGAGATCGCCGAAGTTCGCGAGCGCAGCGGCAAGCCCCTGCCGTTCGGAATCATCCTTGGAGGTCTCCGCGGGCTCGAACCTGACGTTCTCAAGGAGCGCCACCTGCCCGTCCTCGAGCCCGTCGGCGGTCGCCTGCGCCGACGGGCCCGTCAGGTCCGCCGCGAACGCCACGCAACCGCCGAGCAGTTCGCCGAGCCGCTCCGCCACCACCCGCAGCGACGGGCCGCCGGCCGCGCGCGCCGCGAAGTCGTCGCCCTTCGGCCTGCCGAGGTGGGCCATGACCACCACCCGCGCGCCGGCGCCGGACAGCTTGCGGATCACCGGCAGGCTGGCGCGGATCCGCCCGTCGTCGGTGATCGCGCCGCTCCCGGACTTGTCGAGCGGCACGTTCAGGTCGCAGCGCAGCAGCACCCGCCGTCCGGCGACCTCGATGTCGTCGATAGAGCGCATCGCCTATCCCAGCCGGGACGCCACGAGGGCGGTCAGGTCGGCGAGGCGGTTGGAGTAACCCCACTCGTTGTCGTACCAGCCGAACACCTTCACCTGGTTGCCGTAGGCCATCGTGATCGACGCGTCGAAGGTGCACGAGGCCGGCGAGCCCACGATGTCGGAGGACACGATCGGGTCCTCGGTGTAGTACAGGATGCCCTTGAGCGAGCCGTCGGCGGCGGCCCGGTACGCGGCGTTGACCTCGTCCTTGGTCACCTCGCGGCCAAGCTCCACCACTAGGTCGGTGATCGAGCCCGTGATCACGGGGACGCGCAGCGAGTAGCCGTCCATCTTGCCCTTGAGCTCGGGAAGCACCAGGGCGGTGGCCTTGGCGGCGCCCGTGGAGGTGGGCACGATGTTCTGCGCCGCGGCCCGCGCCCGGCGCAGGTCCTTGTGCGGGCCGTCCTGGAGGTTCTGGTCCTGGGTGTAGGCGTGCACCGTCGTCATCAGGCCCTTGACGATGCCGAAGTTCTCCAGCAGCACCTTGGCCATCGGCGCCACGCAGTTCGTGGTGCACGAGGCGTTGGAGACCACGTTGTGGCGCGCGGGGTCGTACTTGTCGTCGTTGACCCCCATCACGATCGTGATGTCCTCCTCCTTGGCCGGCGCGGAGATGATCACCTTCTTCGCGCCCGCCTCGATGTGCGCCGCCGCCTTCGGGCCCGTGGTGAACAGCCCGGTCGACTCGATCACGATGTCCACGCCGAGGTCGCGCCAGGGCAGCACGGCCGGGTCGCGCTGGGCAAGGATCTTTATCGACTTGTCGCCAACACCGATCGTGTCGCCTGAGACGGTCACCGGCTCGGGCAGCGTGCCCACCACGGTGTCGTACTTGAGCAGGTGCGCCATGGTCGCGACATCGCCCAGGTCGTTCGCCGCCACGATCTCGATGCCGCGATCGCCGTCCCCCGCGTTCACCGCGCGCCAGAAGTTCCGGCCGATCCGCCCAAACCCGTTGATTCCGACTCGAATGCTCACAGGACCAAATCTCCTCACCGTCGCCGCTCGTATATTGGGTCAAACGTCCTCGGTCGCCTGCTCACTCCCTCACGGGAGATTATCGGACACCAGGACACCGGACGCCGACCCCGGGGGTCGCCCAGGGCCGCGTCCGACCCGGCTCGGCCGCCTGTCCTGGCCCCTGTGCCGGGCAGGCAGTGGCACAACTGCCTATGGTCTAGACCATATAAAGGTCAAGGCTCCGGATCAAGTTACTGAACGGTACATGGCGGCTGCCCGCCGGTCGCGTCCCGTCGCCGGGCGCCGGCGCCGGGGCCTGCGCCGGGGCCTGCGCCCCTTGATAGGCTCTGGGATGGCAGTCGGGGAGGTCGCGTTGCGGTGAGCGAAGGGTTCGGCATGGAACCCGTTCCCAGTGGCCTTCCCGGCGGCCCCGCCGGCTTATGTGTGTAGTTTG
>DAHVAN010000168.1 GCA_027314595.1 Actinomycetota bacterium | reverse complement strand
GCCGCCCCGCGCCGCCGCCCCGCGCCGCCGGCCCGCCGCGCCGCCGCGGTTTACCATGGGGCCATGTGGCAGCTTCCCGGCCGAGAGGGCTAGACAGTGCCAGCCACCGCGACCGAGGTCCGGCCGGTGATCATGACCGTGGACGACGATCCCGGCGTTTCCCGGGCCGTCTCCCGGGATCTGCGGCGCAAGTACGGCGAGCGCAGCCGGATCGTCCGCGCCGAGTCCGGCGCGGACGCCCTCGATGCGCTCAGGCAGATGAAGCTGCGCGACGAGCAGGTCGCGGTGATGCTCGCCGACTACCGGATGCCGCAGATGAACGGCATCGAGTTTCTCGAGCAGGCGATGGACATCTTCCCGTACGCCAGGCGGGTGCTGCTGACCGCGTACGCGGACACGAACGCCGCCATCGACGCGATCAACGTCGCCGACGTGGACCACTACCTGCTCAAGCCCTGGGACCCGCCGGAGGAGAAGCTCTACCCGGTCGTCGACGACCTGCTGCGGGCCTGGCGCAAGGACGAGCGCAAGCCGGTCAAGGAGACCAAGGTGGTCGGCCACCGCTGGTCGGCCCCGTCCTCCCGGATGCGCGATTTCCTCGCCCGCAACCAGGTGCCTTACCAGTGGTATCCGGTGGACGACCCGGAGGGGCAGCGGCTGCTCGACGCCGCGGGCGCCGACGACCGCCAGCTGCCCGTGGTGATCACCGTGGACGGCGACGCGCTCATCAACCCGACGGCCGGCGAGGTCGCCAGCCGCGTGGGCCTGTCGACCTCGCCGGAGCGGGACTTCTACGACCTGGTCGTGATCGGCGGCGGCCCCGCGGGGCTCGGTTCGGCCGTCTACGGGGCCTCCGAGGGGCTGCGCACGCTGCTTGTGGAGAAGTACGCGACCGGCGGCCAGGCGGGGCAGAGCTCCCGGATCGAGAACTACCTCGGCTTCCCCGACGGGCTCACCGGCGGGCAGCTCACCGAGCGGGCCAGGCGCCAGGCCGTCAAGTTCGGCGCCGAGCTGCTGACCACCTGCGAGGCGATCGCCCTGGAGGTGAACGGCGCGGCCCGCACGGTGCGGATGTCCGACGGCAGCGCGATCGACGCCAAGGCTGTCATCCTCGCCACCGGCGTGGCCTACCGGACGCTCGAATCGCCGGGCTGCGAGCGGATGCAAGGGTGCGGCATCTACTACGGCGCTGCGCTCGCCGAGGCCGTGGAGTGCCAGGACGAGCACGTTTACGTCGTAGGCGGGGCCAACTCGGCCGGGCAGGCCGCCGTCAACCTGGCCAAGTACGCCAGGTCGGTGACCATGCTTGTGCGCGCCGCGTCGCTCGAGCAGTCCATGTCCTACTACCTCATACAGCAGATCGCCGGCATCGGGCACATCGCGGTCCGTAGCTGCACCGAGGTGGCGGAGGCTCTCGGCGACGGCCACCTGGAGCGGCTGCGGCTGCGCGACACCAGCACCGGGCGCACCGAGACGGTGGACGCCCAGCGGCTGTTCATCTTCATCGGCGCGGCGCCGCGTACCGGCTGGCTGGACGACGCGGTGGTCCGCGACCAGCGCGGTTTCGTGCTGACCGGCCCCGACCTGTCCGCGGACCAGCTGTCCGAATGGCCGCTCGACCGCCCGCCCTACCACCTGGAGACCAGCGTGCCCGGCATCTTCGCGGTGGGTGACGTGCGGGCCGAGTCCGCCAAGCGGGTCGCCTCGGCGGTGGGGGAGGGCGCCATGGCCGTCATGCTCGTACACCGGTACCTGGAGGTGCGATGACCGCGCCGCGCGAGGTGACACCCGTCGTCTGCGACCCCGCAGAACTGCGCTCCCTGTTCCTGTTCGAAAAGCTCGATGACGACCAGCTGGCGCGGCTGTGCCGCGAGGGCCGGGTGGAGAAGATCGGCCCCGGTCTCATCTACACCGAAGGCGACCCGGCCGCCTGCCTGTACGTGATGATCGAAGGCACCGTCGTCATGTCGCGGAAGGTCGGCGGCGACGACGTCGAGATCAGCAGGACCAGCCAGCGCGGTGTGTACGGCGGGGCGTTCCAGGCGTACCTGGGCGACCGGATGCCGCAGGTTTACCAGAACTCGATGCGCGCCACCGTGCCGTCCCGGTTCTTCGTCCTGGGCTCGGATTCCTTCGCGCGGATCGTGAACGAGTGGTTCCCGATGGCGGTGCACCTGCTGGAGGGGCTGTTCTTCGGCAACAGGAGGACACGCGAGGCAGTCGGCGCGCGGGAACGGCTGCTCGCCCTCGGCTCGCTGACGGCGGGCCTGACCCACGAGCTGAACAACCCGGCCGCGGCCGCGGTGCGGGCGACGTCGGCGCTGCGCGAGCGGGTGGCGGCGATGCGCGGCAAGCTCCGCCTGCTGGCCGGCGGCCGGTACGAGCGCGCCACCCTGGAGAACCTGATCGAGTTGCAGCAGCGCGCGGTGGAGAAGGTGCCGAAGGCGCCCAAGCTCGACCCGCTCGCCACGTCCGACGCCGAGGACGAGCTCAGCGACTGGCTCTCCGGCCGCGGGATTCCCGACGGCTGGCAGCTCGCGCCGACCTTCGTCCAGGCCGGGCTGGCCGCCGAATGGCTCGGCCAGGTGCGGGACACGGTCGGCGACGACATGCTCGAGCCGGCGCTGCGCTGGCTGAACTACACGGTCGAGACCGAACTGCTGATGAACGAGATCGAGGACGCCGCCACCAGGATCTCGACGCTGCTCGGCGCCGCCAGGCAGTACTCCCAGCTCGACCGTGCCCCGTTCCAGGTCGTCGACGTGCACGACCTGCTCGATTCCACGGTGCTCATGATGTCGGCCAAGCTCGGTGCCGGCGTGACGGTGCACAAGGACTACGACCGCGCCCTGCCGAAGATCCCCGCCTACGCCGCCGAGCTCAACCAGGTCTGGACGAACCTGATCGACAACGCGGTGCACGCGATGCGCGGCGCCGGCACGCTCACCCTGCGCACCGCCAGGGACGGCGGCCAGGTGCTCGTCGAGGTCCGCGATACCGGCTCAGGCGTCCCGCCCGGACTGCGGGAGCGCATCTTCGAGCCGTTCTTCAGCACCAAGCCGGTCGGCGAGGGGACGGGCCTGGGACTGGACATCTGCTGGCGGATCGTGGTGAACAGGCACCACGGCGCCATGCGCGTGGAATCCCGGCCCGGCGACACCCGCTTTCAGGTGCGGCTTCCGCTCGAGGCGCCCGCTCCCGAGTCCGCCGAGACCGCCGACGCTCCGGACGCTCCGGACGCTCCCGAAGGGTGATGCGTGATCATGACCGAGCTGAAGGGCGTCGACCCGGCCGCCGTCCCGAGCGGCACCGGATGCGCCGAGTGCGACGCGGCCGGCGGGTGGTGGCTGCACCTGCGCCGCTGCGCCCAGTGCGGGCACATCGGCTGCTGCGACAACTCCCCGTCCCAGCACGCCACCAGGCATGCGACGGAAACCGGCCACCCGGTGATCCGCAGCTTCGAGCCGGGGGAGAACTGGTTCTGGTCCTACCCGGACGAGGCCTACTACGAGACGGGCCCTGACCTTGCCGCGCCGCAGCACCATCCCGTCGGCCAGCCGGTCCCTGGCCCGGCCGGCCGGGTCCCGGCGGACTGGCGGGCAAAGCTGAACAGGTGAGGTCCCGCTCCGGCTGATCTGCCCGGTCCGCACCCCCGCCGATGCCGTCGACGCCTCCCGGTCCCCCGAACGGCAGGTGGCGCCTGCCCCCGGTCACCGGCCGCCGCGCGATGCCGGTCGCGGCGGCCCGCGATCACGCGAAGAGCACTTCCAGGTACTCCGCCACGCCGTCGGTGTCGTTGCTGCCGATGACGACGGTGGCGGCGGCGAGGACGTCGGGGTGCGCGTTGGCCACCGCGCAGGAGGTCCCGGCCCAGCACATCAGCGGCAGGTCGGTCGGCATGTCGCCGAACGCCATGACCGATTCCGGCCCCGCTCCGAACCGCTCGGCGAATTCGGCGACCGCGGTGGCCTTGCTGACGCCGACGGCGCTGGCCTCGATGAGGCCATTGCCGTTGGAGTGCGAGACGCTGACCAGCCCGTCGAGCACCGGTTCGGCCAGCGCGAGCAGTTCGTCCGGGCTGTACTGCAGGTGGCGGCCGAGCAGCTTGGCGGCGGGCCGGCCGAGCAGCGCCTCGTCGCCCGGCCGGGGGATGGACAGGTCGCTGTCGAACGAGATCGCCGTGAAGACCTCGTCGGCGGCGCGCCCGTCCGGGTACTCGACCGCGATCCCGATGCCGGGGATCGCCTCGCGCAGTGCCCATGCCGCCGCGGCCAGGTCGGCCGGCGCGATCAGCCGCCCGGCGGTCACCGTGTCCGAGCGCATGTCGTAGCTCATCGCCCCGTTGGAGCAGATCGCCGTCCCGCGGTGCCCGAAGGCCGCCGCGATCCGCCCCATTACCCGCGGCGGCCGCCCGGTGACGAGCACGAAGCGCGCTCCGGCCTGCTCAACCCGGGCGAACGCGGCAACCGTCCGCTCCGAGATCGTCCCGTCGCCGCGGATGATCGTCCCGTCCAGGTCACTGGCGACGAGCCGCGGCAAGGCGCGAGCCTGTCCCGCCAGCCCTTCCACCCGTCAACTATCGCTCATGCTCGGCGCCATCCCGGCCCGGATCCGCGTTCTGGGCCAGATGCGCGGCTGCCCCGGTTCTACCGGGCCAGATGCGCAGGCGCCCCGGTCACGTGACCCCCATGGCCGCCGGCACGCGCGGCACGCGCGGCCGGTGCCGCGGATGCTGCCCCGCGACATCGACTCGTTCACCGGCCGCGAAGCCGAGCTGCGGCGCCTGGTCGCGGGGGCGTCGCGGGCATACGGCACGGCCGGGTGGTAGGCGTCTACCTAGTGGAGCGGCGAGACGAAGCCGACGCGCTCGAGGGCATAGCGAACACTCACCGGGCCGAGGCCCGCGCCGCTCCCGCCCGCAGGCAGTACGCCAGGGCGCTGTCGCTGTTCGAGTCCATGGGCTGCGGCGCCGACGCGGCCAGGGTCCGGGCCGCCATGGGCGAGCTGGCGGCCGTGCCGTCGGCGAGCGGGCCCTGACGCCGTGGCGCCCGATAGGCAAACGCCGCGGTCAGGTGACCCGGTACGCGGTGTAGCTGACGCCGTCCGCCTGGCGGATCGCGGACGCCACGAAGATCGACCGCTCAAGGACGGCCAGCCGCGGCGCCGACGTCTCCAGGTGTCGTGAGCGGCGGGACGCTGAGCGGTGACCGTGACCGCCCGGCTAGGGACCTTGGCCGGCCCGGCTAGCCGGCGAAAGCCCCTGAGCAGCCTCACAGGCGATGCTGATCATCGTGGCATGACCCTGCCCACGGACGCCACGACCGCGAGCGCGGCCGGCCATGCGCGACTGCTCGCCAGCCATGCCCAGTACCTGATAGCCACGGCGGCGCGCGCCCCGTCGGTGCACAACACCCAGCCGTGGCAGTTCCGGATCGGCCCGGCGGCGGTCGAGCTGTGGTCCGATCCCCGCCGCAAGCTGCGGACCGATCCGCTGGGCAGGGAAATGCTGATCAGCTGCGGGGCGGCGCTGTTCGGCCTGCGGCTGGCCGTGCGGTCGCTCGGCTACCAGCCCGTGGTCCGCCTGCTGCCTGACCCGGGACGGCTGCGGCTGCTCGCCAGCGTCGGCATCGGCGCGCAGGTGCCGATGAACCCGCTGGAACAGCGGATGCTCGCGGCCGTGCCGCACCGTCACACCCATCGCGGCCCGTTCCTGCCGGGCCCGCTGCCGCCCGGGCTCCTGGCGGGCCTGCAGCATGACGCGCTGACCGAGGGATCGACGCTGGCGCTCGTCGGCGTGGGGCCCGCCTTCGAGCGGGTCGCCTGGATAGTCGCCGCCGCCCGCAGGGGCGACCTCGATCCCCGTGCCAGGGCCGAGATCAGGAGATGGACCGCGAGGGCGGCGGGCGGAGCCAGGGAAGGCATACCCGCGACCGCGCTCGCCCGCCAGCCGCCGATGTCCGCGCGGCTGCGGCAGCGGGACTTCGACCTGGGCCGCGGTCTTGCCCGGCTGCCCGGGGGAGGGGCACCGCCGGCCGCGACCGCGATCGTGCTCACGGCAGGTGACCGCAGGGCGGACTGGCTGCGAGCGGGGCAGGCCCTGCAGCGGCTGCTGCTGCACGCGGCGAGCATGTGGGTGTTCGCCAGCCTGCACACGCAGCCCCTGGAAGACGCGGTCACCCGCGCGCTGATCCGGGACAAGCTCGCGCTGCTTGGCAACCCTCAGATGCTGCTGCAGTTCGGCCGGGCCGACGCCGCGGCGAGCACCGCCCGCCGCCCTCCCGGCGAGCTCACGATCATGATCGGCTAGCCTGCCCGGGGCGCCGGGACGTTAGGCCCGGCGGCCTGGGAGGTTCGCCCGTACCGTGCGGTGCCCCGGCTGGCGTGGACTGAAGGGGTGAACGATCCGGCCGTCTTCCGGGCCAGCGCCCTGGACCAGCTGCTCGGCGCCATCGCGCGGCGGGGCTTCCGCCTCGTCGGGCCTGTCGTCAGGGACGGCGTGATCTGCTATGACGAGATCGGCTCGGCGGCCGACCTGCCGGCCGGATGGACCGACGAGCAGCGACCCGGAACCTACCGGCTGCGCAGGAGGGATGACGGCGCCCTCTTCGGCTACGCCGTGGGCCCGCATTCGTGGAAGAGATACCTGTTCCCGCCGCATGCCAGGCTGCTGCCACCCGAGCGCCCGCCGGACAAGCCGTTCGCGTTCATCGGGGCGCGCGCCTGCGAGCTGGCCGCGATCGCGATCCAGGACCGGGTCTTCCTCGGCGGCGGGCGCAAGGACCGGCAGTACCAGGGCCGCCGCGATGGCGCGTTCATCGTCGCGGTGAACTGCGGGCAGCCGGCGGGCACCTGCTTCTGCGCCTCGATGGACGCCGGGCCGCGTGCCAGGTCGGGCTTTGACATCGCGCTCACCGAACTGCTCGGCGCCGAAGGTCACCGGTTCCTCGCCGAACCGGGAACCGCGCGCGGCGCGCGGGTCCTCGACGACGTGGAATGCCAGACGGCGCGCGCCTGTGACATCGCCGCCGCGAGCGCGGCCGCCGAGCGCGCCGCCGCCTCCATGGGCCGCGCGATGCCCGGGGGCGACCTGCGCGAGCTGCTCACGGAAAGCTACGGCCATCCCCGCTGGGACGACGTGGCGGCGCGCTGCCTGACTTGCGGGAACTGCACGATGGTCTGCCCGACGTGCTTCTGCTTCAGCGTCGAGGACGTCTCCGGGCTGTCAAGCGGCGACCCGGGGGGCAACCCTGAACGGCGCCGCTCCTGGGACTCGTGCTTCACCGTGGACCACTCCTACCTGCATGGCGGCGCGGCCCGGGTCTCGGCCCGTTCCCGGTACCGGCAATGGCTGACCCACAAGCTCGCCACCTGGCAGGACCAGTTCGGTACCCCCGGCTGTGTGGGGTGCGGCCGGTGCATCACCTGGTGCCCGGCCGGGATCGACATCACTGAGGAGGTCGCCGGAATTGCAGCACCACACTCTTGAGCCGACACTGCGCGCCCAGAGATTCTTCGCCGGGCTCGACCCGGACTACCTGTCCCTGATCGCCGGGTGCGCGTCAACCGTGGCATTCCCCGCCGGCGCTTTCCTGTTCCGCGAGGGCGAGCCGGCGAACACGTTCTACCTGATCCGCCGCGGCAAGCTCGCCCTGGAGATCGCCGCCCCCGGCGCGGACGGCGGCGCGCTGATCGTGCAGACGCTCGGCGAGGGGGACGTGGCCGGGTTCTCCTGGCTGATCGAGCCGCACCGCTGGGAGTTCGACGGGCGGGCCATCGAGCGGGTCCTGGCCGTCAGCATGGACGGCACGTGCCTGCGCGGCAAGTGCGCGGACGACCCGCGGCTCGGCTACGAGCTCATGCGCCGGTTCGCCGGCCTGTCAGCGAACCGGCTGCAGGCCACCCGGCTGCAACTGCTTGACGTGTACGGCCATGCCCGGCACCGCTGACACCGTCCAGGCCCGGCCGCCGCGGTCGTGGATCGAGCCGGCGTCCTGGCAGGTGAGCCAGACCCGCCTGGAAGCGCCAGGCGTGGTGACGCTCGGCCTCACGCCGGAAGGACCGTTCGAGTTCCTGCCCGGCCAGTTCAACATGCTGTACCAGCCGGGCATCGGCGAGGTGCCCATCTCGATCAGCGGCGATCCGGCGGACACGGGCCACGTGCTGCACACGATCCGCGATGTCGGCCCGGTCACCCGCGCCCTGTGCGCGCTGCGCCCCGGGCAGCGGGTCGGCGTCCGCGGCCCCTACGGCACGTCATGGCCGGTCGCCGCCGCCGAAGGAGGCGACCTGGTCATCGTCGCGGGCGGCATCGGGCTGCCGCCGCTTCGCCCGGCGATCTACGCCGCGCTCGGCCGCCGGGACCGCTTCGGCCGCGTCGTGCTGCTCTATGGCGCCCGGACCCCCGGCGACCTGCTGTTCACCGACGAGCTGAGCGCCTGGCGCGCCCGCTTCGACCTGGACGTGGACCTCACCGTTGACACGGCGGCCCGGGACTGGCGCGGCAACGTCGGCGTGGTCCCCGACCTGGTCGAGCGGGCGCCGTTCGGCCCGCGGGCGACGACCGCCTTCGTGGTGGGGCCCGAGGTGATGATGCGGTTCACGGTCCGGGCGCTGCTGGCGGCCGGCGTCGCGGACGACCGGGTGTACCTGTCCATGGAGCGCAACATGCGGTGCGCGGTGGCGATGTGCGGGCACTGCCAGCTGGGGCCGTTCCTGCTCTGCCGGGACGGTCCCGTCGTCAGCTACCGGCAGCTGGCCCGCTGGCTCGCCATCAGGGAGGTGTGAGCGATGGCGCCCGCCAGGCCGGCGCCCGCCAGGCCGGCACCCGCCAGGCCGGCGCCAGAGCGGCCGACCCTGGCGGTGTGGAAGTTCGCCTCCTGCGACGGCTGCCAGCTCACGCTCCTGAACTGCGAAGACGAGCTGCTCGCCATCGCCGGGTCGGTGCGCGTCGCCTCGTTCACCGAGGCGTCAACCCTGGTGGAACCGGGGCCGTACGACCTGTCGGTCGTCGAGGGATCCATCACCACCGCGTCCGACGCCCAGCGCATCAAGCGGGTCCGCGCCGCCTCCCGCTATCTCGTCACGATCGGCGCCTGCGCCACCGCGGGCGGCATCCAGGCGCTGCGGAACTTCACGGGCGACCTCGCCCCGGTCGTGTACGCGCACCCGGAGTACATCCGCTCGCTGCGCACCTCTACGCCCATCGCCGACCACGTGCCCGTCGACTTCGAGCTCCGCGGCTGCCCCGTGTCCAAGGAGCAGCTCATCGAGGTGATCGCCGCGCTCCTGGCCGGCCGTCGGCCCAACGTGCGCGGGCACAGCGTGTGCATCGAGTGCAAGCGCGCCGGGCGGACCTGCGTGCTCGTGGCCGGCGGCACGCCATGCCTCGGGCCGGTGACCCAGGCCGGCTGCGGCGCGCTGTGCCCGGCGGTCGGCCGCGGCTGCTACGGCTGCTTCGGCCCGATGGAGTCGCCGAACACGGCGGCGCTGTCCGCCCGCTGGCGCGAGCTCGGCGCGGACGGGCCCGCCCTGACCAGGGCGTTCAGTGCGTTCACCGCCGCCGCCGAGCCGTTCCGGGCCGCCGCGGCGGCGGCAGCCGATGAGGAGGCAGCCAGCGATGACTCACGGTAGCCGGCGCATCAGCTCGCCCGCCCTGGGCCGCGTGGAGGGGGAGGGGGGCCTGGAGATCGTCGTGCACGACGGCCGGGTGACGCGGGCGCGGCTCGACATCTACGAGCCGCCCCGGTACTTCGAGGCGATGCTGCGCGGCCGACAGTACACCGAGCCGCCCGACATCACCGCCCGCATCTGCGGCATCTGCCCGGTCGCCTACCAGATGAGCGCCTGCCAGGCCATCGAGGACGCGTGCGGGGTGACCGTCACCGACGAGATCAGGGCGCTGCGCCGGCTGCTCTACTGCGGCGAGTGGATCGAGAGCCACGCGCTGCACGTGTACCTGCTGCACGCGCCGGACTTCCTCGGCTATGAAAGCGGCATCCACATGGCCCGCGATCACCCGGACATCGTCAGCCGCGGACTGAGGATCAAGAAGGCCGGCAACCGGCTGATGGAAGTGATCGGCGGCCGCGCCGTCCACCCGGTCAACGTCAGGACCGGCGGCTTCTACCGCGCTCCCGCCCCCGGGGAGCTGCGAAGCCTGATCCCGATGCTCGAGCAGGCCCGCGCGGACGCCGAGGCGACCGTCTCCTGGGTGGCCGCGTTCGACTTTCCCGGTTTCGACCGCGACTACGAGTTCGTCGCGCTGCGCCACCCGGGCGAGTACCCGATCACCGAAGGGCGCATCTGCGCGACGAGCGGCCTGGACATCGGGCCGGCCGACTACGACAGCCACTTCACCGAGTTCCAGGTGGACCACTCCACGGCCCTGCACTCGGTGCTTGACGGCAGGACCTACCTGACCGGCCCGATGGCCCGCTACAGCCTGAACTTCGCCCGCCTGCCCGCCGGGGTGCGGAGCGCGGCACGTGCCGCCGGGCTCGGGGAAACCTGCGCCAACCCGTTCCGGAGCATCGTCGTCCGCGCGGTCGAACTGCTCTTCGCCTGCGGCGAAGCGCTCCGCCTGATAGACGGCTACACCCCGCCCGATCCGCCGGCCGTCGACGTCGCGCCGCGGGACAGCACCGGGTACGGCTGCACCGAAGCCCCCCGGGGCCTGCTCTACCACCGGTACGCGATCACCGCGGACGGAACCATCACCGACGCGAAGATCGTGCCGCCGACCTCGCAGAACCAGCGAGCCATCGAGGCCGACCTGCGCGACTTCGCCGCCGCCCGGCTCGCCCCGGACCTGGACCATGAGCGGCTGACCCGCGAGTGCGAGCAGGCGGTCCGCAACCACGACCCGTGCATCTCCTGCGCGGCGCACTTCCTCGACCTGCGGCTGACCGGAGCCCCCGCCAGGCAAGGGCGGTGAGACAGCCATGATCCTCGTGATCGGCATCGGAAACCCGGACCGCGGCGACGACGCGGCTGGCCTGGCGGTCGCGCGGCGCATACGCGAGGCCACCAGGCCAGGCGAGGTCACCGTGCGGGAGCTGGTGGGCGACCAGCTGGCGCTGCTGGACACGTGGACGGGCGCCGCGCAGGTGTACGTGGTGGACGCGGTCCGCACCGGGGGAAGGCCGGGCGCCGTATACCAGTTCGACGCCGCGAACATGCTGACCGATGAGTTCCGGCATCCTGGCACGCACACGTTCAGCCTCGCCGACGTCGTCGAGCTGGCCCGCGCGCTCGGCCGCATGCCCCGCCACCTGGCCGGCTTCGGCATCGAGGGGGCCACGTTCGCGATCGGCGCCAGCCTGTCGCCGCAGGCCCGCGCCGCGGTGGAGCACGTGACCAGCCTGCTGCTCAAAGAGCTGAAGGCAGATGTCTGAGCCATGTGCCTGGGGATGACCGGCGTAGTCACCGGGATACGCCAGGACCAGGGCGTGCTGATGGCGCTCGTCGATACCGGCGCCACCGAGGTCCTCGTCGCTTGCCTTCTCACCTGCCCGGAAGCCGGCGTCGGCGACACCGTCGCCGTCCATTCGGGCTACGTGCTGCGGATCATCGACGCACAGGAGGACTCCTCATGAGAACCCGCACCGGCCTGGCGCTTGCCCTCGCCGCGGCCGTCATCAGCGGCGTGTCCGTTTACGTCAACTCCTTCGGGGTCCGCGCGTGGGGCGGCGCCGTAGGCGGCGCGGCCGCCTACACCACGGCGAAGAACCTCGTCGCCGCCGTCGTGCTCGCCGTCGTGCTCGCCCTCGTCACCAGGCACGCGCCAGGCGAAGGCCTCGTCCGCCCGCGCCGCCCGGCGCACTGGGCGGGCCTGGCGGCCGTGGCCGTCATCGGCGGCAGCGTCCCGTTCGTGCTGTTCTTCGAGGGCCTGGCCCGGGTCGCCTCGGCCAACGCCGCCTTCATCCAGAAGACCCTGGTGATCTGGGTCGCGCTGCTCGCGGTGCCGCTGCTGCGCGAGCGGCTGACCCTGTGGCACGTGGCCGCGATCGCCGGCCTGGTCTGGGGGCAGGCGCTGCTCGGCGGCGGCACAGGCGGCATCGGCCTGGGCGCGGGCGAGGCGATGATCCTCGCGGCCACCCTGCTGTGGGCCGCCGAGACCGTGGTGGCCAGGAGGCTGCTGCCGGAACTGTCCGCGCTCACCGTGGCCACCGCCAGGATGGGCGGCGGCGTGGTCATCCTGATCGGCTACACGCTCGCGACCACGAAATGGGCCGAGCTCACCGCGGCCGGCTGGCACCAGTGGTCGTGGGCGATCGCAACCGGCCTGATCCTGGCCGCCTACGTCGGCACCTGGTACGCGGCTCTCGCGCGGGCCGGCGCGATCGACGTGACGGCGCTGCTCGTGCCCGGCGCCATCATCACCGCGCTGCTGCAGTCGGGCAGCAAGGCCCTGGCGCCGCAATGGCCTGGCCTGGCGCTCGTCGCGGCCGGGGCCGCCCTGCTCCTGCTGGTGGCCGCGCGCGGGAGCAAAGGCCCCGCACTGGCTGGCGTCCGGTGAGCACTGGCCCGCTGCTTTTCACTCGCTACGCTTTTCCCCCGAACGAGCGGGGGCTTTGCGGCCCGGCGGACAGTGCTGCGCTGCGTGAGTATGCCGTGGCGGGCGTGACCGATCCCGGCCTGGCCGCCCTGGCCGCCCGGTTCGCCGGCGCCTGGCCGTACCTGCGGCTCATCGCGGCCGCGAACGGCATCGACGACCCGCTGGACGCCCGTGTCGTCGGGGCCTACTGGGTCGGCAGCAGCCTGCTGGAGAACGCGCGGCTCGCCGGCTACGGTACGTACCTGGACGACAGGTTCCGCCGCCAGGCCGGGCGCGCCTGGGAGCCGATCGCCGCGACGATCGGCGCTGGCGCCGTGCCGCACCACAGCTTCCACGTGTTCTGCGTCTACCCCTGGACCGGCCTGCTGCGCGACGGCCACACCGAACCATCCCTGCACGTCCTCGACAGCTGCCGGATCAGCTGGGGCCGGGTCGTCACCGCGGATCCGCTCGTGGTCGCGCGCTGCCCGCTGACCTGGGACGGCCGGGAAATCGCTCTGGGCCCGCCGGTCCCGTGCCAGGTCGCGGCCGGTTTCGTCACCGGCCTGGGTCCCGGCGACTGGGTGAGCCTGCACTGGAACCATGTCTGCGACCGGCTCACCCCGTCCCAGTTGCGGGCCCTGCGCCGCTACTCGGCCCGCCACCTGCGCCTGGCGAACGCGGCCGCCCCGCCGGCGCGGAACCTCCTCCAGTTAGGGACCGGGCAGCCGGCCATGGTCCCTGCCGGCCCGGCCGCTGGCCGAGCACGCTGATCGCATGGGAGGTGCTGCACGATGACCACCGCCATCGAGCCAAGGGGGCCCCCCCGGGTCCTGATCAGGCTCGCCAACCCGGTCGTGCGGACGCTGCTGCGCTCGCCGCTGCACGCGCTGCTCGACCCCGGCGTCCTGCTGCTGCACGTGACCGGCCGCAAGACCGGCCGGGAGTACACCATCCCGGTCAGCTTCACGGACATCGACGGCCAGCTGACCGTCGTCACCGCCGACCGCTGGCGGCTTAACCTGCGCGACTCCAAAGACGTGGAGGTGACCTGGCACGGGCGCCGGCGCCGCGTGCGCGCCCGCCTGCACGAGGACCCGGCGTCGGTGGCGGTCGCCTACCGGCAGATCATCGACCGCCTGGGCTGGCCCAGGGCCGGGCATCGCCTGGGCATCTCGCCAGCCCACGCCGCGATGCCCACGATGTCCGAGCTCAAGGAGGCCGCCCGTCAGTACGACTGGTCGGTCATCAAGATCACCCCGCGCTGACCGCGTGCCGCCCGACCGGCGGGCGGGTCCGGAGACAGGACCGGCGACAGGACCTTGGGCCTTCAGGAAGGGACCGGTTCGTCCGTACCGCCAGGAGCCCGGCATGGGCTGAACTGGAACGTGAACGCGGCCCACTGAGGAAGGATCTGCGATGGTCACAAGGGTAGGAATCAACGGCTTCGGGCGAGTGGGGCGGGCGTTCACGCGGTATGCGCTGCAGCGCACCGACCTGGAGGTCGTCGCGGTCAACGACATCACCGACGCGGGCACGCTCGCGCACCTGCTGCAGTGCGACTCCACGTACGGGCGGCTGCGGCGGGTCGTCGGGCACTCCGCCGGCGCGATCAGCGTCGACGGCCGGGACATCCCGGTGCTCACGACGCGCGACCCGGCGGAGATCGACTGGGGCCAGTTCGGCGCGGACGTCGTGGTGGAGTCGACCGGCAAGTTCCGCACCAGGGAGCAGGCGGCGCTGCACCTGAAGGGCGGCGCGAAGAAGGTCGTCATCGCCGCGCCGGGCAAGGGCGTGGACGCGACCATCGTGATGGGCGTCAACGACGACACCTACGATCCCGTGCGCCACGAGGTGATCTCCAACGCCTCGTGCACCACGAACTGCGTGGCGCCGATGGCCAAGGTGCTCCACGACGCGTTCGGGATCGAGCGCGGGTTCATGACGACCGTGCACGCCTACACCAGCGACCAGATGCTGCTCGACGGCCCGCACAAGGACCTGCGGCGCGCCCGTTCCGCGGCCGCCAACATCGTGCCGACCACGACCGGCGCCGCGCGGACGACCGGCGAGGTGATCCCGGCCCTGAAGGGCAAGCTGGACGGCGTCGCGGTCCGCGTCCCCGTCGAGGACGGGTCGCTGACCGACCTGGCCGTCCTGCTCGCGGCCCCGGTGACCGCCGAGGAGGTCAACGAGGCGTTCCGCCGGGCCGCCTACGGCCGGCTGGCCGGGGTGCTGCGCTACAGCACCTCGCCGCTGGTGTCGCGGGACATCATCGGGAACACCGCCTCGTGCGTGTTCGACTCCGAGCTCACGTCGGCGTCCGGGCCGCTGGTCAAGGTGTTCGGCTGGTACGACAACGAGTGGGGCTACTCGTGCCGCCTTGCCGACCTGACGACCCTCGTTGGCGCCAGCCTCTGAAGGCCGCCGGCGGGCGCCCGGTGCCGGCGCGTAACGGGCAAATGCCGTAATCCGGGCGCGCGAATGCCGGGGAAGCGCCGACGCGGCGCGCCTACGTGAAAGCGGCGGTCCCGGGTGAGGCGCTAGTGGCACAGGAGTTCGCGCCAGCCGGGCCGCCGACGAAATGCGGCGTTGCGGCTGTCAGGGGGCCTGTTGCGGGAACCCGGCCCGATCCGGCGGTGGCCGGCGTGGCGCAAGTCAGCGCATGGGGCGAGCGGGACCCGGCCGGGCGGGCCGTCCGGGTAAATGTCCGCCTCGCCTCAGCCGCCCGTCCAGCCCCACGCGTCCACTTCCTCCATGAAATGACCACTTTCGCGCCCGTTTTGCCCCATTCGTTGGTATTTTTTATGCGTAAAGTGGGCCACACCGGACGAATAGGCCACCAGGATCCCGGGCTAGCGCAAAGCCGTCCCGCAACAGGCTCCAGGACAGCCGGAACGCCATACATTGCGGAAAGTCTTCGTCTTGTGCGGCTATCTGGCCACGGCTGGCTCCCGTGTCACGACCGGGCCGCTGACCGCGGGACCGGGCGCCCAGGCCGGTAGCCGCGCGGGCACGGCCGCCCGGGAATGCGGGCGTGCGGGCCCGCCGCACCGAACGAATAGGGCCACCAAGATCCCTCGTCACCTCGATCACGCAACTGCCGCCATGACTGCGCGGCCCGGAAGCCGGGCCGGGAAAGCCAGCCCACCGGCCGCATCCGTCCCCGCAGCCCCGCAGCCCCGCAGCCCCCGGGGCCGCGGGACATGAGCCAGGTGCATGCGGCCATTTTTGATAGCTCGTAGTGGCGGTTTCTTGTCGCCGGTTGTGATATGATTCGAATATCAGAGCGTATCCGCTCGAGTCTCCCTCTCTCGTCAGGCAGGAGTCCCCCTCATGGCGCAGCCGCCAGTTCCCGGACACGGTACGGGCCCCGGGCCCGGCCGTGACCGCGGGCTGCCCGGCGGCGGCGCAGGCCGGGGCGCCCGGCGCGGGCG
>DAHVAN010000166.1 GCA_027314595.1 Actinomycetota bacterium | reverse complement strand
GCGGCTGCACCGGCACGAGGACTACCTCCAGGCGCTGGCCGCGCGCGGCATGGACGCCGCGCCGTTCGCCGGCTTCCTGCAGGTGTTCTCCCACGGCATGCCGCCGCACGGCGGGTTCGCGATCGGGCTGGAGCGCTGGACTGCCCGGCTGACCGGCGCGGCCAACGTCCGGCAGGTGCGGCTGTTCCCGCGCGACCTGCACCGGCTGAGCCCGTGACGAGGATCAGGTGGTCTCGGCCCGCAAGACGGGAGCGATGGGTCGCTGCGCGCCGATCCGAGCCGGGACCGCGGTGAGCGCGGCCAGCACGAGCATCGTCCCGAGCACCGCGGCGGCCAGCCACCAGGCTGGCGGGATGATCGTCACCCGCGCTCCCCCGCCGTTAGCGAGCGCGAACAGGCCGATGCCCAGCGGGATGCCGAGCACCGCGCCGGTCAGCGCGGGCAGCAGCTGGGCTGCTACGAGGCCCGAGGTGACCTGTCGCTGCGACGCTCCGAGCGCGCGGGTCAGCGCGGAGGTTCGCCGCGTCTCAAGCACGGTCGCCCAGGCGGTGACGATCGCGTTCAGCGCCGCCAGGGCCACGAGCGCGACGGTGAGCACCACGAGCATCTGCTCGTCCCGGTCGACCACCGGATTGCCCAGCCCGGCCGACGCCCGGCTGAGCCAGGCGTCGGCCGTGGCGTGGAAGGCCAGCACGGCGACGAGGCCGGTCACGGTGACCGCGACGCTCGCGGCGGTCAGCACGCCGCGGCGAGGCCGGCGCGCGATCACGCGCAGTCCGAGCAGCAGCGGCGCGGGCAGCCGCCGGGAAACCCGGATCAGCGTGCCCCGCCGCCGCGGTGGGCGGACCTGCTCTGCCAGCGCTGCCACGGCCGCGACCCTGGCGGCCCGGATGCCGGGAACGAGGGTCGACGCCAGCGCTACGACGAGCGCGACCACGACGACGAGCCCGGCGTCCGCGGCCGTTATCGACGGCGCGCCAGGCGCGCCGACGAGCGCAGCGCCGGGACTGGTGATCAGCGGCGCAGCCAGCCAGCCAGCGCACAAGCCGACGGCGGCAGCGACAAGGGACACGGCCACGTTCTCTGCCAGCAGCACCAGCGCGATAAGGCCAGGCGTGCCGCCGACAGCCTTCAGCAGCCCGACCCTGCTCTCCTGCTCTGACATCCGGCCGCCGGTCAGGACGGCCACGCTGGCCACCGCCAGCAGCCCGAGCAGCCAGGCACCGGGCGTCAGAACCTGCTGCTCGTCCTGCACGAGCAGGCCATCGTTGTAAGCGATGCTCTGCCAGGAAGTCAGGCCGCCGGCGCCCGGTAGCCGGTGTGCGCCGGCGTACTGGCTGGCGAACTGCTGCGCTGTGGCCGGGTCCCTGAGCTTCAGGTCCAGCACGTAGGCCAGCGGTGCCGCGGCCGAGGCCAGCGAGCGAGCGTCCGCCTGCGTGACCCACGCCAGCCCGATGCTGACGGCTGAGAGCGCCTGACTGTCCGGACGGTCGAACACGCAGTTGCCGCCGGGCGGGAAGCACATGTTCGGATAGGGCGCGCTCGCCGCTGTGACGGCGATCCCGGTCACCGTGTACCGGCGGCCGTCCAGCGTGACCCGGTCGCCGACCCTGGCGCCGAGCGCTTCAGCCAGCGTGCGCTCCAGCACGATGGCGCCGGGCCGCACCCAGTTTCCGGCGGTCAGTGCAGGCTGGTCGAGCGCCGCGGGCGCCTGCTCACGGCCTTCCGCCTCGACCGGAGCGGCGCGGCGGCCGATCCGGAGGATGACCGAGGCCACCGGATAGGGCCCGCTGTGGGCGGCGACTCCCGGCATGCTGATCAGCGATCTTGCTTCGGCCTGGACCTGCTGCGGCCCAGGCACTCCGATGTCGTGCGGCGCCTGGCCGGGGACGTGCACCATTCCCGCCGAGCCGCCCAGCAAGGCGACCACGTCCGGGCCGCGCGTCGCGGCCCTGGTCTGCTGATACGGCCGGCTCGTGACGCCGTGCAGGGCAAGTGCCAGGCTGAGGACCGTGGTGGCCGCGGTGATGACCAGCAGCAGTAGGACGGCCTGTGCGCGCCTGAAGCGCAGATCACGGATCGCGAGGCGGCAGATGATCAGCAGCGTGCACATGACGTCAGCCGTCCAATCCGACGAAGGTGCTGAGCTTGCCGGCCGTGCCGCCGGTCAGCCGGGTGTCGTCAACGAACGCGCCGTCCCGCATGGCGATGAGCCGGTCCGCCGTCGCGGCGATCCGCGCGTCGTGGGTCACGATGACGAGGGTCTGGCCTGCCTGGTGCAACGTATCGAACAACTCGAGCACGTCGAGGGTCGCCTCGCTGTCCAGGTTGCCGGTCGGCTCGTCGGCGAGCACGATCAGCGGCTCGTTGGCCAGCGCGCGGGCGATCGCGACCCGCTGCCGCTGCCCGCCGGAAAGCTGCGACGGCAGATGCCTGGCGCGGTCGGCCAGCCCGACCCGCTCCAGCAGCTCGCCCGCCCGGCGCCGGGCCGCCCGCGCTGAGCGACCGGCCAGCAAAGCTGGCAGCTCGACGTTCTCCACCGCCGTGAGCTCATCCATCAGGTGAAAGGCCTGGAACACGAATCCGACCGCGTCCCGGCGCAGCGCCGCCAGCCCGCGCTCGCTCAGCTGGTCGATCCGCTGCCCCGCGAGCCAGAGCTCGCCCGCCGACGGCCGGTCCAGGCCGCCGAGCAAGTGCAGCAGCGTCGACTTGCCGCAGCCGCTCGGTCCCATCACCGCCAGCGTCTCGCCGGCCGGCACGTCAAGGTCAACCTGGTCGACGGCGCGCACCAGGCTGGCCTGGCGGCCGTACTCCTTGCGCAGCCCGCGGGCCCGCAGCATCGGCTGGTTGTTCGCCTCGCTCATTGCCCTGCCCGCGCCCTGTGCTCTGTCCGCGAGCTCGCCTTCTGCTTTGTCCAGCGCCGCTCACAGGCTTCCAGCCAGCGAATGTCGGCCTGCAGCCGGAGCACGATTCCCTCCAAGAGCAGCGCCGCCTCCGATTCGCGTGGCTCGGCCATCGCGGCGCGCTGGGCGTCGCGGAGCCGGCGGAGCAGCTCCCGGCGCTGCGCGTCCACGATCGCTACCGGGTCCGCGAGGTGTGCCGTACCCGCCGCCAGCAGCTTGAGGTGGAATTCGGCCAGGTCGGGCTTCGGCCAGCGCACCTCGGCAAACCAGTCGGCGACCCGCTGGTGCCCAGCCGCGGTAAGCCCGTAGATCTTCCGGTCGGGCCGGTCCGGGTCGCCGGCCGTCCGCTCGCACGTCACCTGGCCGGCCTTCTCCAGCCGGGCGAGCGTGACGTAAACCTGGCCGTCGTTCATCGCATCGCCGAGCGGGCCGAGCGCCTGCCGTAGCCGGGCGCGGAGCTGGTAGCCGTAGGACGGCTCCTTGGCCAGCAGCGCGAGCAGAACTTCTTGCTGCACGGTGTCCACCTAACGAGTAGCCGGATAACGGTTATCTGCACGATAACCGTTATCTGCGGCGTTCGCAACCCGGGCCGGCGACCTCGGACTGCCACCGGGCGAGGGCCGGCCTGGGTGGCAAGCCGGCCGCAGCGCCCTCGCCGCGGGCGCGCTTACGGCGTTGGCGCCGTGCATCCGGTACCTCGCGCTCGGGTACCCTCGCTGGATGTGATCCGCCCTTCCCGTCGAGACATCCAGCGTTCGCTGCGGCCACATAACGCAGTTCACTGGCACGGCTTGTGCCCGCCGGATACTCTCGGCCGAAGGTATTGAGCGTAATTTCGGAGCGTCAGTCCGGTACCCGCTGGCGGGCTGGGTAACGTCGACTAGAGAAGGTCGCGTCAGGTGAACAGCGTTCGGGGCTTGTACCAGCAGTTCCGGCATCTGATCCACGAAGGTGCCAAGTTTGG
>DAHVAN010000158.1 GCA_027314595.1 Actinomycetota bacterium | reverse complement strand
GCGGCGCGCGCGCGTGCGGCGCGCCCGCGCCCGCCTCCGGGCCGGCCTGAGCGGCACCGGGGACGGACGGCCAGGGCCGGGCCAGCGTGTCCTGCGGCAGCGGGACCGCGGACGGCTGGCCTGCCCGCGTCCAGGCACGGTAGCCGCCGTCGAGAACCCGCACCCGCCGGTGGCCGAAGTACCGCAGCAGCCACCACGCGCGCGCGGCCGCCATCGAGTCGCCGTCGTCGTACACGACGACCAGGCTGTCGTCGTTCACCCCGGCGCCGCGCATCGCGGCCTGGAAGTCCGCCGCGGCGGGCATCGGATGCCGTCCGCCCGGGCCCGGCGGGGCGGCGAGGTCGCGGTCCAGGTCCACGAAGACCGCGCCGGGCAGGTGCCCGGCCTGGTAGCCCTCGATGCCCGGCGGTCCGGCCAGCCGCCACCGCACGTCGAGCAGCACCGGCGCCGGCTCGTCGATGGCGAGCAGCCGGGCCAGCTCGCCGACCGTGATCAGCGGCTTCATGAGGACGGGAAAACGAGCACGGGGACGAGCTGCTCGGCGGAGGTCATCGAGCCGTGCATGCCGAACAGGGCGGTCTCTTTCGGCTCGGCCCTGGAGGCGACGATCCCGTAGCTGGCGGTCGCCGCGGCCACCACGTCCCCGATCCTGCCGGCCAGCGCCTCGTCCGCGGGCCCGAACCAGCCGTCCTTGACCGCCTCGTCCCGCGACAGCACCCAGGCGCGCTCGCCGAGGACCTCCCGCCAGGTGGCGAGCACGTCGGCCGCGGCGCCCGGCGCGGCGTACACGTGCCTGGCGCGCGGCTCGCCGCCGAGCAGCGCGACGCCCTCGCGCAGGTCGGGGGTCAGGTCCACGTCGACCCGGTCGTCGGGGCCGACGTCCACCATGCCGTGGTCGGCCGTCACGTAGAGCACGGTCCCCATCGGCAGCGCCCCGGCGATCTGCTCCGCCAGCCGGTCCACGTGCGCGAGCTGGAACGCCCACGCGGCGGAGCTCGTCCCGTAGACGTGGCCGGCGGCGTCGAGATCGCCGTGGTAGGCAACGACCAGGGACCGTTCGGAATCATGAAGGGCCTGCACCGTCTCGGCGGCGAGCGGTCCGAGCGTGTTCGCCGGGCGGTACTCGGCCCCGCGCAGTACGGCCCTGGTCAGGCCGCTGCCGGCGAACGCGCCGTGCGCCACGTGCACGGCGGACACGCCCGCCGCGGCCGCCCGCTCGAACAGCGTGGGCTTGGGCTGCCAGGCCAGCGGGTCGATGTCCTTCGGCCAGTGCAGCCCGTTGAGCAGCCTGCCCGCGCCGGGAATGGCGACCTGGTAGCCGAGCATGCCGTGCGACGCCGGCGGCAGCGCGGTGCCGATACAGGCCAGGCTGGTCACCGTCGTCGCGGGGAAGCCGCAGGTCAGCGGCCTGGAATTGAAGGCGAGCTCGGACAGGAACGGCGCCGCGGCCTGGTGCGCGCGCAGCAGTTCCCAGCCAAGTCCGTCGATGATCAGCAGGCATACGCGGGCCGCCTCCGGCAGGCCGAGCACGTTCTTCGCGGGGTCGCCGGCCTCACCCGTGACCGAGGCGAGGATTGATGCGGACAAGTCAGCGAGGCTGCCGTCTCCGTACGAAGGCACGATCGGACTTGTTCTTGGCTCGCGGGTCATGAATCCTCGTCTGCTCGTGGGTGCCACATCGCTTGCTCCAGGCCCGTCCGGAACATGGTGCCATCGTTAAGCCGAGCCGTCCAACGCCCGGGGAGCCGGGCGGCTGAGACGGGCCTGGTAAGGCGCGGGCATGGCGGCGGTAAGTTTCCTGTGCGAGCGGTCGCTTCGGAGAGCGCGCTGGCGAATGAGAGCACGTGGCGGACCGCCTCCGCACCGTCCGCGGCCTCGCTGACGCGCAGCGTCAGGTCGTCGGCGGTGATCGTGCCAAGGTAGCCGTGGTCGGCCTCGCAGGACTCATCGCCGCAGTGCGCCGGCTCGAGTTCCACGTGCGACAGGACGTTCCAGCCGATGGTCAGGATCACTTCGGATGGCATGGTGACGCCTGGCACGTAGGAGGCGGGGTCGGGCACCACGCGGGTCAGCGACACCGACGACACCCGCGAGAACCGGATCGCCTCGGTGCTCGTCTCGGCCCGCGGCCGTGTCTCGGGCTCGTCGGCCGGGTGCTCGTCGGTGTGCGAGTAGACCAGTCTGGTGGGAGTGAGCGCGAGCACGGTCATGTGCCTGCGGACCTCCATGCCAGGGTCGAAGATCGCGTCATGGTGCACGAAGAAGGCGGTGACCGGCTCGGGCCCCAGGGCGGAGGTGACCGCGTCGGTCACCAGGCCCGGGTAGTAGCCGCTGCGCTCGATGGCAGCCCGCAGGTCTTCGGTCATGACTCGGGTTTCCCTCATGCCTCCATCCTGCACCCGTCTGGGTGCATGGTTCACCCCCGGACGCCGATTGTGCCGATTGGGCGGCCGGCCGGCGTTTATGCGCCGTTGAGGGCGCGCCGCGCCGCGGGCGGCGCCGCGCCGGGCCTGGCCGGCTCGGCGCGGTCCGGGCC
>DAHVAN010000145.1 GCA_027314595.1 Actinomycetota bacterium | reverse complement strand
TTGATGACCTGCTCGAGCGCGGACGCGGGCAGCGCGCCGGGCTGGGAGAAGACCAGGATGCCGTCGCGGAAGGCCATCAGCGTCGGGATCGAGGTGATCCGCGCGGCGCCGGCCAGCGCGGGCTGGTCCTCGGTGTCCACCTTGCCGAACGTGACGTCGGGGTGCTTGTCGCTGGCGGCCGCGAAGACCGGAGCGAACATCCGGCACGGCCCGCACCAGGACGCCCACCAGTCGACGAGCGTGATCCCCGGCCTGGTGACCGTGTCCTCGAACGTGTCCTCAGTCAGTGCGACGGTGCTCATGTGCCACTCCTTCGGTTGCCACGGTATCGAATGATACCCACCCGGGTATAACGCGGGTAGCGGAGAGGCATTCCCGGCGGGGCGCGGCGGAAGGGTTGCGTCCCACGATGCGGGAGCCTAGATTGGAAGCCTGGCCACATACCCCATAGGGTATGGATGGGAGTGTGCATGAGTATCACGGCGGGATCCGGCGTCGAGGTCATCCCCATCGACACCCCGGCACTGGGTGACCGCAGCTACCTCGCGCACGACGGATCGGTCGCGCTGGTGGTCGACCCGCAGCGGGACATCGACCGGGTGCTCGCCCTGGCCGCCCGCCGCGGGGTGCGGATCACGCATGTGTTCGAGACCCACCTGCACAACGATTACGTGACCGGCGGACTGGCGCTGACCCGGCTGACCGGCGCCGCTTACCACGTCAACGCGGCCGACCGGGTGGCCTTCGGCCGGGTGCCGGTCCGCGACGGGGACATCGTCGAAATCAGCCCGGTGATGAGCGTCCGGGTCATGGCCACCCCGGGGCACACCTTCACCCACCTGTCGTACGCGCTCCAGGCCGCCGGTCACACGCACGCGGTGTTCAGCGGCGGCTCGCTGCTTTACGGGTCCACCGGACGCCCGGACCTGCTCGGCACGGCCCACGCGCACGAGCTGGCGCGCGCCCAGCATGCCTCCGCGCGCAGGCTGGCGGCCGAACTGCCCGACGACACGGACGTCTACCCCACGCACGGGTTCGGCAGCTTCTGCTCGTCCGCCCAGGCCGAGGGCACCTCCTCGACCATCGGCACCGAACGCCTCGTCAACCCGGTGCTGATCCTTGACGAGGACAGCTACGTGGCGCAGACGCTGGCAGGCCTTGACGCCTACCCCGCCTACTACGCGCACATGGCCCCGGCCAACGCGGCGGGCCCTGACGGCCCGGACCTGTCACCGCCGGCCCGCGCCGACGCCGCCGAACTGCGGCGGCGCATCGAAGCCGGGGAATGGGTGGTGGACCTGCGCGCCCGCAGGGCGTTCGCGGCCGGGCACCTGGCCGGCACGCTCAGCTTCGACCTCGACGGCAGCTTCGCCACCTACCTGGGGTGGCTCATTCCCTGGGACACGCCGCTGACCCTGCTCGGCGAGACCTCCGAACAGGTCGCGGAAGCCCAGCGGGAACTGGTCCGGATCGGCATCGACCGCCCGCAGGCCGCCGCCCACGGCGGGGCCGCCGCCTGGGCGGCCGGCCAGCCGCTGCGCAGCTACCCGGTCGCGGACTTCGCCGGCCTGGCCGCCGTCCGCCACCACCGCACGGTCGTCATCCTCGACGTGCGCCGTCGCTCCGAATGGGAGCAGTCCCACATCGACGGGGCGATGCACATCCCGCTGCACGACCTGCCTGACCGCATCGGCGAGGTGCCCGGCGGCGAGGTGTGGGTGCACTGCCAGGCCGGGTACCGGGCATCGGTCGCCGCCTCCTTCCTCGACGCGGACGGCCGGGTCGTGGTGGCCATCGACGACGACTACGACCGCGCCGCCAAGGCCGGCCTGCCCGTCGTCGCCCCGGCGCCCGTCGCGTCGCACGAGACCCTGGGGACGTGACGGCTGCGGGCCGACTGGTGGCTGCCGGCTGGCTGGACCGGGCCCTGCCCCGCATGCACGTGCAGCCCGCCGAGCTGACCTCGGGTACCCGGCGACCAGCGCAAGCCGCGAGGTATTGCTGATGATGTGCTGATGATCGTACATTTGCCTCCTAGCCGGGAGCTGCGCCGGCCATGACAGGCGTGGTCCGGATCGAGACCCCGTGGTCTTGGCCCAGGCAAGGGAGGCGCGACGATGAGCGCAACAGACCAGGCACGTCATAACGTCCTGGTAGTCGGCGGCGGGACGGCCGGCATCACGGTCGCGGCCCGCCTGCGCCGTGCGGGGGTAACGGACGTCGCCGTCATCGAGCCGTCGAGCAGCCACTACTACCAGCCGTTGTTCACCGTGGTCGGCGGCGGCCGGGCCCCGGCGTCCGCGACGGTGCGCCCGGAAGCGAGCGTCATGCCCAAGGGCGTCGTCTGGATCCGCGACGCCGCGTCCGGCATCGACCCGGACGCGCAGACCGTGACCACCGAGTCCGGCCGCGCGGTGGGCTACGGATACCTGGTCGTGGCCCCCGGGATCCAGCTCGACTTCGGCAAGATCCCCGGGCTCACCGAGACGCTCGGCCAGCGGGGCGTGTCCAGTGAGCTTCTTTCATCCTCGCCTGCGCAGCTCATCGGTGATTTGACAGATTGAGGGAAGTTCTTTCCCCTGGCTGGCCGGGGTGCCTGGCGGGGTGTGCTGGTACGGGACCCGGCGGCGGGCTGGTGTAACGATCCGGGCGG
>DAHVAN010000143.1 GCA_027314595.1 Actinomycetota bacterium | reverse complement strand
TGTTATTTGCCAGGAGCATGGGACCACCTCCTGAGGGTTTTTGCCACGGTCATGGGACCACCCCGGTTGCCAGTTGATGGACCACCTCTGCCAGGATCGCCCGGTTTGCACCGTTCTGCGAGAGATGGCAGGGATGGCGTTCCGGGAGGTCCTGGTGACAGAAGTGAGAGAGGTCCTGCGTGCGTGGCTGGCGGGGCTGGGCAAGCGCCCGGCCGCGCGGCGGGCGCAGGTGAACGTGAAGACGGCGCAGCGGTATATCGCCGCCGCGCAGGCGGCGGGCCTTTCCCGTGACGGCGGGCAAGGCCAGCTGACCGATGAGCTGATCGGGATGGTGGTCGCGGCGGTCCGCCCGGCCCGCCCCGCAGGCCACGGCGAGTCGTGGCAGCTGCTGGAGCAGCGGAAAGAGGACATCGCCAGGTGGGTCAAGGCTGACCTGACGCTGGTGAAGATCGGCGAGCTGCTGGAGCGGTCGGGGACCGCGGCGCCGTACCGGACGCTGGCCCGGTTCGCGGCCGGGGAGTGCGGTTATTCCCCGCGCGGGCCGAAGGTCACGGTCCCGGTCGATGACGGCGAGCCCGGCCGTGAGGTCCAGGTCGACTTCGGCTACCTGGGCATGATCCCCGACGGGGACCGCCGGCGGAAGCTGCACGCGCTGGTGTTCACGGCGGTGTTCTCCCGGTACTGCTACGTCTACCTGACGTTCCGGCAGACGACGGAGGCGGTGATCGCGGGCTGCGAGGCGGCCTGGGAGTTCTTCGGAGGGGTCTTCCCCGTCCTGGTTTGCGACAACCTGAAGCCCGTGGTCGACGGGGCCGACCGGCTGGAGCCGCGGTGGAACCGGGAGTGGCTGGAGTACGCGCAGGCCCGCGGTATCACCGCGGACCCGGCGAGGGTCCGGTCCCCGCAGGACAAGGGCAGGGTCGAGGCCGGCGTGTTCTTCGCCCAGCGGAGCTTCTTCGCCGGGGAGGAGTTCCTGGACCTCGGCGACGCGCAGCGGCGGGCCGATGACTGGTCCCGGGCCCGGGCCGGGATGCGCATCCACGGCACCACGAGGCTGCAGCCGGCCGTCGTGTTCGCGGAGAAGGAGCTGCCGCTGCTGCTGCCCGTCCCCGCGGAGCGGTACCGGATCCCGTACTGGTCCGATGTCACCGTGCAGCGTGATTTCCATGTCCGGGCGCAGCACGCGTTCTACTCCGTTCCGCATGCCCTGGCCGGGCAGCGGGTCACGGTCCGCGCCGACGACGTGCTGGTGAAGGTCTATCACCGGGGGCAGGTGGTCAAGACCCATCCCCGCCAGCAGCCCGGGGGCCGGTCCTCGGACGCGGCCGACTTCCCGGCCGGCACGGACATCTACGCGCAGCGGGACATTGCCCGGCTGGCGGGCATGGCCGCGGCCCGCGGCGCCTCGGTCGGGATCTACGCGGAGCGGATCCTGGAATCACCGCAGCCGTGGACCCGGATGCGGGCCGTCTACGCCCTGATCGGGCTGGCCATGAAGTACGGCAACGGCCCGGTCGAGCAGGCATGCGCCGCCGCGCTGGAACTCGACGTGATCAGCGTCGGGAAGATCAAGTCGATCGTGGAGAAGGGCACCGGGGCGCAGGCAGCGCAGGCCGCCGCCCGCGCCGGGCAGGCGGACGCCGCGGCCCGGAAGGTGACCGCGGCGAGGTTCGCCCGTGATCCCCGCGAGTTCGCGACCGCGACCGGCGTGACGATGCGGGTCCTGCCCGGCGGCGGGGACGACGGCTCCGGCAGCTGACGGAAACGTTTCACCCGCCCCGTTTCATTCGTTTCATTCGTTTCCTTTCATCGCAAGGACGTATTTCATGACGCTCACCGCGCAGGAGAACACGGCGGCACCCGGCCGGGGACCGGGCCGGTGCCGCTATCCCGGCTGCCTGAACCCGGCCCGGGCCAGCGACGCGCCAGGCCGGCCGCCCGGCTACTGCGGGCAGGACGTGCCCGAGGACCGAGACGGCACCGCCGTCCTGGTCCGCCATACCGCCATGACCGCGTTCCGCCGCCGGGCGCAGCTGGCCGGGCAGCCCGGAGACGTGAGACCGGTCACCGCGGCGATCAGCCGGGCCGGCGCGATCCGCGACGACGCCCTGGCCGCCATGACCCGGCTGTCCGGGCAGCTTGCTGTCACGATCGACCAGCTCGCCGTCCTCGGCGAGCAGCTCGCCGCTGCCGCCGATCCCGAGGCCGCCGAGGCGCAGGCCGAGGCCGTCCGCGCCGAGACCGCGGCCGCCGTTGAGCACGCCCGGGCCGAGACCGCCGGCCACGCCGCCGCCCGGCATGCCGCCGAGTTGGAGGCCGCCGAGGCCCGCGCTGCCGCGGCCGAGGCGATCACCATGATGGAATCCCAGGCCGCGGCACTGGCCCGCGCCGAGGACACCGCACGCGACGCCAGCCGGGAACTCGGCAGCGAACGGGCCGCGCACGCCACGGAGCTGGCCGCCGCGCGCGCCGCCGCCGAGGACGCGGCCCGGGGCCGGGACCAGGACCGCCGCCAGCACGAGGCCGCGCTCGCAGCACTGGACGGCACCGCCGCCGCGCTGCGGGAACAGCTCACCCGCGCCGAAACCGCACTGGACCGCGAACGCGAGCGCCAGCACGAGACTGTCGCCCTGCTCCGCGGCCTCATCACCAGCCCCCCGCAGGCGAAACCCGCCGCCCGGCGGACGCCCTCCGGAAGCTGAACCGCTGTCCGGGGCGGGCCTGGCGGCCCCCCCCGGACAGCGGCGCCCTCACCACGGGAAAGAAGGAGAAACCCCTGATGACCATGACCGACCCGGTCAGCCCCGACCTGAAACGGCACCTGCGCGCCCTCAAGCTCGGCCAGCTGACCGCCACCCTGCCCGAACGGCTTACCCAGGCACGGCTGCAGAAAATGCCCCACGCCGACTTCCTCGAGCTCCTGCTGTCCGACGAGGTCACCCGCCGCGAGAACGGGTCCGCGGCCCGCCGCGCCCGCGCCGCCGGCCTGGACCCCCAGATGCGCCTCGACAGCTGGGACCCCTCAGCATCCGTCCGCTACGACCAGCAGCTGTGGAACGAGCTCGCCACCCTCCGGTTCGCCGAGGCCGGGCACGGCGCCCTCATCATGGGACCGGTCGGCGTCGGCAAGACCCACCTGGCCACGGCCCTCGGCCACATCGCCGTCCGCCGCCGCCTGCCCGTCCACATGGCCCGCGCCGGCCAGCTGTTCAAGAAGCTCAGGGCCGCCCGGCTCGACAACACCACCGAGGCCGAGCACCGCCGCCTCGCCACGGTGAGCATCCTGATCATCGACGACTTCGCGCTCACGCCGCTGGACGAGATGGCAACCGCGGACTTCTACGAGCTCACCGTCGCCCGGCACCGCAAGCACGCCACGATCGTCACCTCCAACCGCACGCCGGACGAATGGGTCACGCTCATGAGCGACCCGCTCCTGGCCCAGTCCGCCGTCGACCGGCTCGCCTCGACCTGCCACGAGCTCGTCGTCGAAGGAGAGTCCTACCGCCGACGGCAACGGCCGCTCATCACACCGGCTTGACGAAAACAGTCAGTTACCCCAAGATGATCCGGCAGCCGCAAGGTGGTCCCTAGGTCGTGGCAACACCCTGGTCCCATGCTCCTGGCAAATGACAGCCGCCTCTCCGCTGATCACGCAACGTAAGCAAGCTATATACCGGACACGGACCAACTCGAAGACCCTCATTGTCTCGGTCTCGGCGTGGCTCCCAGCACTGTCCGTCGGAACCGCTAAGCTGCGGCATGTGGCCGCGCGCCCTACTTGCCTCGCCGCTGAACGTGTGCCAGGATTGACGATCGCACACCAGTTCGATCTAGCTGAAGCACCACCACACTGGCCGCAAGGAGCGAGGACGTGTCAGAACTGACGTGTCTTGAGATTTGTGCTGGCGCTGGTGGTCAGTCGCGCGGTTTGGAGCTCGCTGGTTTTACTCACGCTCTGGCGCTCGAGATCGACTCGGACGCGGCCGAGACGCTACGTCTGAATCGGCCTGACTGGGACGTCCTTGAAGATGACGTGCGCAACCTAGACGGTGCACAGTACCACGGTGTTGATTTGCTGGCGGGCGGGGTGCCTTGCCCCCCCTTCTCCGTAGCGGGCGGTCAACTCGGTAGTGATGATGAGCGGGACCTGTTCCCCGAAGCGCTGCGACTCGTGCGGGAGGTCGGACCAGCGGCCGTCATGTTGGAGAACGTTAAGGGTCTTGCTGAGCGCAAATTCTCCGACTACCGACAAGCTGTGATCGACGAGCTTGAGCATCTTGGATACGAGATTCATTGGCAAGTACTTAACGCTTGCGAGTATGGGGTATCGCAACTACGGCCACGGTTCGTGCTTGTTGCGATCAAACGTCGGTATTCTGCGCACTTTACTTGGCCGACACCGACAAGCACCCCTTCTACAGTGGGAAAGGTGCTGTACCCGCCGATGGCCGCCAATGGTTGGCCAGGTGCCAAGGCTTGGGCCAAGCGAGCGAACAGTATCGCGCCGACCATTGTTGGCGGTTCGCACAAGCATGGGGGGCCTGATCTGGGACCAACCCGAGCCCGAGCGGACTGGCTGCGGCTCGGTGTGGAAGGTCGCAGCATCGCCGAAGACGCACCTCCTGCTCATGCACCATATGATTATCTTCCACGCCTCACATGCGAGATGGTCGCCTTGATTCAGGGCTTTGATGCCGACTGGAGATTTGCTGGACGGAAGACTTCCAAGTACCGTCAAATCGGCAATGCATTCCCGCCGCCAGTCGCACAGGCCATCGGAGTACAGATCAAAGCGGCACTGGTTGGTGCACGATCTAAGCCGCTCCGTCTAGTCCGGGCCAGTTGAAATCCGCTGCTTCTGCGCTTTTCGTTTAGTCCTTGGCGTCAAACGGCTCGGTTTCAACACGTACTGCGAGGTCGGGATTGACGGTGCCTGCATAGGCGAAGACCTCTAGCGGGTCGCCGGTCTGCTGGACGGCATCGGGCAACTGGTAATCAGTGCCGTCGGGGAGCGGGATGCTGTGCTTGGTGATCGGGTACAGGCCGAAGAACACTTCACTGGATAGTTGGTACGGATAGACGCGTCGTCGTAACCAAATGCGTTCAGCATTTGGCGCGCTTGCTGCAACGTCACGTTCGCCATCAGGAAACCATTCTGCACCTTGCAACCGGGTAAGGGAAGGATTAGCGCATGTGGCGTTTGCCAGTCTTATTTTCTCCGACAGCGTAGGCCGCTCGGCAAGGATCGCTTAGTCCGGCTGCGGCCGGGCGCGTAGCCACAGGGCGAGGTCGGCCATGCTGGTGATCACAGTCCCGGCTCTGGCCTGGATCATGCGCTCGTATTTGCCAGATTTGTTGGCATAGCCGATGCTGGCGACTCCGGCGCGTTGTGCTCCTTCGATGTCGGTGATGGAGTCGCCGACGAGGGTGGTCGCATCGGGATCGGCGTCCAGGGCGCGGACGGCTTGTTCGATGAGGTGCGGGCTGGGTTTGAGTAGCGCTGGATCGTGGCTGGTGCGGGCAACGACCAGGTGGATGCTGTCACTTAGGCCCTGGTAGTCAAGGTAGGTATTTACAGCGCGGGCCCCGTTGTTGCTGACCACGGCGACTGTCCGGCCCGATTCCCGGCATCCGGCTAGAACCTCGTGGATGTAGGGAGTGGGCTTGGCTGTCGAGGCCGCGGCCACCTCAAGGTCTGCCATCTCGGCTTCGACGCGCGCGGCGAGGTCGGCGCTGACTTCGCCCGCGTAGGCGAATACCTCAAGGGGATCGCCGGTATACCGAACGTCGTCTGGTAGCTGGTGGCCGGTGAAGAGCTTGCGGAGCTGCTCGGCGACTTGGGGGGCGGGGAGTCCGGCGAAGATGGAGCAGATGGGGCCGTCGAAGTCGAGCAGAAGGTATCGGGTGCGTGCGAGGATGGCGCCGAGGTCCGCGGCGTGGGCGTCGGCGGTGGTCATGCGGGGAACTCGTAGCTGATGTTGTCCCAGATGGACTCGAACCAGGTGCAGGCCTGGTCCACGAACGGGATGTCGGCGGGGCTCCGGCTGTGGACGGAGTGGTGGAAGACCACGGCGTCTTTGCCCATGAGGTCGTACATGTCGTGCTGGCTGCCGTCGGCGAGCGGGATGCTGTGCTTGATGATCGGGTACAGGCCGAAGAACACTTCTTCGCCGTTGAGGATGTAGAGCTTGAATAGCGGCGGGTTCGGGTGGACCCGGATTCGGGTGGTTGCTTCTTTGATGCGGCCCAGGCGCGCGAGTTCCTGCACGGATTCAAGGATCGCATAGGCGTGCCGGATGGTGATCTGGTGCGCGCGGGCGCGGTAGCCGGGATCGTCGCCGAGGTCATCGACCCGGCATGGCAGGGTCATCGGCCTGGTGGTGTCGGGCAGTAGCAGGCGGATCGTGACGGTGGCGGGCTTGATCTGGCCTAGCCGGATCTTGTCGAGCGGTTCCTGGATGACGCCGTGCAGGGTCTCCCCCGAGAACCCGGCGAAATCGATGGAGACATGCTCGCGGGTGAATGCCTGCTCGATGAACGGGCGCAATCCGGTTGATGGGGCCGCGAATACCGCCGGGCCTGGGTGGTCTGCCCCGTGGGGTTGCCAGGCGAGTTCGGTTGTGGCGGGCTGGAATAGCTGTTCGGCGGTCCAGCCAGGAAACATCTCTTCCAGCACGCGGCAGTGGTCGCCGTAGGGCAGGGTGCGCAATGATCCGGTCAGCCAGCGGTGCAGCTGTGCGCGGCTGGGATAGGTGCCCGCGAGCTTGCGGTCTATGCGGCAGGCGGCCTTGTTGTATTCGGCGCAGAACGTCGAATAGTTCTGCCAATGGTGGTCGCGCAGCAGGACTTTGAGCATGACGGGCTGTTCGCGCATGTGCTCTCCCGGTGACGTATCGGGTCTCAGGTTAGCGTCACGCAACGCGGCGACGAGACAACATGAGACGGCGCGAAACGTGACGTGTTAAATGCGTCTAGCGATGTTTCGCGTCTCTTCCCCAGCATCAGAGCATGGGCCAACCGTCTGCCGATTCTGAGGAGGAACAACAATGAGCAACGGCGCGGACACCTGCCCGTCTTGCCGGGGCAAGGGCCGCAAGTTCGTTTTGCTGCGAAGGTCTAGGGCTGTAGCTGGCGGTGCGTCTGAGCGGGCGCTGCTGTTCCGGTCCTGGGTGGTGTGCCTGGCCTGCTCGGGTACCGGCCGGGTTCCGGCGCCATGACCACGGCCGTGGCCACCCGCCCGAAGATGCGGGTCTTTCCCGGTTCGCCTGATCAGGTCCGGCAGGCGCGGAATTTCGTCGCGCGGGTCCTTGCCGGGTTCCCCGCTGCTGATGACGCGCTGTTGCTGGCCAGCGAGCTGGTCACGAACGCGATCATGCATACTGCCTCCGGTGCAGGCGGAACATTCACGATCACGGCCAGCCGGTACGGCAACCGCGCGTGGATTGCGGTGCGAGATGGCGGCGGCGACAAGGCTCCCGTGATCCGGCCGGTTAGTCGGGACAGGGAATCGGGGTTCGGGCTCGGCCTGGTGGACAAGCTCGCCGACCGGTGGGGATACGACGGTGACGAGCGCGGACGCGTTGTGTGGTTCGAGGTGAGCGCCTGATGAGCGCGGGCAGGCGGGCACTGCCTGATTTCCGGGTGCCGAACATGGCGCGGATGTACGACTACTACCTGGGCGGCAAAGACAACTTCCCTGCCGACCGTGAGGCCGCTGAGAGGGTGATCGCGGCCTATCCGCTGACCCGGGTGCTGGCGGTGCAAAACCGGCGGTTCCTTGAGCGTGCTGTTGATTACCTGGCCGGTCAGGGCATCCGGCAGTTTGTCGACCTAGGGTCGGGGCTGCCTACCTCGCCGTGCGTGCACGAGCTGGCGCGCAAGCTCCAGCAGGACGCGCGGGTGGTGTACGTGGACAACGACCCGGTGGTGACGGTCCATCGCGAGGCGATGTGCGGTGGGTATGACAGGGTGGCGGTGATCAAGGGCGATATCCGCTGGCCGCAGGAGATCCTCACCGACCGGCGGCTAACCAGACTCATCGACTTTTCGGAGCCGGTGGCGTTCTTGTGCGTGGCCGTGCTGCATTTCATAACCGACGATCAGCACCCCCGTGACATCGTGGCGGCGCTGCGGTGGCGGATGGCGCCCGGTAGCTATCTGGTCATCTCGCATGCGGCTGCGGACGAGGCCGACACACGGATCCTCGGCGAGATCGCCGAGGCCTACAAGGGTGCCGCGCCTACGGTTCCGCGTTCGCTAGCTGCCGTTGGCGAACTTTTCTCTGGGCTCGAACTGGTCGAGCCGGGCCTGACGGATGCAGGCCGCTGGCGGCATGCGACACCTTGGGATGGCACGAGTATCCGCATCCTGGCCGGGGTTGGCAGGAAGCCGCGGTAGAGCTCCGGGGCGGCGGTGCAGTGGAGTACGGCGCTTACAACAGCCACCCCACCCTGTACGTCATCGTGAGCTGATTCTCGGCTTACGCGTGACAAGTTAAGTTGACACCTATATGGTTTCCTGATAGGTCAACAGTCGAGTTCGGGCGGGCAGCATGAGTTTCGACTACGCGCCACCGAAGTATGCCCAGGTGGTCGCTGAGATCAGGCGGCGGATCGAGGCGGGGAAGTACCCGCCGGGGTCGCTGCTGCCGTCAGAGCATCAGCTTGTCGCTGACTTCCGGGTGTCCCGTCCGACGATCGTCAAGGCGCTGTCGTCGCTGCGTCAGGACGGGTGGATCGACACGCAGCAGGGCAAGGGCAGTTTCGTGCGCGGCCGTCCGGCGCTAGCCGGCGCGGAGCGGACCCGCCCGGCTGAGAGTGCACTGGAAGTCTTCGAGACGGCGCTGTCCGGCGAGCTGGTGCAAGCTGGGGTTAAGCTCGCCCCAGCGTACGTAAGGACACTGCTCGGCCTAGAGCCAGGCGCCCAGGCGTTCCTGCGGCAGCGGGTGCTCAGCGATGAGGGCACTCCGGTGGAACTGGCGTCGCTGTGGCTGCCGCTGGAGCTGGCCGCGGGCACTGACCTAGCCTCGCCGGAACTGCTCGGCGAAAGCATCCGGCACCACCTCCAGGGGCGCAAGAAGATCCGCCTCGACCACGCGGTCGAGCGGATCTCCGCGCGTAAGCCGACCGGCGAAGAGGCTGGGCTGCTCCAGGTGGCCGCCGACATTCCGGTGCTCAACGTGATTGTCACCGCCTACGACGCGACCGCGCGGCCGGTCCTGGTGACTGACCTCGTGCTTCCCGGAGACCGGCACGAGATCCACGACGCTTACCCCTTCGCCTAGGTAGCAGCCTCGCCTGAAATCGCCAGAACTACTAGCTCCTTGACTTGACAAGTCAGGTAGCGGTGCATATGGTCGGATCAAACCTGACAAGTCAAGTCAAATTCGACCAGGAAAGCAGTGATGCCAAGAGCCTCTACAGGGTCCTATTCCTATCGAGTTCGGGCTGGTGTTCCCGGACGGGGTGTACGCGGCGGGCGCGTTCGAGCCGGTGCGGGACTTCGACGCCTCCAGCAACGGCCGGTTCGTCCAGTCCAAGGACAAGGCGACCGGGCTGCCGCTGTGGGTGGTCGAGGTGATCGACGCCGATAAGACGGCACGTTCCCGCACGGTCAAAGTGAAGCTGGCGGCGCAGGTTCAGCCGGTACTGCCGTCCGGTCCGGCCGGGGCGCCGTTCGTGCCGGTGGAGTTCACCAGTCTGACCGTGACGCCATACGTCACGCAGGCGGGCAGGCTCGGCTACTCGCTCAAGGCAACCGGGCTTCGCGCTCCGGGCCGTCCATCCGGTCGCCCGGGTCAGGACGGGCGGGAGGCGGCGGCATGAGCAGCAAGCAGGCTGATGACTCGTTCTCTCGGCTGGGCCTGCATGTGGGCGCCGACTGGCTGGTTCGGTGCTGCGCCTATTCCGACCGCACGCCAATCCTCGACGTGGATGCCGGGTCTGTGTCGATCGGCATCTGCATCAGGTCTGAGCGCGTGGATGAGGTGGCGTTGAACTTCGCCCGGGCGCTGGTCCGCGAGGTGCAGGTGTTTGCCGCCGAGGTCGAGCGGCTCCACGCCGGGCAGACCGCAACCGATGACAACGGCAATGGCAAGGCCGCGGACGTCCATGCGGCCTGAGCACGTAACAGGCGGGGCGGCTGAAGCTGGAACCTTCAGCCGCCCCCGGTTTCTCCCCTGGTCAGCAAACCGCAGAGAGGTCTTGATCTTATGACTTCCCGGCGCCCGGTGGCGGGTGAGCAGCTCGCCCAGGTCGACAACCCCGACCCGTTCGCCGTGCCGGTGTGGCGCTCGCCGGTATACCAGACACCGCATTTGGTGACCCACTCCCCGAGACCGGAGCCGGGGTCGGCTACGTCCGACTGGAGGGCTCCCCCGACCCGATCCGAGTCCGCGCCGCTTATGTGACCGACGACGATATCCGCGCCATGGCGGCCGCCATCTCCTACCGGCCGCTGCCGGGCGGTGACGAATGACACCGACGACTGTGTGGCTCACCGACGAGCCGTGCCCGGTCTGCGCTGCCGGGCTGGTTCTCCTCGGCCACGGCGAACCGGTGCAGATCGCCGAGTGCCGGGCCTGTGGCTACTCCGACCGATGGGACTTCACCGACAACCACGACGGGGTGATGCCGGGTGACCAACACTGACCGGCGCATGGGGACACGGGCCGAGCGGTTGTCGATGCCGCTGGCCCGCGACGTGGTTAAGGACCTGGCCATAGAACACGGCGCATGCATCCGCCCGGTTCAGCTGCGCCGCACCGACTTGGCGACTGGTGAGGTTGAGCCGGTGCTGGTTCCGTGTGGGCACACCCTGGCCAGCGTGTGCCCGCCGTGCGCCGAGCGCGCCAAGAACCTGCGCGCCGCGCAATGCCGGGAGGGCTGGCACCTCGAGCACGAGCCGGTCATCCAGCGTGACGAGTCGACCGATCAGCAGAAGTGGTGGATAGAAAAGCGCGCCGACGCCCAGGTCATGCACGATGGCGGCGACGCTCCGGGCTGGGATGCGGCCGAGCTGGACGAGTTGCTCAGCGACCTGGACGAGGAGATCAACGGTGCCGGAATGCGCGGCAACGTGCTCCCGGCCCGGCCGCAGCGTCGGCACCGCTCCACCAGGCGGCGGCAGGACGCCGCGCCGCTGCCCAGGCGCACCGCCGACCCTCGCACGGTTGGCAAGTCCTACACCGCACCGGACGGCAAGACCTTCCGGCCGTCCCTGTTCGTGACGCTCACCTGTCCCTCGTATGGCCAGGTGACCAGCGAGGGGACGCCAGTCGACTCGGACAGCTACGACTATGTGCGGGCGGGGCGGGACGCGCTGCACTTCGCGGCGCTGTTCGACCGGTTCATCCAGAACCTGCGCCGCCTCGTCGGCTACGACGTGCAATACTTCGCCGCGATCGAGCCGCAACGCAGACTTGCGCCGCACGTCCACGTCGCGATCCGCGGCACCGTGTCCCGCGCGGTGACACCGGAAAGTGTCCCCGGTGTCCCCGGTGTCCCCGAACCCCTTCCTGCCTGCGCCGATCCCGGTGACAAGTGGGGACACGAGCCGGGGACAGGTGTCCCCGGTGTCCCCGTCCCCTTGGCGGTCGTCAACGCGGCCGACCGGCTCAGCCGCGGCGAAGCGGTGCCCGGTGGCCCCGGTGCCTGCGCCCAGTGCGGCCACCTGACCCTCTGGCACGGCGTGAACGGCCGCTACCGCAACAAGCCCTGCACCAAGTGCGACTGCCCCGCCTACACCGACCAGGAGTGCCAGTGACCACGAAGACGACGCCAGACACGCGGCTGGCCGAGCAACTCCTGTCGGTCGAGGCGGCCGCCGATCGCCTCGACACCACTGTGCGGTTCATCCGCCGCCTGATAGCCGAGCGGCGCATCGAGTTCGTCAAGGTCGGCCGACACGTGCGGATCGCCGAATCCGCGCTGGCCGCCTTCATCGAGGCGGGGAAGGTCCCGCCGCTTACCGCCGCAAGCCTGCGGCCCAAGTTGAAGGGAGTGGCCTGACATGGCCAACAAGGATGGTCACCGCCGATTCGGAACCCTGCGTAAGCTCCCGTCCGGCCGGTACCAGATCCGGTACCCCGGCCCAGACGGGCAGATGCGCCCCGGCCCGACGACATTCGGGCGCAAGGGCGACGCGGAACGGGCGCTCGTGCTCATCGAAGCCGAGCTAGCGGCAGGCACATGGACCGACCCAGACGCGGGGAAAGCGCGTCTGGACGACTACGCCGCTGACTGGATCACCCAGCGGCCCGGACTGCGACCCCGGACCGTCGACCTGTACCCGCTGGCTCCTCAGCAAGCACATCATGCCGTACATCGGGGCCGTGCCGGTGGGCAAGATGTCGGCCGCGATCGTGCGGGAATGGCGGGCGAAGCTCCTGGCCAACGGCGTGTCGGTATCGATGGCGGCGAAGGCGTACCGGCTGCTGCGGGCCGTCATGACTACCGCGGTCGACGACGCGGTGCTGCCTAAGAACCCGTGCCGACTGCGGGGGGCCGGTGACGAGCACGCAGCGGAGCGGCCGGTGCTGACCGTCCGCCAGGTCTACGCATTGGCCGACCGGGTGGGAATGCGGCCGGTGGGCAACGTCCGCGGCACCCCGGCCGGCTACCGGGTCCGGTTCGCCCGGCACGGCGTCATGCAGACCGCCCCGGGCCGGTGGGCCACCCGGGGCGAAGCCGAGCGGGCGCTGTGGAAGATGGCCGGGGACGGCCTGGCCGACAGCACCCAAGACCAGCGGTTCCGCGCGCTGGTCCTGCTGGCCACGTTCGCCAGCCTGCGGTGGGGTGAAGTCTCCGCACTCACACCCGGGCCGACCTCGACCTGACGGCCCGCACCGTCCGGGTACGGGCCCGACCTGCGACACACCGGCAACCAGTTCGCCGCCAACAGCGGGGCCGGACTGCGCGACCTCATGGCCAGGATGGGCCACGACTCCGAACGAGCCGCCATGATCTACCAGCACGAGGCACGCGGCGCGGACAAGGCCATCACCGACGCGATCGACAAGCACGTTGACGACGAGCAGCGCCAGGACGACGACGGGGACGACGGCCTAGCCGGAGTCCTCGTGCCCGCTGGCTAGTGAGGTACCCCACAATCTAAGGGCGCCGGTTCGGACTACCTCACGAACTGGCGCCCGACGATTGAGAGGGGACAACGATGCTCTTGGACGCGGATTTCGTCCACCATTGGAGCAAGCGTTACGCCAACGGAGAGGTATCAGCGCAGGAGAACCGGCTCCTGGGCACCACGCACGATGCGATCGCTATACGGGGATACCTGACGCGAGGCGAGCTAACAGACATCGTTGGCTGGAAGTCACGCAGAACGCTTGGCGTGATGAAACGTGATCCGAACATCGCCGCTGCGGACGACACTATCGAAAACGTTACCCGTGTCGCGCTGGCGCGAGAGAGCACCCCGACGGCAGCGACGCTGGTTAATGGCACGCTAATGGCACGACAGGGATTCAGAGCCTAAGACGACTGAAGGCCCAGTGTTCGGAATCTGCTTCCGACCTGGGCCTTTGCGTTGGAGCGGGTGACGGGAATCGAACCCGCACTGTCAGCTTGGGAAGCTGATGTTCTGCCATTGAACTACACCCGCGTGCACCGCTGAACTGCCTGGCGGCACGAGTCTTCGTGGTGCCTGCGCAGACATCGTACCGGAACAGGTAGGTTGCTCGCGTGCTCCTCTCTGATCGTGACATCAAGGCCGAGGTCGGCGCCGGGCGGGTGAAGCTCGATCCGTACGCGCCGGATCTCATCCAGCCGTCCAGCATCGACGTCCGGCTTGACCGGTACTTCAGGGTGTTCGAGAACCACCGCTACCCGCACATCGACCCCGCGGTCGAGCAGCCCGACCTGACCCGCCTAGTGGAGACGGACGGCGAGGAGCCCTTCGTGCTGCACCCCGGCGAGTTCGTCCTGGCCTCCACCTACGAGGTCGTGACACTGCCGGACGACGTCGCCGGCCGGCTGGAGGGGAAGTCCAGCCTTGGCAGGCTTGGCCTGCTTACGCACTCAACCGCGGGCTGGATCGACCCTGGCTTCTCCGGCCACGTGACGCTCGAGCTCTCCAATGTGGCGACGCTGCCCATCAAGCTCTGGCCGGGCATGAAGATCGGCCAGCTGTGCCTGTTCCGGACCAGTTCCCCCGCCGAATTCCCGTACGGCTCGCCCGTGTACGGCTCGCGGTACCAGGACCAGCGCGGCCCCACCCCGTCGCGCTCCTACCTCAACTTCTACCGCACCAAGGTCTGAGCGCGGCTCCGGGAGCTGCCGGTCTTGGTGGCAGTCAGGAAAGCAAGCCACGCACGAGCCGTGTACCGGATCATGGGGCCCGCTGGATCAGCCGAATCCCGCACCATGATGCCGTCTTCGGCAGATGCGACTTCGACACATGCGCCGTTCCCGACACTGCGGCGCGATTCTCGCCATGCGGACTGACCCGCCGCTGTGTCCGCTGATGCCATGCGATCACCCTGCTTACGAGTGGCGAAATCACATCGTAACATCCGCGATGAAGCGCTAACGGTGCACACAGGGCAACTGCGATCTCAGTTAGAACTGAGACGCAGGAATCCAGAAAGTAAGGGCCGTCCGTGCCGCGAGGCGCAACTTCCCAGAGTCCCTCACGCTCACCACTCCAGACGGCCCGTTACTCCAAGCCACTCGCTCCGTGCTACACCGGCGCCGAATGACGCGCCGCGAACACCGTTATAGGCGCAGCGCGTCGTAGGCGCCTTGTTGCGCCCGCTTGATAAACAAGCGCCAAGAATCGGACGGGTAGGAGAGAACCAGTTCGTATGGGTCTTTTGTGTCCCGAACGATCACGCTTCCGGCGACAGACGCCACTTCCGCGCAATCGCCGTTGGCGATGCTGTATGTAGCCTTCCGCCAGTTCAGGCGGCTCGGCGTGCCCTGAGGCAAGGACATTGTAGTGTCTCTATTCCACGCTCGTTTGAGTTAACGAAGCCCTGTCATGACCGATGAAACTTATAATATGGTCATGTCCTTGCATTTACCTTGCACTACGTTCGGCGGGAAGCCCGATGTCCGCGTATTTCCCGCCAGTTTCCGATATCAGTTCGATCGACTCTCGTGGAGCGAGCGCTTGGGTGCTTAGGTGTTCAAAAACCAGCTGGTACCGGCTGATATCCTGGGGTCGCTCAAGATACATGAAGCCGGCCAGCCCTTCAACATAGACTACACTAGGGGTTGGCGGCTGGAAATCTAGGATGTTGAACGTACTTTCCATGGCTGGGTGCGCGCCCGCGCTGAATGGAATGACCTGAATCGTCACGTGTGGCAGCATCGCCACCTCAGCCAGGCGGCGCAGTTGATCCTTCATAACGGACGCCCCGCCCACGTGGCGGTGCAGCACTGCCTCGTCGAGGATTGCCCACACACGCAGCGGCGGATCCCTGACGAGCAATTGCTGACGCTTCAGCCGAACCTCGATCATCCGGTCAATTCGCTCGGCGGCGAGTTTCGGCCGTACGATTTCATGCATCGCGCGGGTATACGCCTGCGTCTGCAAAAGTCCGGGGACAGCAGCCGACTGGTAGTACCTGAGCGATGTGGCCTCTTCCTCAAGCCCGACGTAGGTGCTGAAGTAGTCGAGTTCGAAGCCCTGCCACCACCCCTGCTGCTTCCCTTCGGTCGCCAGCCTTGCCATGTGGTCGCGCTGAGCCATGTCAGTAACGCCGTAGATGTCGCACAGGTCACGGACATCGCGGAGGGTCGCTCCGCGCTGGCCGGTCTCCATCCGGGAAACCTTGGAAGGCGAGCACAGCAAGCGCTCTGCCACATTCTCGACAGTCAGCCCACGCTCTTGACGGAGCGCCCGCAGCAGCGCGCCCAGCTCTCGGCGGCGAACCGTAGGACTGCGCACTTCCGGCACTGGAGGTCGCTTCCTTCCGCAAGGTTCGTAGGCACTGGAACTGAAGTCCGGCTCATCGGTATGGTGCCGCCGAGACATGCCGCTGGCACATGATTATGGCACTTGCCAACAGCATGCGCCAGTTGGCTAATCAAAGCAGACCTCACGAGTTCTCTCAAGCAGACTCGCTACACATAGGTCGAGCGTAACGAAGTAGTTACCCTATCGAGACTTGTCTCGCCGGCAGGCTGCCCTCAGGCGCTGAGCCTGGCGCTGAGCCTGAGCGTCGACAGGGCACGGGCCTGCGGACTCCTATCCGGAGGTCACTCCCCGCGCAGGGTGCCAGAAGCCTGTGCACGCCAGATCCTGGCTGGCGTGAGCGCCCAAAGGTTCCTTGGTCGTATTATGCCGCTGGCACATGAGCATGGCACTTGTTTTTGGCACTTGCCAACGGCATGCGCCCGATGCACCATGAAATCAGAACGCAGTAGGCGTCCTCAAGCGACCCGCCGACAAAGGGGTCGAGCGGTGACCCAAAGGTTGCCGGTTTCAAAAGATCGCTAGCCCCCGGGGTGTCGTACGAGGCGGCGATCGGACTAGGAGGCCCTGCTATTGACACGCGATCGCGTGTGCTCCCGCTCTGCGCGAGCGCACGCACACCAGCCAGAGACCGGGCGCGGAATCGCTGCGGTCCACGTGCCCTTCCGGGCACCAGATGCCGGATACCTCATGAACACCGCTGGGCCGGTGCTGTCACACCGACCCAGCGAAACACCATCCGTCCTCAGGAACCACCGAGAAAGGCTAGTGATTTGATCAACGGTACCTCCCCGCTGGGGAAACACAACCCCCGATGGCCGATCGGTAGCGCAACGGAAACGATCAGGCTCCCCGATGGCCTCCCATCCCCGCGCGGCCCGAGCCTGCCGAGGGTCGCGCCAGGGGTCGGCCAGGTGACGGCGCTCGCGGGCGCTGTCCGCGGCGCGGCCGCCTTCGCCGTCGCCTGGCTGGCGGGCCTGCCGCGCCGGACGGGCAGGCGCCTGTTCGCCGGCAACGACGAGGAGGCGCGCTGGCACGGCTGGCAGGTCACCGAACTCGCGGGCGGACTTGCCAGGCAGTACCGCGACCCGCGCTTCGACACCCTGCCGGATCAGTCAGGCCCGCACGGCGGCCGGGGCGAGCGGGCTGAACCGGACCCGCGGCCATGGCTCGGCGGCTCCATGCCCCCGGCGCCTGCGCGGGACGGGGACCGCTGATGCCGGCCGGCCGGCCGAGACGGCCGAACGACCCGAGCGTGCTTTCCAGCCTCGAGGCCGCCGTGCGGCAGCCGCACCGGTCCGGGCCGATCGAATTCTGCTGGCACTGGCGCTGGGAACTCGGGATGCTCGGCGCCACCGCCGGTACGGCCGGCCTCGTGGCGGCCAGCCTCGGCGTCATCTGGCTCGCCGTCGCCGCGGCGGCCGGGCTGGCGGTCCTCGGCGCGATGGTGCGCTGCCCGCCAGCCCGCAGCCGCATCGTCGCCCGGGCCTGGTGCATCGTCACCCCGCACCGGATCCGGACCGGCTGCGCCAGCGCCTGGGCACAGTCAAGGAGCGGCAGGCTGCCGTTCGTTCTCGGCACCGTCCCGGCCTGGTACGGCCAGCGGGTCCAGCTGTGGTGCCCTGCGGGCATCACCGCAGCCGACCTGTTCGCCGCGCGTCACGTGCTCGCCGCTGCCTGCTGGGCGGCCGAAGTGCGGGTGATTCCGAGCGCGAGGTACGCGCATATCGTCACGCTCGAGGTAATCAGAACCCATCATCCCGAACGAGGCGGGCCGGCTCTCCCCGGCTGGCCTTACTCCGGTCTGATGGATGCCGACGCCCGGGACGACCTGGAGGAACGAAGTATCACCGGCGCTTAGCGCGCCGGGCGAAGTCCGGCAGCCGGGGGGTCAGGGGGGTCTTCCTCCCGGGTGGACACAGCCTCTGCCCGGGAGGAGCCGGAGCGGACCGACCGGACAAGCAGTTGCGCGACGTCGATGACCTCGAGGGTCTGCTTCGCCTCACCGGAGGCCTTCTTCGCGTCGACGGCGTCGCCGAGCATGACCATGCAATAGGGGCAGGCGGTCGAGACGGTGTCGGGGTCAAGGGCGAGGGCCTCTTCGACGCGCTCGGTGTTGATCCGCTTGCCGATCCGCTCTTCGAGCCACATGCGGGCGCCGCCCGCGCCGCAGCAGAAGCCGCGGTTCTTGCACCGGTGCATCTCCTTCGCGGTGGTGCCGGGCACGGCGTCGATGAGCTCCCTGGGCGGGGTGTAGACCTTGTTGTGGCGGCCGAGGAAGCACGGGTCGTGGTAGGTGATCTTCTCCTCGACCTTGCCGGCCGGCTTGAGCTTGCCCTCTTCCACGAGCCTGGCCAGCAGCTGGGTGTGGTGGATGACCTCGTAGTTCCCGCCCAGCTGCGGGTATTCGCGGGCGATGGTGTTGAAGCAGTGCGGGCAGGACGCGACGATCTTCTTCACCCCCGCGTCGTTGAGGGTCTCGACGTTGCGCTGGGCCAGCATCGAGAACACGAACTCGTTGCCGAGCCTTCTCGCGGGGTCGCCGGTGCATGCCTCGGCCGGACCGAGTACCGCGAACGTCACCCCGGCGGTGTGCAGCAGCTCGGCGATGGCCCTGGTGGTCTTCCTGGCCCGGTCGTCCAGCGCGCCGGCGCAGCCCACCCAGAACAGGTACTCGACGCCGGCGCCGATCTTGCCGTCGACCACCGGGACCTCGAAGTCGAGCTCGGTGATCCAGTCGGCGCGGCGGCCTTCGGCCATGCCCCACGGGTTGGCCTTGTTCTCCAGGTTCTTCAGCATGACCGCGGCCTCGGCCGGGAAGGCGGACTCGATCAGCACCTGGTGGCGGCGCATCCCGTCGATGTGGTCGATGTGCTCGATGTCCACCGGGCACTCCTCCACGCAGGCCCCGCAGTTGGTGCACGACCAGAGCACGTCAGGGTCGATGACCCCGTTGCCGGCCTTCGTGCCGACCAGGGGCCGCTCCGCCTCGGCCTTGACCGCCTCGGGCAGCTTTTCCCGTGCCTCATCCGAGCTTGCCAGCAGGTACGGGGCCTTGGCGAAGGCGTGGTCGCGCATGTCGAGGATGACCTGCTTGGGCGACAGCGGCTTGCCGGTGGCCCAGGCCGGGCACTGGGACTGGCAGCGGCCGCACTCGGTGCAGGTGCCGAGGTCCAGCATGCCCTTCCAGGTCAGGTCCTCGATCTTCCCGATGCCGAACACGTCGGTATCGGGGTCGGCCTCCTCGAAGTCGAGCACCTTCCCCTTGCTGCGCATCGGCTCGAGCGGGCCCAGGGCGTTGGGCCGTCGGGAGAACATGATGTTGAGCGGGGCGAGCGCGATGTGCAGGTGCTTGGAGTAGGTCACGACCACCAGGAACGCCAGCACGACGGCCAGCTGCAGCAAGATGAACGTGACCTCGAGGACGCTGTTCACCCCGTAGCCCAGAGGGTGCAGCGCCTGGGCGATGACCCAGGAGGCGAACGCCCAGGCATCCGGGTAGGGGAACACGCCGGTGTTCTGCTGCGCGCCCCTGTACACCAGCAGCGACGCGATGACCAGGAAAATCAACGCGAGGACGACCCACGCGGCGGTGGTGTGCGACCCGAAGAACCGCGACCGGCGGCCTTCCTTGCGCGGGTTGTCGCGCAGCCGGATCACGGTGAAGACGACTATGCCCGCCAGCACGCCCACGGCGAACAGGTCCTCGATGAACCCGATGAACGCCCAGTGCCCGATCCCGGGGATCGCGAACGTGCGGGAGAACAGGTTCCCGTACGACTCGATGATGGTCAGCAGCAGCACGATGAAGCCCCAGAACGTCGCCGCGTGGGCCCCGCCAGGCACCGACCACTTCAGCAGCTTGCGCTGCCCGATCACCTCGGCAAGCTGAGTCTTGACCTCGCCGGCCAGGTGCTCCTTCGCGTACGCCACCCGCTCGGGCGCGGACTGTCCGGAAAACGCCAGCCGCTTCAGCCACCACACCCGGCGCCCCGCGATCGCGAACGCGATGACGGTCAACCCCAGGCCAACGACGATGCGCAGGATCACCCGGAACCTCCCTATGTCTGCGGCTCAAGCGTAGTCACGGTGCCTGGCCTGGCCGCGCGGCGATGCCGGCTATCCGGGTAGGAGTTGTCTCACTTCCGGATAACCGGCATGCTACTCGCAAGTAACTTACTGTCCGGCGGAGACGCCGTCCACTCAGCCTCTCCCTTGCGTCGCCACGCTGAACTGGTCAGCCGCCACCCCGGAACGCTGCGCGTCCGGGGAATGAACTGGCGAGCGAGAAAGTTGAGTGTATTGGGCTCAAGTCATTTGACACCGGGACTCGCCTCGGGCAGGCTTGAGCCCGGAAGACTCAACTTCACACACTACAAGGACTGCTCATGGCACGTGCGGTAGGTATTGACCTCGGGACGACGAACTCCGTTGTCGCCGTCCTCGAGGGCGGGGAGCCGACGGTCATCGCCAACGCGGAGGGCTCGCGGACCACGCCGTCAGTCGTCGCGTTCGCCAAGAACGCCGAGGTTCTGGTTGGTGAGGTCGCGAAGCGGCAGGCTGTCACCAACGTCGACCGGACGATCCGTTCGGTCAAGCGGCAGATGGGGACCGACTGGTCCGTCACGATCGATGGCAAGAAGTTCACCCCCCAGCAGATCAGCGCTTTCATCCTGCAGAAGCTCAAGAGGGACGCCGAGTCCTACCTGGGCGAGAAGATCACGGACGCCGTGATCACCGTTCCCGCGTACTTCAGCGACGCGCAGCGCCAGGCCACCAAGGAAGCCGGGCAGATCGCGGGCCTGAACGTGCTGCGGATCATCAACGAGCCGACTTCGGCTGCCCTGGCTTACCACCTGGAGAAGGAGGGCTCTGCCAAGATCCTGGTCTTCGACCTGGGCGGCGGCACCTTTGACGTCTCTCTGCTCGACGTTGGCGACGGCGTTGTCGAGGTCGAGGCGACCAACGGCGACAACCACCTCGGCGGCGACGACTGGGACCAGCGGATCGTGGACTGGCTCGTCCAGGACTTCAAGAGCGGCTACGGCATCGAACTGTCCAAGGACAAGATGGCGCTGCAGCGACTGCGCGAGGCGGCGGAAAAGGCCAAGATCGAGCTCTCGCAGTCGATGGAGTCGCAGATCAACCTGCCCTACATCTCGCACTCGCCGGACGGCCCGCTGCACCTGGACACCAGGCTCACCCGGGCCGAGTTCCAGCGGATGACCTCCGACCTGCTCGACCGGTGCAAGACCCCGTTCCAGCAGGTGATCAAGGACGCCAACGTCAAGCTCTCGGAGATCGACCACGTGGTGCTCGTCGGCGGCTCCACCCGGATGCCGGCGGTCGTGGACCTGGTCAAGTCGCTGACCGGCGGCAAGGAGCCCAACAAGGGCGTCAATCCGGACGAGGTTGTCGCCGTCGGCGCCTGCCTGCAGGCCGGCGTGCTCAAGGGCGAGGTCAAGGACATCCTGCTGCTCGACGTGACCCCGCTGTCGCTGGGCATCGAGACCAAGGGCGGGATCTTCACCAAGCTCATCGAGCGGAACACCACGATCCCGACCAAGCGCTCGGAGATCTTCACCACGGCCGACGACAACCAGCCGTCGGTGCAGATCCAGGTCTACCAGGGCGAGCGCGAGATCGCGGCGTACAACAAGAAGCTCGGCATGTTCGACCTGACCGGCATCGCGCCGGCGCCGCGCGGCATCCCGCAGATCGAGGTCACCTTCGACATCGACGCCAACGGCATCGTGAACGTGTCCGCCAAGGACCTGGGCACGGGCAAGCAGCAGTCGGTGCAGATCACCGGCGGCTCGGCGCTGCCGAAGGAAGACATCGAGAAGATGGTCCGCGACGCGGAGCAGTACGCCGAGGAAGACCGCAAGCGGCGCGAGGAGGCCGAGGTCCGCAACCAGGCCGACACGCTGGTCTACAGCACCGAGAAGTTCCTCGCCGAGAACGACGAGAAGGTGCCGGCGGACGTCAAGTCCGAGGTGCAGACCGCGATCGCTGACCTGAAGAAGGCGATCGCCGGCAACGACATCGACGCCATCCGCACCGCGAGCGAGCATGCCGCCCAGGTCAGCCAGAAGATGGGCACCGCGATCTACCAGGCCGCTCAGGCGGCCCAGGCTGCTCAGCACTCCGAGGCCAACGCCGACACCGACAGTGCCGCCCCGCATGACGAAGGTGTCGTCGACGCGGAGATCGTGGACGAAGGCGAAGGCGGAGCCGCCTGATGACAGCACCCGAGGACTCGGGCACCGGCCCTGTGATCCGCGACCATCGGCGGATCGACCCGGTGACCGGGCAGCCTAGAAGGGGCAGGCACGCGGCCTCCCAGCCGGCCGGCACCAGTGGTGCCGGCCGGCCGGGAGGGCCGGGCGGCTCCGGCGCCTCCGGCGCCGGAGGCGAGGCCAGGCACGGGAAGGCGAATGACGTGCGAGAGCCCGAGGTGGCCGCCGAGGCGGAGCAGGCCGAAACCAAGGCAGCCGAGTCGGCGGACCGGCTTGCCGCGCAGGAACTGCGCGTCAGGCTAGCCGAGCGCACTGCGGACCTGCAGCGACTGCAGGCCGAGTACGCCAACTACCGCAAGCGGGTGGACAGGGACCGGGCCGCGGTGCGCGAGCACGCGGTCGCGGGTGCGCTCACCGAACTGCTGCCCGTCCTTGACGCCATCGGCCAGGCGCGCGATCACGGCGAGCTGTCCGGCGGCTTCAAGTCCGTCGCCGACTCGCTGCAGGCCGCGCTCGGCAAGCTCGGGCTGGTCAGCTACGGCCAGCGCGGCGAGGCGTTCGACCCGAAGGTCCACGAGGCCCTGACGCACAGCTACTCGCCGGACGTGACGGAGGACACCTGCGTGGAAATCCTCCAGCCCGGCTACAAGGTGGGCGAGCGGATCCTCCGCGCGGCCAGGGTGGCGGTCGCGGAGCCCGCCACAGGGCCAGACGGAAGCTCCAATACGGCCGAATGGCCGCCATCAGCGGAAGAAGCGGACGACTAAACAAGCCCGGCGAGGCCAGATGAGCACCAAGGACTACCTGGAGAAGGATTACTACAAGACGCTGGGTGTTCCCAAGACCGCGAAGGCAGCTGACATCAAGAAGGCGTACCGCGACCTCGCGCGGAAGTACCATCCCGACGCGAACAGGGGCAACGCCGACGCCGAAGAGCGCTTCAAGGAGATCTCCGAGGCGTATAACGTCCTGTCCGACGAGAAGCAGCGCAAGGAGTACGACGAGGCGCGCTCGCTGTTCGGCGGCGGGTTCCGGGTACCGACCGGTGGCCGGACGGGCACCTCCGGCGGGTTCGGCGGGTTCGACCTCGGCGATCTCTTCGGCGGCTCGGGTGAGAGCGGTGACCGGCTCGGCGACGTGCTCGGCGGCATCTTCCGCGGTCGCGGCGGGCAGAGCCGGGCCAGGCGCGGCGCCGACGTGGAAACGGAGACCACCCTGTCGTTCGGCGACTCGATCGAGGGGGCCACCGTGACGCTCCGGCTGACCGGAGAAGGCCCGTGCCCGGTCTGCCACGGCACCGGCGCCAAGGCGGGCACCGTGCCGAAGGTGTGCCCGGACTGCGGGGGGACCGGCCAGCAGAGCAAGAACCTCGGCGGCTTCGGGCTGTCCGAGCCCTGCAAGACCTGCCGGGGCCGCGGCATGGTGGTCGACGACCCGTGCACGTCGTGCCACGGCAGCGGCCGGGCGATGAGCTCGCGGACCATCCAGGCGCGGATCCCGCGGGCGTCGCCGACGGCCAGAAGATCCGGATAGGCGGCAAGGGCGCTCCCGGTGAGCACGGCGGGAAGGCCGGCGACCTGTACGTCCGGGTTCACGTGAAACCGCACGGAGTGTTCGGCAGGAGCGGGGAAAACCTCACGGTGACCGTGCCCGTGACGATCACCGAGCTCGCCCTGGGCGCGGAGATCAAGGTGCCGACGCACCGGGGCGCCGCGGTGACCGTCCGGATCCCGCCGGGAACTCCGAACGGCCAGGTGTTCCGCGTCCCGGGCCGCGGTGTCCGCAGGAAGGACGGGACGCTCGGCGCGCTGCTCGCCACGGTGGAGGTGACGGTGCCGCAGGAGCTGAACAGCAAGGCCCGCTCCGCGCTCGAAGACCTCCGCATAGCCACGTCGGGCACGGACCCGCGGGAGGAACTGCTCCGCAGGGCCAAGGCTGAGCCCTAGATCCGGCAAATACCAGCTGGCAAAGGAAAGGAGATGACATGAGCAGCCCGTATGAGCTGTCGGACGACATGCCCGTGTACGTCATCTCCGTGGCCGCGAACCTGTCCGGCATGCATCCGCAGACGCTGCGCGGCTACGAGAGGGTCGGGCTTGTCATACCGCGGCGCACCGCCGGCGGGGGCCGGCGGTACTCCATGCGCGACATCCTGGCGCTGCGCGAGATCCAGCGGCTGTCCCAGGAGGAGGGGATCAACCTCTCAGGCATCAAGCGGATCCTGGACCTGGAACGCGAGCTTGAGCAGGCCCAGCGCCTGGCCGCCGAGCTGCACGCCGAGATGGCGCAGCTGCGGGCCGAGCTCGAGTCCACCCGCGCGGTCGCGGCACGGCTCGCCGAACTGCGCCGGACGCCGCAGGCCAATCCGGCGGCCACGCTCGTGCCGGTCAGGAACGCCACCCGGATCACCTTCTGGCAGCCTGCCGCCGGGCAGGGCGACCAGCAGGCCACAAGTGAATAGCGGACAAGGGGGATTACCAGCCCATGAACGACAAGCTCACCAGGAAGAGCCAGGAGGCCCTGTCCGTAGCGATAAGGCGGGCCGCGGCGGACGGCAACCCCCAGGTCGATCCGCTGCACCTGCTCGCCGCCCTGCTCGAGCAGAGCGGCGGCACCGCCGCGCCGCTGCTGCGTGCCGTCGGCGCCGACCCGGCGGTCCTCGCCAAGGAGACCGCGGAACAGATCGCCCGGCTGCCGCGGATAAGCGGCGCCTCCGCGAGCGCACCCGAGATGTCCAGGCAGATGCTGGCCGTGATCAACGCGGCGGCGAGCCGCGCCCGCCAGATGGAAGACGAGTACGTCTCGACCGAGCACCTGCTCGTCGGCCTGGCCGCCGACGGCGGCCAGGCCGCCGCCCTGCTACGCGGCGCGGGCGCTGGCGCGCAAGCGCTGACCGAGGCGTTCACTGCGGTGCGCGGCAGCGCGAAGGTGACAAGCGAGGACCCGGAGGGCACCTACCAGGCGCTGGAGAAGTACGGCATCGACCTCACGCAGCAGGCCAGGGACGGCAAGCTGGACCCGGTCATCGGGCGGGACGCCGAGATCAGGCGCGTGGTGCAGGTGCTGTCCCGGCGGACGAAGAACAACCCCGTGCTGATCGGCGAGCCGGGTGTCGGCAAGACAGCCGTCGTGGAGGGGCTCGCGCAGCGGATCGTGGCTGGCGACGTCCCCGAGTCGCTGCGCGGCAAGCGGCTGATCGCTCTTGACCTGGGAAGCATGGTCGCTGGCGCCAAGTACCGCGGCGAGTTCGAGGAGCGGCTCAAAGCCGTGCTCAACGAGATCAGGCGAAGTGACGGCCAGGTCATCACGTTCATCGACGAGCTGCACACCGTCGTCGGCGCCGGCGCCGCCGAGGGCGCGATGGACGCGGGCAACATGCTCAAGCCCATGCTGGCCCGCGGCGAGCTGCGCATGGTCGGCGCCACCACGCTCGACGAGTACCGCGAGCGAATCGAGAAGGACCCGGCGCTGGAGCGCCGCTTCCAGCAGGTGCTCGTCGGCGAGCCGTCGGTCGAGGACACCATCGCGATCCTGCGCGGGCTCAAGGGCCGCTACGAGGCGCACCACCAGGTGCAGATTTCGGATGCCGCGCTTGTCGCCGCGGCGACCCTTTCTGACCGGTACATCACCGCGCGGTTCCTGCCAGACAAGGCGATCGACCTCGTCGACGAGTCCGCGTCACGGCTTCGCATGGAGATCGACTCCTCGCCCGTGGAGATCGACGAGCTGCGCCGGATCGTGGACCGGATGAAGATGGAGGAGCTCGCCCTGTCCCGCGAGTCCGATCCGGCGAGCAGGGAGCGGCTTGAGCGGTTGCGCGCCGACCTGGCCGACCGGCAGGAGCAGCTCACCGCGCTGACCGCGCGCTGGGAGCAGGAGAAGTCCGGGCTCAACCGGGTCGGCGAGCTGAAGAAGAAGCTCGACGACCTCAAGGGCCAGGCCGAGCGGGCGCAGCGTGACGGCGACTACGAGACGGCGTCCAGGCTCCTGTACGGCGAGATTCCCGCGCTCGACGCGGAGATAGCCGAGGCAGTCGCCACGGACCGTTCGGAATCGCCGGACGGGAGCGGTCCGGCGGGCGGCAGCGGCGCGGGCGGGAACCCCGCGCCGATGGTCAAGGAGGAAGTCGGGCCCGACGACGTGGCCGACGTGGTGTCCGCGTGGACCGGCATCCCGGCCGGGCGGCTGCTCGAAGGCGAGACCGGCAAGCTGCTCCGGATGGAAACCGAGCTGGGCAACCGGGTGATCGGCCAGGCCAGCGCGGTCCAGGCGGTCTCGGACGCGGTACGCCGCGCGCGAGCGGGCGTGTCCGACCCGGACCGGCCCACCGGCTCGTTCCTGTTCCTGGGGCCGACCGGCGTCGGCAAGACGGAGCTGGCCAAGGCGCTGGCTGAGTTCCTGTTCGACGACGAGCGGGCGATGATCCGCATCGACATGAGCGAGTACGGCGAGAAGCACTCGGTGGCGCGGCTGGTCGGCGCGCCGCCCGGGTACGTCGGCTACGAGGAGGGGGGACAGCTCACCGAGGCGGTGCGGCGGCGGCCATATTGCGTCGTGCTGCTCGACGAGGTGGAAAAGGCCCATTCCGAGGTGTTCGACGTGCTGCTGCAGGTCCTTGACGACGGGCGGCTCACCGACGGGCAGGGACGGACCGTGGACTTCCGGAACACGATCCTCATCCTCACGTCCAATCTCGGTTCGGCGTTCATCGCCGACCCCGCGCTCGACGAGCGGGCCAAGCGGGAGGCGGTCATGACCGCGGTCCGTGCCGCGTTCAAGCCAGAGTTCCTCAACCGGCTCGACGACGTGATCGTCTTCGACTCGCTCTCGACCGCGGAACTGACGCGGATCGTGGACCTGCAGATCGAGCGGCTCGGCAAGCGGCTGTCCGGACGGCGGCTGCAGCTGACCGTGACGCCCGCCGCCCGGGAGTGGCTGGCGCTGACCGGGTTCGACCCGGTGTACGGCGCGCGGCCGCTTCGCCGGCTCGTGCAGTCCGCGATCGGCGACAAGCTGGCGCGTTCGCTGCTCGCGGGCGAGATCGGCGACGGCGACGAAATTCTCGTCGACCTGGACTCCAGGGCCGACCAGCTCACCGTCCGGGCGGCGGCGCAGGTCGGATAGGTCCGTGCGGCAGCGGCCCCGGCCAGCTCTCTCAGCGGGCGCCGGCCGGGGTCGCGACAGCCAAGCTAGCGGCGGGAGCCATCCAGCATGCGGTCGTAGTCGTCTTCGTCGAGTCCGAGGTCGACGCGGATCCGGTAGCGCAGCCGGAGCAGAAGCTGGAGTTCGGCGTCGTCACCGCGCTGAATGCAGTGTTTCACGCCGACGGTCGCCCATTCGAGGGCGCCCGGCAGGTCACCCAGATCGATCAGCAACTCGGCGAGCAGGTCGCAGGTGCGCGGCGTGGCCGTCTGCTGCTCGGCCGTCAGCCTGCCGAGCAGGACCTGCGCCTCGGCGTCCCTGTCCAGGTTCAGCAGCGCCCTGGCCAGGTGGACTCTGGGATCGGCGAACGTGGGGCCGCCGTCATCCATCGCCGCGGCGAACTCCTCCGCGGCGCGCTGCGGGTCGTCGGCCATCAGCCACTGCTCGCCCGCGCGCAGGTGGGACTCGGCGCTCTGCCCCGGCACGGCCTCCTCGGCGAGTTGGCTCATGATTACCGCGGCCCGCACGTGGTTTCCTGTTCGTGCTGCCTGAAACTCGATCTCGTCGAACTCATCGACGCCCGCCACTCTACCCACCGTACCCCAGTAATCCTCTCCTACTCGCCTGGATTGCGCGTGCCCCGCACCGGGGCTTGCGGCGCCCGTGACGGCTCTTAGCGGCGTGCCCGCTCCAGGGAGTCCCAGAACCCGCGGCGGAGCGCATGACGGACCTCGTCGTGCAATAGGAAGTCGATGGGCAGGGCCGATCCCTGCAGGAGCCTTGCCTCAAGGTCGGACGGCATCCGCGGCTTCCTGGCCAGTACGGCTTCCAGCCAGAGGGCTGGCGCGTCGCGCGCCACGGAAGAGCCGAATTCCTGGCCCTCGTCGTGTGCCGACTTGACTGCCTCTGCCAGGGAAACCGATGGCTGTCCGCCTGAGTAGGCCACGCCGACAGGCCCGCCTAGGCCGCCCGGGCCGCCCGGGCCCGGCGGGACGCCCGGCACGCCTGGGCCGCCGTTGGGGGCTTGGGCAGGCGTGTACACCGGGCCACTGAGGCTCGGCTGGCCGATCGTGCCGATGGGTGCGACCGGGGCAGGCATGCCCGGCATTCCGGCACTGCCCGGCTGACCGCCGACGAGGCCCGCCGGACCGACCGGGACGACGGGCTGCGGGCCGCTGTACGAGCCGTTGCGGCCCGGCGGGTACCCGGCGCCAGGCGCCATCGGCTGCCCGATCCCCGGCTGGCCGTTCACCGGCAGGACGGCCGCGGGCCCGGAAAAGACGGGCTGGGCGGCCGTTTGCTGCCCTCCTGACCGCTCGCCGCCCCGCTGAACGGGCCCCTGGCCAGGCAGCCCTGGCCCGCGGGCGGGCAGGCGGCGGATCTGCGCCGAACCTGGGGCAACGGGCACTGGATGCATGCCATCGGGCGCCTCGCCCGGCGCAAGCTCCCGGGGCGCGAGCTCCCGGGGCAGAGCCTCCCGGAGCATGGGCTCACGCGGCGGGGCGTCGCGAGGAAAATGCTCGCGCGCGGCGCCTGGGTTGTAGCCGGACAGGTCCGCCGGCTGGCGCGTCCTTGCCGCGGGGAAGTCCAGGGGCTGCTCCGCGGGCGGCGCGGGCGGCGCGGGCATGGCCACCGCCACCGGGGCGCCGTAAAGCTCCGGCACCGGCTGCGGTTCCCGCGGCCCGGCGGCGACCTCGTGCCATGCAGGCGGCTGGTCCTGCCGCACCGGCTGGTCCTGCCGCACCGGCACATCCTGCATGGCCAGCACATCCTGGCCGACGGGCATCTCGTGCATGGCAGGCACGTCCTGCCGCGCCGGCAGTTCCTGCACGGCCGGCACCGGCTCCATCCGGACCGGAACCGGCTCGGGCTGCACCGCGGCGGCATCCGGCGCCGCGGCGAGTACGTCGGCTGCGGGCAGCGCCACGTCCGCGGCGGCGGCGAACGGGTCGCCCCGCGCGGCGTCCTGGGCGGCCGCGGCGTCGTAACCGGGCGGCGGCGGCTGGCCGGCGTCGGGGCCCATCGGCAGCGGAGCCCACGCGGCCGTGCGCGCGGGCTGCCCGTGTCCGTTGGCCGCGGGCCGAAGCGCGATCAGCGGCGCGCCGGCCCGCTCATCCGGATGCGCCGGCTCGGCACCGGAGATCAGCTCCGCGTACGGCCGCAGATGCTCGCTGCTGATCTCGGCGATGTCGTCGCACTCCTGGCGCAGCGCGCGGGAGATCGTCCAGTTGTCGTCGGCCCCGATGTGCAGCAGCGTGACCCGCATGCCGAGGTCCTGCACGTCCGCGACGACCCCGGCGAGGTCTTCGTCGGCGCTGACTACCACCGCGTCGCTGACGGCCTTGTTCCGCGCCAGGGTCTCCAGATCGCGGTGGATCTCGCTCTCGACGCCCTCACGGCGCCCGGGGCGCATCTTGGCGAGCCGGAGCTTGACGCCGGGCAGGTCCGCGAGAGCGTCGTGATCGTCGCTTCTGCGTCCCTCGACGGTCGCCTCGTACCAGTAGCAGCGCAGCAGCGGAAGCCCGGTGCGCTCGGTGGCCAGGCTGGCGAGCAGGTGCAGCAGCCCCTCGTAGTCCCAGGACACGGACTCACGGCGGCGCGTCCCGTGCACCGCCATGCCGCCGTCCGCTAGCACATAGCCCGCGTCCACGAACAGCGCGCAGCGATCCACGCCACACCGTCCTTCCCCTCGTGCGAGAACACGCCTGATCACAGACCGTCAGAACACGGCGGCCCAATTGTTCTCCGCACTCTAAGGGTAATAAAGCCGGCCAGCCCTGTCGGCCTTTCCGCGCATTCCCCGGGCTGCCGGCTGCCTACCGGATGGCCCGTCCCGCCCGCCGCAACCCCCGGCGTGTCAAGGCGTTCAGGCTCGCGCACGCCCCGCCGGCGCCGGAGCGAATAGCCGCCCTAAATTTCTCTGCGTAGCCGGAACGTCACTCCAGCCCGCGCCCGGGCCGGGGACGTCGCGGCCTTTTCGATAATTCGTCGTCCCGTTAATGCCGATGCCGGTGGTTAATGCGCCGGGCACTGTCATGGCCAGGCTGGCCAGGCCGGCCCTTGTGTCACGGCCCGGCCTGCGTACCCGGCGCCCTCTATATGCTCTGGTGCTGTGGGCGACCGTGAGGAACTGCTGGCAGGGATCAAGGCCAAGGGCGTGGTCCATGGCGACTTCGTGCTGTCGTCGGGACAGCGTGCGAGCAGCTATGTGGACCTGCGCCGGGTGCTGCTCGACGGGCGCCTCGCGCCGCTCGCGGGCCGCTTGCTGCTCAACGCGACGACGGATCTGGCCTACGAGGCCGTCGGCGGGCTGACGCTGGGCGCCGACCCGGTGGCCGCCGCGATGATGCACGCCGCCGCCGACCGGGGCACTCCGATCGACGCCTTCATCGTGCGGAAGACGGAGAAGACGCACGGCCTGCAGCGCAGGATCGAGGGGCCCGACGTGGCCGGCCGGCGGGTGCTCGCCGTCGAGGACACCTCGACGACCGGCGCGTCGGTGCTCACCGCGGTCGACGTGCTCGTCGAGGCGGGCGCGGAAGTAGCCGGCGTAGCCGTGCTGGTGGATCGCGGCGCCAGGGACCGGGTCCTCGAGCGCGGCCTGCAGTACCGCGCCGTGTACGAGCTCGCCGAACTCGGCGGGTAAGTTTCGCGGCGGCCGGACGGGCGGACCCGCTTAGCGGCCGAGCGTCTGGCCGGACTTGCTGTGCCTGCCGCTGTGCCTGCCCTCGCCGGCCGCCTCCCGCCGGTACTCGCGCAGCCGGTACAGCACGAACCCGACGATCGCCAGCACCACGACGGCCGCGAGCACGTAGCCGGCATCGGTGAGGTCGTGGTTGATCTTGGCCCACTCGCCGCCGAGGCTGTACCCGATGCTGGACAGCACGATCACGTATGTCAGCGTGCCGATGAAGTTGAGCACGCTGAACCGCAGCGGCGGAACGTCCACCACGCCGGCCATGATGCCCCCGAAGGTGCGCACGAACGGCAGCATGCGCGCGACGGGTACCGCCCACACCCCCCGCCCGACGAGGAATCGCTCCGCGCGGGCCATGTCCGCCTCGGTCACCAGCAGGTATTTGCCCCAGCGGCGAACCGCCGGGGTCCCTCCTGCCCGGCCTACTCCGTAGGCGATGGACGAGCCGACCAGCTCGGCCACTGTGCCAAGGACGATCACCACGGCCAGCGACGGGTGCTGGTGCACCCCCGCGCCGCCGACCCCGCCCGACGCGATCGCGCCGGCCAGGAGGAAGGTAAGCTCCGACGAGATCGGAACGCACATGGCTTCGAGCACGCCGAACAGGATGACCGCGTAGATGGCGTGCGATACGAGGAAGCTGGTCATAGCCACCTTTCTACAGCATGCCCGGGCCTGCTTTTACATCTTCGTCGTAGTTCGGAGAGTTCCCCGAGGCCGGCAGGCCTACCTCGGGTGCCCCGCTCCCCGGCCCACCCGGATAATAGAGTTAGGCCGAGACCACAAAAGGGACCACAGGAGCGCTGTCATGCCCATAGCAACCCCAGAGATCTACGCCCAGATGCTTGACCGCGCCAAGCAGCAGGGGTTCGCCTACCCGGCCATCAACGTGACGTCGACCCAGACGCTGAACGCCGCGCTGCGCGGCTTCGCCGACGCCGGCAGCGACGGGATCGTGCAGATCTCGACCGGCGGCGCCGAGTACCTTTCCGGCTCCAGGGTCAAGGACATGGTGACCGGCGCTGCCGCGCTCGCCGAGTTCGCCGGCGTGGTCGCCGCGAAGTACCCGGTTCACGTGGCGCTGCACACCGACCACTGCCCGAAGGACAAGCTGGACGGCTACATGCGGCCGCTGATCGAACTGTCGGCGGAGGCAGTCGCGCACGGCAGGGAGCCGCTGTTCCAGTCCCACATGTGGGATGGCTCGGCGGTGCCGCTCGCCGAGAACCTGCAGATCGCCAAGGACCTGCTGGACAGGTGCGGCAAAGCCAGGATCGTCATGGAACTCGAGATCGGCGTCGTCGGCGGTGAGGAGGACGGCGTCGTCGGCGAGATCAACGAGAAGCTGTACAGCACGCCGGAGGACGCGCTCGCGACCGCGGAGGCACTCGGCCTCGGCGAACGCGGCCGGTACATCCTCGCCGCGACGTTCGGCAATGTGCACGGCGTCTACAAGCCCGGCCACGTCAGGCTGCGGCCGCAGGTGCTCAAGGAAATCCAGGACAGGGTAGGCGCCAAGTACGGCAAGGACAAGCCGTTCGACCTGGTCTTCCACGGCGGGTCCGGGTCCGCGCTCGAGGAGATCCGGGAGGCGATCTCGTACGGCGTCGTCAAGATGAACGTGGACACCGACACGCAGTACGCGTTCACCCGCCCGATCGCCGCGCACATGTTCAGCCACTACGACGGCGTGCTCAAGGTGGACGGCGACGTGGGCGACAAGAAGGCCTACGACCCGCGCTCCTACGGCAAGTCGGCCGAAGCCGGCATGGCGGCCCGGGTCACCAAGGCCTGCGAGGACCTCCTGTCGGCCGGCACGCAGCTCGGCTAGCGGCGCTAGCTGCCGCCGAGTTCCGCGACGGCCTCGGCGCTGCTGTCCTGGAGGAACGTCAAGCACCGCTTCGCCTCGATGTCCTCGCCGAGCGCGCCGGCCGCCTTGGCGAGGGCCGCGAGGGAGCGCAGGAACCCCTGGTTGGGGACGTGCGACCACGGGATCGGGCCGTGCCCCTTCCAGCCGTTGCGGCGCAGCGCGTCGAGCCCGCGATGGTAGCCGGTGCGCGCGTACGCGTAAGCCTGCACCGGCCGCCCGGCGGCAAGCGCCTCCTCGGCCAGCATCGCCCAGGCGAGGGAGAAGCCCGGGTACCCGGCCGCCACGTCGACGGCCCGTGCCCCGGACGCGACAAGCCCCGACGGCTCCTCGTCCGCCGGAAGGAGCGTGGGCGGGGGCTCGCCGAACAGGTTCGCATGCGTGCTCATGCGGGCAGTCTGCCACGTGCCGTCGGGTGCTCGCCGGCCGGCCGGCCCGCGCCGCGTGCCGCAAGATCCGCGACTCGACTAGGCTTTACCTGCACGTTCGGGTAATCTCTGATCGCAAGAGCCCCTGTCGCGCTTGCGCCGCCGGGGGCTTTCGTCGTGTGAAAGGCGTGAGAACATGCCCGCCATCGTGCTGATCGGCGCCCAGTGGGGCGACGAGGGTAAGGGAAAGGCGACGGACCTGCTCGGGGACCGCGTGCACTACGTCGTCAGGTACCAGGGCGGCAACAACGCCGGCCACACCGTCGTGATCGACGACGAGAGCTACGCGCTGCACATCCTGCCGTCAGGCGTGCTCTCCCCCAGCGTCACACCCGTCATCGGCAACGGTGTCGTGATCGACCCCGGCGTCCTTTTCGAGGAGATCGACGGCCTGGAAAGGCGCGGCGTGAGCTGCGAGAAGCTGCTCGTCAGCGCGAACGCGCACCTGATCATGCCGCACCACGGCGCCCTGGACAAGGTCAGCGAGCGCTTCCTCGGCACCGCCAAGATCGGCACCACCGGCCGTGGCATCGGCCCGGCATACGCCGACAAGGTGGCGCGGATGGGCATCAGGGTCCAGGACCTGTTCGACCCCGGCATCCTCAGGCAGAAGCTCGACCTCGTGCTCAGGGACAAGAATCAGCTGCTCACCAAGGTCTACAACCGGCGTGGCATCGACGCGAAGAAGACCGCGGACGAGTACATGGCGTTCGGCGAGCGGCTGCGGCCCTATGTCGCCGACACCGCGTTGATCCTCGGCAAGGCCCTGGACAAGGGCGAGGTCGTGCTGCTCGAAGGCGCCCAGGCGACCATGCTCGACGTGGACCACGGCACCTACCCGTTCGTCACCTCGTCCTCGCCGACGGCCGGCGGCGCCTGCGTGGGCGCCGGCCTCGGGCCGACGCGGATCACCAAGGTGATCGGGATCGTCAAGGCGTACACCACACGGGTCGGCTCCGGCCCGTTCCCCACCGAACTCCTCGACGATCAGGGCGAGTGGCTGCGCAAGACCGGCGGCGAGTACGGCGTGACCACCGGCAGGCCGCGGCGCACCGGCTGGTTCGACGCCGTGGTCGCCCGGTACGCCGCCCGCGTCAACGGGGTCACCGACTTCTTCCTCACCAAGCTCGACGTGCTGTCCAGCCTTGACAAGGTGCCGATCTGCGTGGCCTACCAGGTGGACGGCAGGCGCTACGACGACATCCCGATGACGCAGACCGAGTTCCACCACGCCAAGCCGGTCTACGAGTACCTGGACGGGTGGTGGGAGGACATCTCACGGTGCCGCTCCTTCGACGACCTGCCGGCGGCGGCCAGGAACTACATCAAGACGGTCGAGGACTTCTCCGGCGCCCCCGTCAGCGCGGTCGGCGTCGGCCCACGCCGCGACCAGACACTCCAGCTCCGCCCGCTGCTGTGACTCCCGGGAGGTAGGCTCTGCGACGTGCGCGTACTGGTGATCGGATCGGGCGGCCGCGAGCACGCGATCGTCCGGGCGCTGAGCCGCGATCCCGCGGTGACCGGGTTGCACGCAGCGCCCGGCAATCCGGGGATCGCGCGGCTCGCCGAGGTACACGATGTGGCGCCCGCCGACCCGGCGGACGTGACCCGCCTGGCCAGGATGCTGCGGGCCGGCCTCGTGGTGATCGGCCCGGAGGCGCCGCTGGTGGCCGGCGTCGCCGACGCGCTGCGCGCCGACGGCATCACCGCCTTCGGCCCGGACGCCGCGGCGGCGATGATCGAGGGCTCGAAGGCGTTCGCCAAGGAGATCATGGCGTGGGCCGGCATCCCGACCGCGAGGTCCCGCACGGCTACGAGCAGCGACGAGGCCGACGAGGCTCTCGCCGCCTTCGGCCCGCCGTACGTGGTGAAGGACGACGCGCTCGCGGCGGGCAAGGGGGTCCTCGTCACCGAGGACCTCGGCGCGGCCAGGCGGCACGCCGCCGCCTGCCGGCGCGTCGTCATCGAGGAGTACCTGGACGGCCCCGAGGTGTCGCTGTTCGCCCTCGCGGACGGCGCCAGCGCGGTCGCGCTGCTGCCTGCACAGGACTTCAAGCGCGCCCATGACGGCGACAAGGGCCCGAATACCGGCGGCATGGGCGCCTACGCCCCCGTCCCGTGGGCCCCGCCCGACCTGGCCGCAGATGTCCTCGACCGCGTGGTCCAGCCCGCGATCGACGCGTTGCGCCGCAGGTCGGTTCCGTACCGCGGGCTGCTGTACGCGGGCCTCGCGCTCACCTCGGCCGGGGTCAAGGTGGTGGAGTTCAACGCGCGGTTCGGCGACCCGGAAACGCAGGTCGTGCTCGACCGGCTCGACACGCCGCTGGCCGGCCTGCTGCACGCCGCCGCGGCCGGCGACCTCGCCGCCGCGCCGAAGCTGAGCTGGCTGCCCGGTGCCGCCGTAACCGTGGTCCTCGCCGCCGAAGGCTACCCAGGCAGCCCAGCCAAGGGCGACAGGATCAGCTTCGGTGATTACTCAGAACGGACCGAGGCTTATCTCCTGCACGCCGGTACTGCCGTCGCTGGCGACGGGTCGCTGGTGTCCGCGGGCGGCCGCGTGCTGAACGCGGTCGGCTCGGGACCCGACCTCGCCGCCGCCCGCGCGGCGGCCTACGAGGCAGCGGACCGCGTCCGGATGCGCGGCGCCTGGTACCGCCATGACATAGCCGAGCGGGCAAGCGGGGGCCAGGAGCGCACACGCTACGGTTGAAGCATGAGCGGCCCTTGGCCGGTAGCTGAGCGGGGAGACAGACGATGATCGACCGGTACACGCTCCCTGAGATGGGGCGGGTGTGGAGCGAAGCCCACAAGCTCGAGGTCTGGTGCCGGGTGGAGACGCTGGTGCTCGAGGCCAACGCCCGGGCGGGAACGGTGCCCGCCGAGGCAGTCGCCCCGGTCCGTTCGGCGCCTCCTCCCGCGCCCGAAGCCGTGGCAGCGGTCGAAGCCGTGACGGATCACGACGTGATCGCCTTCCTCACCGCGTGGGCGGACAACACGGAGCCGCGGTCCGCCGCGGCCTACGTGCACTTCGGCATGACCTCATCGGACCTGGTCGACACCGCGCTCGCCGTGCAGCTCGCCGAGGCCGCCGACATCATCGTGGGCAAGGCGGACCGGCTGGTGGCCGTGCTGCGCGACCACGCGCTGGCGCACAGGGACACGCTGCGGTCCGGCCGGACGCACGGCATCCACGCCGAGCCCGACGTCTGGGGTCACCGGGTCGCCGACTTCGCGTTCGCCGCGGCCAGGTCCAGGGACCGGGTGCTGCGGGCGCGCGAGGCGGTCGCGGTCGGCAAGCTGTCCGGCCCGGTCGGCAGCTACTCCAACATCGACCCGGCGGTCGAGGCGGAGGTCATGCCCGCGCTCGGGCTGCGCGCCGCCGACACGGCCACCCAGGTGGTGATGCGCGACGGGATCGCCGAATGGGTGTCCGCGCTCGCCGTGCTCGCCACCGTCTGCGAGGCGGTGGCGCTCGAGGTCAGGCACGGGCAGCGGACCGAGGTCAGGGAGCTGGCCGAGCCGTTCCGGACGGGGCAGAAGGGCTCGTCCGCGATGCCGCACAAGAAGAACCCCATCCGTTCGGAGCGGATCTGCGGGCTCGCCCGCGTGGTGCGGTCCTACGTGACCCCGGTGACGGAGGGGATCCCGCTGTGGCACGAACGGGATATCTCGCACTCCAGCGTGGAGCGGATCGCGCTCCCGGACGCCGCGATCGCGACCGACTATCTGCTGCACCTCACGACCGGGCTGGTCGAGGGGCTGGTCGTGGACACGGCGCGGATGCGCGCCAACATGAACGTGACCAACGGCCTGCTGTACTCCTCGGCGGTGCTGCTCGAACTGGTCAGCAGCGGCATGTCCAGGGAGGACGCGTACGCGCTCGTGCAGGCCGCGGCGATGGACACCTGGGACGCCGAAACCCCGTTTCGTGATTCCCTGCTCAATCAGGGCAAGAAACGGAACATGGTCATCGATGAAATGGCTCTTGACCGGGCATTCCTCGCCGAACGTTACGTCGCGCGCCTTGGACACGTCTTCGACCGTCTCGCTCGACTCGCCTGAGCACACCCATTGGGTGGCATACTGGACAGCGCGTTCGCCACGGCGCACTCACAGATGTGGCGTGCCGCTTCTCGCAGTTCCCCTTCGGACAGGAGCAGTATCCACATGACCAAGGGCACCGAGATCCGCTACCGCGTCCGTGGCGGCACGCCCCTGGAGGGCACGGTCTTCATTCAGGGTGCCAAGAACGCGGCGCTGAAGATGATCGCGGCGTCGCTGCTGACCGGCAGGGGCCGGACCGTCCTGCGGAACGTGCCGCCGATCGAGGACGTGCGGCGCGCCGTCGAGCTCGCGCAGGCGCTGGGTGCCCGGGTGGAGTTCCATGAGCGGGAGCGCACCCTGGTCGTCGACGCGTCGCGGCTGACCTCTCCGGTGCTGCCCGCCGAGATCGCGCGCCGGTTCCGCGGCTCGGTGCTGTTCGTGCCCGCGCTGCTGCACAGGTTCGGCGAGGCGGTCATCGAGGGCATCGGCGGCTGCAACCTCGGCAGCCGCAGCCTCGACTTCCACTACCGGGGCTTCGCGCGGCTCGGCGCCACCGTGGACGAGGGCGACACGGTGATCCGCATCACGGCTCGCGACGGGCTGCACGGCGCCCACCTGTACCTGGACACGCCGTCGCACACCGGCACCGAGAACCTGATCATGGCGGCGTCGCTCGCGCCGGGCACGACGATCATCGACAACACCGCGCAAGAGCCCGAGGTGCTCGACGTGATCGCGTTCCTGTCCAAGATGGGCGCGAACATCAGCGGCGGCGGCACCGGCTTCATCACGGTCCGGGGCGTGGAGTCGCTGACCGCCGTCGAGCACGCCGTGATGCCCGACCGGATCGACGCGGGCGTGTTCGCCATGGCGGCCGCCGCCGCCGGCGGCGAGATCAACCTGGTCGGGGCGAACCTGGACCACTTCGGCGTGGTGCGCTGGAAGCTCGAGCAGATGGGCGTCGAGTTCGCCGCCCAGGGCGCCGTGCTCCAGGTGCGCAGGGAGCGCCCGCTGCGCCCGATCAACGTGATCACCAGCCCTTACCCGGGCTACGCGACCGACCTGCAGTCGCCGATCATGGCCGTGGCGACCCTGGCGGACGGCGCGAGCTACATCAGGGAGACGATCTTCGACGGCAGGTACACGCTGGTGCCCGAACTGAACAAGATGGGCGCCAAGGTCGAGATCGACAACAACGTGGCGATCGTGCACGGCCCGAGCGTGCTGCGCGGCACCGAGGTGACGGCGCACGACCTGCGCGGCGGCGCTGCTCTCATCCTGGCTGGACTGGCCGCCGAAGGGGAGACCGTGGTGTCCTCCGGTTACCTGATCGACCGCGGCCACGCGACGCTCGCGGAAAGGTTGCGGGCGCTCGGCGCCGACATCACGGCCGAGGAGCACTAGCCGCGGCCCCGCCAGGGGCGGCGGCCGGCCCGGCGCCTGACGAAACCCGGCTAGGGGCGGCGGTGCGGGAACTCGCGGGCCACCGCCAGGAAGGCGTCGTTCGCCTCCGGAGTCCCGATGGACACACGGACGCCCTCGCCCGCGAACGGGCGGACCGCGATGCCGGAGCGCTCACAGGCCTGCGCGAGCGCGCCGGTGTGCCCGCCGAGGCGGAGCCAGACGAAGTTGGCCTCCGTGGGCGGCACGGTCCAGCCGTCCGCGAGCAGGGTCTCGCGGACCCGGTCCCGTTCCTTGACGACGGCATCGACGCGCTCGAGTAGTTCGGGCTCGGCCGCGAGGGACGCGATCGCCGCCGCCTGGGCGATCGAGCTGACCGAGAACGTGAGCATGGTCTTGCGGACGGCCTCCGCCACGGGCGGGTGCCCGATAAGGAAGCCGACGCGCAGCCCGGCCAGGCCGTAGGCCTTGGAGAAGGTGCGCAGCACGGCGACGTTCGGCCGGTCGCGGTACAGGTCGATCCCGTCAGGGACCGAGGCGTCCCTGATGTACTCGCGGTACGCCTCGTCGAGCACGACCAGGCAGTCGGCCGGCACCTGGTCGAGGAAGGCGGACAGCTGCTCTCCGGCCACCACGGTGCCCGTCGGGTTGTTCGGGTTGCAGACGAGGACGAGCCTGGTGCGCGCGGTGATGGCCGCCGCCATGGCCGCCAGGTCGTGGGTCTCGCCGGGGAGCAGCGGCACCCGCACCGACGTGGCGCCCGCCAGGTCGGTAAGCGGCGGGTAGGCCTCGAACGAACGCCAGGCGTACAGCACCTCGGCGCCAGGCTCGCCGACCGACTCGATCAGCTGCTTGAGGACCCCGACCGAGCCGCAGCCGACCGCGACGTGTCCGGGCGGGACGGCGAACCGGGCCGCCAGCGCGGCGGTAAGCGCCTCCGCCCCGTTGTCCGGGTACCGGTTCACGCCGTGCCCGGCCTCGGCGATCACTTCGGCGACCGACGGGAGCGGGCCGTAGGGCGACTCGTTCGAGGACAGCTTGTGCGCCTGCCCCGCCACGGCGGCGGGGACCTTGCCGGGCCGGTAGGGCGGGAAGGTGCCGAGCACCTGGCGGAATCGCGGTGAAGAGTCGCTCATGCGCCTAGTCTGGCACCGATCACAGACCGGGGCGCGCGGACAGCAGGTGAGACGTCTTCTTCCTCGGGGCGGCCCTGTGCTCCCGCGCCGCCACGATGCGCGTTCTCCCCGCCATCTCCGCATGGTGCTGGACCTGCCATGCGAGCCGCGTGGTCATCCAGGCCAGCATCGGGCCCAGCGCCGTCCGCCAGACAAGAGCCTGGTGACCGCCGCCGCTGACGATCATGAGCGGGACGGTGGCGACCCGGGTCAGCAGCAGCTGCTTGAAGTACTCGGCGGCGTAGACGTCGGCCTGGTCCTCCGCGCCGGCGGCGAGGAAGAACTGCGGCACCACGACACCGAGCGGCATGTGCAGGATGTACTTGTCCGGCGTGTTGAGCGCGAGCAGTCGCGGCTTTCCGTGGAAGACGTTGACGTCGTGCGGCCTGCCGCCCGGCTTGCCGTCCAGCGGCACCTGGCTGGGAGTCGGCGCGAAATACCCGCTGAGCACTCCCGCGTAGCCGAACCTGCTGGCGTACTGCAGCCCGATGTTCGCCGCGCAGAAGCCGCCCTCGGAATAGCCCGCTATGCCCCACATGACGCCGGGAGGCTGGACCCGCAGGTTGGCGGCGGCCCATTGCGGGACCTCCCTGCCCACGTAGGTCATGTCCTGTATGCCGTGCGGGTCGTTCAGGCACTGCAGCGCGTACTGCAGCCCGCCGTCGGTGTTGGGCATGATCAGCACGGCAGGCCGGGCCCGTCCCGCCGAAAGCAGGTTCTGGTAGATGGGAATGACGTCAAGCACGTTGACCCACGTCTGCGGCTCTCCCGGCGAGCCGTGCAGCAGTTCCACCGCCGGGAACCGGTAGTGCGCGTACGCCTTCTGGAAGTACTGCGGCGGCAGGTAGACGAACGCCGTCCTGCTGATGTGGCTGCGCGGGCCGGTGATCGTGGTGCTGAACAGGACGCCAAGCTGGGCGTCGAGGGCGGGGTCGGTGCTCGAAAGCTGGGTCCGCAGCGATCTGGCTGCCCCAGGCCCCATGGCGGCGGCAGAAATGTGCGGGATAGAAGCCGTCGAGCCTGACAGGTCCGCGTACAGCGCTCCCCAGGTCTGGTAGTAGTCGTAATACTTGTTGACCGCGGCGATCCCGAACACCATGGCGGGGATGAACGCCAGGCAAGCGGCCAGGACCCGGAAAACAACCTGCCTGGTGAGTGCGAGCCACAGCAGCAGGACCCCGAACGCCACCATCAGGAGCAGGAAGAACAATGTTCCCTGCGGTTCTAGCACTAGCACTCCTCGCCGTCGCACGCAGCCATCGCACGCGCGCTATGCGGACCCGTTGCCTGGCGGTGGAGGTGGGATTTGAACCCACGGAGAGGTTGCCCCCTCACACGCTTTCGAGGCGTGCGCCCTCGGCCACTAGGCGACTCCACCGCCGGTGAGCATACCCGACTTACACAGCAAACAACGAGTCGGCGGCTAACGGCGTTCCGCGAAAAAAGTTCGGATTATCTTCAGACACTCGTCACCGAGCACGCCGCCGATGACCTCGGGTACCGGCGTGAAGCGCTGATCTCGCACAACATCCCACAGTGAGCCGACCGCCCCGGCCCGCGGGTCCGCGGCGCCGAACACCAGCCGGCTCAGCCTGGCCGCGGTGACGGCGCCAGCGCACATGGTGCACGGCTCGAGGGTCGCGACCAGCGTCAGGCCGTCAAGCCGCCAGCCGCCGGTCACGCGGGCCGCCGCCCGGATCGCGACGATCTCGGCATGCGCCGTCGGGTCGCCGTCGGCCTCCCGGCGGTTGCGCCCCCGCGCGACCACGGCTCCGGCGGCATCGAGCACCACCGCGCCCACCGGCACGTCCGCCGTGCCCGCCGCGGCCGCCGCCTCGGCGAGCGCGGCGCGCATCGCCGGCTCGAACGAGGCCTCGTACCCGGAGAGCACGCGCTCAGGGGCCGATGGCGAGGTCGAGCGCGCGCTCCATCGCCGGCCCGAACCCGAGCCTGGCCGCGATGCTTTCCATGGCGTCCTCGACGCTGTCCGGCGGCTCGTCGGCGTCCAGGTCCAGGCGGCTGCAGATCGCCGCGAGTTCCATCTCGTCAAGTCCGAGGTCCGCGAAAATCGACAGGTCCCCGACCGGGAGCACCTGGTCGATGTCCTCTTCGTCGGGTACCGGGATGTCCAGGTATTCGAGCACCTGCTCGGCCAGCGGGTAATCAAGGGCCGCGCCGATGTCGGAGAGCAGCACGGAAACCTGGCTGCCGATCACCCGGACCGCCACGAAGAAGTAGTCGTCGATCCCGGCCAGCCCGATTGTCCCCGCGATGCTGTGCTGCTGCCGCAGCGCGCGAATAAAGCCGGCCAGGTCACCGGTGACCGCTACCGGGAGCATGTCCGCGTCCCATCGATCGTCCTCGCGCAGGACGATGATCGCGAAGTCCGTCTCGCTTGCCTCAGGCATCGCCATGCCCCAAGCATGCCTCGCGCGTCAGTGTGCTCGCGCCGAGGTGACGGACTTTAACCGCACTTGCCCTGATCAGTGCCAAGTAAAGGCTGCTCACGACCGTACCTGTTCGGGAATGTTGTCAGCAGAAGCGCCGCGGGACTTCGGCCCGGCCGTCACGCGGCGCAGATGGCCGCGTCCCGGACGAGGTGCCAGTCGGTCAGGAGGCCAGTGCTGCCGGTGAAGGCGACGTAGGCCGAGGGCGGCACCGTCACCGCCTGCGTCAGCACGAGCGAACCGTCGATGATCACCGTGAGCGTCCCGGCCTTCAGGGACACGGTCACCGTGTGCGACCCGGCCCGGAGGTTGACGATGCCGGTCAGGTCCTTCGCGACCACCAGCGACGGGACGTGACCCGCAGTGCCCGTCTCGATCCCCGCGAAGTCGGCCGACGGCGCGCCGGGGACCCGATAGGTGCCCAGCACGACCGCGAGGCCGGCCAGGCCCGCGAAGCCGAACCCCTTGCCGTTCGAGCCCACCGAGGTCGCCTTGCTGCCCGGGTCCAGCAGCGCGAGCGTCATGCCCTCACCGCCGGAGCCGCCGCCCAGCCCCACGTTGAAGGTCGCGCTGAACGAGGCGGTGCGCACCGCGGAGGGGTACACGACCGCGCCCGCCTCGAAGGCCGCCGCCCGGGTCAGCGCGGTCGCCGCGCCCGCCATGGCGGCCGTCCCGTTGAAGGACCACCCGCCACCGGGGGCCGGCAGCATGCCCGTCGCCGGGGTCTTGATCGCGACGCCTGAGACGTCGTGGACGTCATACCTGGGACCCGTGGCAGCGGTGAACGCGGCGAGCACGGACGCGGGCAGCCTGACGGCAACGAGCAGGTACCTCTTCCCGTCCACCCACACGGATATCTTGCCGCCCGAGACCGCGACCCCGATGCGGTGCGTCCCTGAGCGGAGGTTGGGCACCGTGGTCGAGGTGGCCGCGAACACGAGATGGCCCTTCGCGGTTCCGGTGGCGACGCCGACGAAGTTGGCGGAAGGATCGCCCGGGTACTTCTGCGTGCCGAGCACGACCGCGACGCCGGACAGGCCGCCGAACCCGAGGTTTCCGGCGCCGCTCCCGATCGAGGAAACGGTCGAATTCGCCGGATTGAGCAGCGCGAAGGTCAGTCCGTCGCCACCGCTCCCGCCGAAAAGTCGTGCCGTGAAGTTGACGTTCAGTCCGTTACTGGCCAGCGGCTGGTAGAAGACGGCCGAGCCGGACGTGTCCTTGGCGGCGGGGGTGAGCTGCAGGGTCGTCCCGGTCATCCTCGCGGCGCCGTTCAGCGTCCAGCCGCCGCCGGGAGACGGGACGACCGCCACGCCACTGGCCGGGGCCACGCCCACGCCGCCGACGGCGATCGTCATGGCGCTTGCGGTGACCCCGTCCGTCATTGCCAGCACGTACTTCCAGGTCATCGTGCCCTTGGCCTGCGGGGTGAAGGTGAGCGGGAAGCTGACGCTGGCGCCAGGCGCGATTGGCTTGTTGAGCGCCGGGCCGGCCGGCGCTCCGAACGGCACGGGCGGCGTCGTGACCTTGGTGATCGTCACCGGCATCTGACCTGTGTTGGTCACGGTGACCGTCCTGGTGGCGCTCTGGCCGAGGGCGACGTGCCCGAAGCTGACGGCCGCCGGCCCCGCTAGCTGCTTGAGCCCGAACCCGTACACCTCGCCGACGCACGCGCTGTCGGTGCTGGTGTAGGCGGCCGACTGGAAGTCAGTGGGGCAGGCGGTGGCGCTGCTCCCCGTGGTGGCCGCGGTGCCGTCGTTCCGCGCGCCCACGTAGACGCGGCCGTCGCTGGTCGCCGGGACCGAGAACTGGGACGCGTCGCCGATCGGCGCCGACCATATCTGCGGCAGGATGCCCGCGGCAGTCGGCATCGCGTAGAACGCGTCGAGCGAGCCGCCCGCCCCGGTCTGGTCGTCCGCGTGGACCTCCCACACGACGGCTGACGAGGCGGTGGCGCCGTTGGACGTGATCACCGGAGACCCGGAGGAGAAGCCGAAAAGCGTGGACGTGGCGCCGATGTCCTCGAGCACCGGCTTGGCCGGGTTGGTGCTGTCGAAGCTGAGCACGTGCATGGTGTCCGTGCTGCCCCAGCCGACGCCCGCGTAGTAGATGAAGTCCGTAGGCTGCCCGGCGCGGCCGACGCCCGCGAAGGCGGCCATGTGCCCCCACAGCCCGTGCGCGATCCCGGCGTTGGCGGTCGGGTCACCGACGAGGCTGGGCGAGCCGCTGAAGACGGCGGTGCTGCCTGTCGCCGACGTGCTGCGGCCGCCGAGGCTGGCCTCGTTGAGCAGGTAGATGTAGGCTTCCTTGTCCGCCATCACGAACAGGTGCGGGTAGTCCTTCGTGCCGAAGGGCAGCAAGGTCGGCCCGCCGGACCCGAAGTCGTGGTCACGGGAGGTCATCGCGTCCGCGTTGCCCGGCGAGAAGAAGTCGCTCGCCTGGAGCGAGCCGTTGCTCCCGACGTTGAGCTTGACCAGGGACTGGCCGAGGGCGGGTACGGTCCGCGCGGCGCTTCCCGCCGTTCCCAGCGCCGGCGCCTTGCCGTTTCCTGTCGCGAAGTAGATGCTCCTCCCGTCCGACACCAGGCCGCCGCCGCCCTGCCAGATGCCCCCGTACGCGTACGGGGTGTTCGTGTCCCCCGGCTGGTCGGTCCACAGCGTCTCGACATGCTGGCCGGCCGTGCTCACCCCGGCGATGTAGCCGACATACTGGTGGGCCGGGGCGCCATCCGCGCAGAGCGCGCCGAAGCCCATGTACACCGAGCCGTTGAGCAGCAGCAGCCCGGTCCGCTGCAGCTGCAGGGCGGCGTGGAACGTGAGATGGGAGTTGTTGGACGGCCGGCCCGCGATCTGCTTCGACCATTCGATGGCGCCGGTCCGCGCATTGAGCGCGAACAAGTCGTCCGCGGGGTTCGCGGTTGAGAAGTTCGTGCTGCCGGGCGGGCCGGAGAGCATCCCGCTCACGTACAGCGTTCCGTTGCCCGGGTCGTAGACGGGGGTGCTCGTCACGCCGATGTACGGCAGGACGACAGGGGCCTGCTGGCAGTTCTCGGCCGCCGCCGCATAGGGAGAGCCAAGCTGCCTCGACCAGTTCACCGCGCCGGTGTCGCGGTTGATGCTGTAGACGTAGTCGTCCTCCGTGGCGACGAGCACGCTGTTGCCCACGATCAGCGGCTGCGCGAACACCTGCCCGTTGACCCGGGTACCGAAGATCTGGCCGAAGTCCTTCGAGCTCACCGTCGCCGGGGACAGCATCGGCTCGTTGCTGTCCCAGCCGTCGCGAGACAGGTTCTGCGAGACGGTGACCTCGTCCGCGCGGGCCGGGCCGGCCGCGCCGAACGAGACTCCGGCGAGCGTCCCGGCCAGAGCCAGCGCCACGGCGGTGAAGGATGCTGCAGCCCGCATGCTATGTCTCCTAACAGGTCAGTCGCCAACGATCACCTTGCCACGGGCACAGGTTGTCCAGCCGAACGTAACCACAAATCGTTACGGTCACTTTGTCCGGCGCTCGCCCGGCCGGCCGGCGTGGCCGGCGCCAGGGTGCCGCGGCACATCGGCGTGGCTGCTTCCGGTCCGGCGCCCGCGGCGGCATACTTCCCCCCGGAGATGCTCTCGCGCGCATGCGTAGCGTCGTCATGTTCCGGGCATACTGCAGCCGTCAGGACAGCGCTGCCGTACCGCGGGCGCCCCGGCGGCTTGGGCCCCCCAACCAAGCCGAGTTTCGGGCTAAGATAATGGGAAACTGGCGTAGTGGAGAAGTCTGCGCTTCCAGGGAGGCGGCAGTGAACCTCAAGACGATCCTCACATGGGCGGGCGTTGCCTTTCTCATATGGTGGGTCATCCAGCAGCCAACAAGCGCCGCGCATCTGGTGCACAACATCGGAAACCTTCTCACCACTGCCGCGAACGGGCTCTCGCATTTCGTCGCCAACATCTGAGGGTTACCGATGGGCATTAAGGTCGTACCTACCGAGACGGTGCCGGCCAGCGTCTATAAGCACCTGCTGCCGCACGAGCGCCAGGCCATCACCACGAGGTTTCATCCCGCGGTCCTGATCAAGCCGGTCGCGGAGGCTCTCGCCGGGCTCGCGATCGCCGGCCTGCTCACCACGACCGTCGCCCATCGCAACGGCAGCGCCATCCTGATCATCTGGCTGCTCTGGCTCATCCTCGTCTTCAGGCTGCTCATCAGGATCTACACCTGGCTCGAGGACTACTTCGTAGTAACCTCTCAGCGGCTCATTCTGGCCACTGGCATCTTTACCCGCACGGTGAATATGATGCCGCTCACCAAAGTGACCGATATGAGCTTCAAGCGGTCGGCGATGGGCCGGCTCCTCGGATACGGCGAGTTCATCGTGGAGTCCGCCGGCCAGGATCAGGCGCTGCGCCGCGTTGACCACTTGCCCTATCCTGAGCAGCTCTACCTCGAGGTGTGCGGGCTCATCTTCAAGGACAAGGGCGACAGCGACGACTGACGTCCAGCGTTGACGGCTAGTGTCCCTGTATCCACTCCGCGGCTGCGATGGCCGAGCCGCGGGCGCCGGCCATGTCCAGGTCGGGTACCAGGGTTACCTCGGCCACCTGGGCCTGTTCCGCTAGCAGCGACGTGCTCTCCCGCACCGTGGCGAGGAACCAGTCGCGAAAATGCGGCGCGGCCTCGATCACGCCGCCGCCGACGAAGTAGGTGTCCGGGTCGGTGAACTTGGCGGCGATCGAGAACACGGCGCCGACGGCCATCGCCTGCTGCCTGAAGATCTCCAGCGCCATCTTGTCGCCGCGTTCTGCGTAGCCGCGGACCAGCTTGGCCGCCTTCGTGACGGGCGCGTCGGCGAGTTCGTGGCCGGGGAACCTGGCCAGCCAGTACGGCAGCAGATTGCGCACGATCCCGGTCAGCGAGGCCACCGATTCGGCGTCGGCGTTCAGCCCGCAGTTGCAGGACGGCACCGGCTGCCCCTCTTCGAGCAGGCCCTCCATCGGGATCGGGAGGTGGCCGAGTTCTCCCGCCACGCCGCTCGCGCCGCGCACGACCCGCCCGTCCTGTATCACCCCGCCGCCCAAGCCGGTGCCGACGATCGCGGCCACCGAACTGCGCGCCGCCGAGCCTGCGCCGTACCGCACGTGATGGGCGTACAGCGCCGCCGCGTTGCCGTCGTTGTTGTACACGACCGGGATGCCAAGCCGTTCCTCGAACGCGCTCCTGATGTCGAACCCTCCCCAGCCCGGGTGGCCGAAGTTAGTGGCGCCGCGGGTCGAGAGCACCCCTGTCGCGCTGGCCGGGCCGGGGGTGTCAAGGCCGACCGCTCGCACTTTCTCCCTGGGCACGCCCGTCATGGCGAGCACCTTGTCGAACGAGTCGATCAGTGACTGGATAGCCTTGTCCGGTCCCTCCCGGACAAGGCTCGGCAACTCCGCCATCGTGTCCACGAGGAACCGGCCGCCCGAATCCAGGACCGTGCCGTTGTTCGCCGTGCCGCCATTGTCGATTCCAACGGCCACCCAGTCCAGCATGAAACCTCCCTAACCACCAGATGCACTGATGACCGTATCCCAGGTGGACGGCATGGTGGAACGGTCGTTTCCCGGCGTCTGCCCCGCCGGGGCTGATGGCTGGTTAAAAGCCTGGTCACCGGTCAGGGGTGGTGGCCGGTGACCAGGAGCACGGGGTCGTGCGCCATGTAAGCGGACGGAATGCCCGGGGCAACGGCCGGGCAAGGGCGTCAGTGCTGCGGGCGGGCAGCCTGGCGTGCGGCGGCCGCTATCACTGACAGCCTATCGCGAAGTCGGGTAAACGCGGACTTGAGCGCGGGCCCGTGCCAGCCCGCGCCGTGCCAGCCCAGGGCGGGGCCTCCCCCTTGGCCGCCATCGCCGCGGGGCAGCCAGCCGGCCCGGTGCACAGACGCCACGCCCCGTTCGGAATAGACCGTCGGCGGCCCCGATCTGAAGGCAATGAGGCGCGCGATCCCCGGGACAACTCCGACCCCTTCGCGGACTGACCCGTTGCCACCCGGCCAGGCCTCACCGTTGTACCGTTCATGACACACGCCGGTTAGCTGGCGGAGGCTCCGGGATTTGAACCCGGGAGGGGCGTAAACCCCAACCGCATTAGCAGTGCGGCGCCATAGACCGGACTAGGCGAAGCCTCCATCCGCGCTCAGCCTCCGCCGCGAGCGGAAGGAGCGCGGTGCCGACCAGCGTACCGGCATTAGGCCGCCGTCGGCAAAGCGGACCCGGGCAGGGGCACGGCGCCGCGGGGGAAGCCCGGAGCGGCGGCGTCAGTGCGGCGCCGGGGCCAGCGTCGTCACGTCGAGTTCTCCCGCCGCGTACCGCTCGCGCAGCGTGGTCTTCTTGAACTTGCCCACCGAGGTCTTGGGCACCTCGTCGATGAAGCACCATCGTTCCGGAAGCTGCCAGCGCGGCACCCGCTCGCCGAGGAAGCTGCGCAGTTCCGCGGGCGTCACCGCGGCCTCCGCCACGGGCACCACCGCCGCGAGCGGCCGCTCCCCCCACTTGTCGTCCGGCACGCCGATCACCGCCGCCTCGGCGACCGAAGGATGCGCCATCAGCAGGTTCTCGAGCTCCATCGACGAGATCCACTCGCCGCCCGACTTGATCACGTCCTTGGCCCGGTCGGTGAGCCTGATGAACCCGGCCTCGTCGAGGGTGCCGACATCGCCCGTGCGCAGCCACCCGTCGTGGAACTTCTCCGGCGCGCTGTCGAGGTAGTAGCCGCCGGTCACCCAGGGCCCCCGGACCTCGAGCTCGCCCACGGCCTTGCCGTCCGACGGCAGCACCTGGCCGTCGTCGCCGGTCAGCCGGCCCTGGATCGAGCAGAACAGCCGGCCCTGGCTCACCCGGTAGTGCCAGGCGTCCTCGCCGGCGGCGCCGCCCGGCTCGTGCGCGATGGAGCCGAGCGGGGACGTCTCGGTCATGCCCCAGGCGTGCGTCATGATCACGCCGAACTCCTCGGCGTACGCCCGCATCACTCCCTCGGGCAGCGCGGAGCCGCCGCAGACCAGGGTCCGCAGCGAGGACAGGTCGCCGCCGACGGCGCGAATGTGCGCGAGCACTCCCTGCCAGATGGTCGGCACGCCCGCGCCGACCGTCACCTTCTCGGTCTCGATCAGCTTGACGATGGCGGAGGGGACCATGAACCTGTCGGGCATCACCAGGTCGGCCCCGGACAGCACCGCGGCGTACGGCAGGCCCCAGGCGTTCGCGTGGAACTGCGGCACGACCGGCATGATCCGGTCCCGCTCGCTGATCGCGAACGCGTTGCCCAGGCACGCTCCCATCGAGTGCAGGTAGCTCGACCGGTGGCTGTAGACGACGCCCTTGGGCAGCCCGGTCGTGCCGCTGGTGTAGCACATGGCCGCGGCGGACCGCTCGTCGAGCACCGGCCAGTCGTAGCTGGCCGGCGCGCCGGCCCGCAGGTCCTCGTAGGAGTGCACCTGGCGGCCGGGTCCGGCCAGCGCGCTGAGCGCGCCTTCGTCCCCGGCGTCCGCGCCCGACACGATCACGTGCCTAATGGCCTGCGCGTGCGGCAGGGCCTTCGCAAGCAGCGGGACAAGCGAGGCGTCCACGATGACGGCGTAGTCGCCGGCGTGGGTGGCTATGTAGCCCACCTGGTCGGCGGACAGCCGGATGTTCAGCGTGTGCAGCACGGCGCCCATGGACGGAATGGCCAGGTACGCCTCGACGTGCTCGGCGTTGTTCCACATGAAGGTGCCGACCCGCTGGTCTGCGTCGACGCCGAGGGACCGCAGCGCGTTCGCCAGCCGGGCGGCCCGCTCGCCGATCGCCGCGTAGGTCCGCCGCCGGGGCGGCGCTTCCCCCGCACAGGTGACGACTTCCTTGTTCCTGAACGTCGTCGCGCCGTATCGCATGATCGACGCGACCGTCAGCGGGGTATCCATCATCGTGCTGTCCACGACCGCACCTCCTCGTGTAGTCCCCTGACGGTGATAGTGCCATGAGGAGCAGCGGTGATGTAACCCTTCGGTAATACCGGACTGTCCGTTTCCTCCATCGGCGTCCGCGCCAAGTTCCACGTCCTCGCGCAGCTTGGCGACCGCGCGCGCGACCGTGCTCTTCACCGTTCCCACGGAGACCCCGAGCGCCGCCGCGACCTCGGGCTCGGACATGTCGTCGTAGTACCTCAGCATCACCGCGGCGCGCATCCGGCGCGGCAGCCGGTCGAGCGCCCGCTGCATCAGTTCGCGCAGGTCACTGTCGACCGTCTGGTCGGCCGCCGGCTCGTCGGGCAGTTCGTCGGTGGGGTACTCGTCCACCCGCCGCCTGCGCCAGCCAGAGATGTGCGTGTTGACCATGACCCGGCGGACATAGGTGTCCAGCGCGGTCGGGTCAGCGATGCTGTCCCAGGACTGATAGGTCTTGACCAGGGTGGACTGCACCAGGTCTTCGGCGTCGGCGCGATTGCCCGTCAGCGCCTGCGCCGCCCGCAACAATGCTCCACCACGGGAGCGTACATAGTCGCCGAACGCGACGCGCTCGCCTATGGCCATGGGACCCCTACGCTCATGACGGGAAACTACTGAGAGTTAGAGCATGATAACGATACGCCTTATTGCGTGAGGTCCGTCACCCGCCCCGCGACCGGATCGCGTGGAGCGGGTGAGCGCGGCCTATCCCATGCGGATATATGTATATGTCTTCCCAGACAGAGATCGCGGAATCACTTGACGTGTCCATGCGGATACGCGCATCGTCGGATGAGACATGTCGCCAGATGCAATCCCACGGAGGGCAAGTGCGGCGAAACGCGGACTTTCGCCAGGGTTGTGACGATCTTGTCGAATCCGCCACACCTGCCCGGTTCACCCGCAGGTCTCTGCTCCGCGCCGCCGTCTTCGGCCCGCACGAGAACACCTACCACCGGCTGTGGGACCCCCGCCAGGCGGCCGCGCGGACGGCCGTCAGCGGCCAGGTCGTCGACGTAAGCCCGCACATCATCGTCCTGCACACCGCGCGCGGAGAACGCCGGCTGGCCCTGTCGCCGGCGACGAGGGCATGGCGGGGATCGGCGGTGCCGCCCGCGGCGCTGCGCCAGGGCGACCAGGCCATCGTCCGGCGGCACGAGGCCCTGGGCGTGGCCGAGAGCATCTGGGCGCAGATCGGCCGGGTAACCGGCACGATCATCGAGACCGACGGCAGCGCGCTGCTCATCGACGAGGGCCCTGCCAAGGGCCGCAAGATCGTGCTCATCGACCAGGGCTCGTACCGCCAGATCCAGGTGCGCTTCCCCATGCTCGAGCCCGGGTACCTGATCGACGTGATCGGCCTGCGCCATCAGGGCTACCTGCAGGCGACGACGCACGCCACCTCGCAGCCGCCCTACCGTGCCGACCATCCCCCGTCGCCGCCGCTGATCAACGGGCACATCCCCGTCCCGGTCAGCGGAACGGCGGTGTGGCACGAGCCGGGCGAGGAACCGCCCGGCCTGCTCGGCGTCGCGTATCCGGCGCTCGACCCGGAGACCGACTGCGAATCCCGCCCTCCCGCCGCCGAACCGCACGTCGTCGACCCGCATTCGGCGGGGCCCGGCTGCGTCCGGCTGCCTTACCTGTCGGTCGGCAGCGCCGTCCGGATACACAACCAGTGCGCGGACCGTTCCGCCGTGCTGCCCGTGACAAGCTGCGGCGCCGCCGCACGGCTGTTCTGCGACCGGTGCGTGGAGTGCGGCACGTCACCGAAGGGCAGGATCGCGGACCTGACCATGACCGCCTTCGTGGAACTGGGCGGCAAGCTCGAAGCCGGCTGCTTCAACGCGACATTGACGATCGCGGGCTGAGCCGATAACCGTAGGGGGGAGATCGACGTGTTCAGCAGTGACCACATGGCGGACCTGCTCTTCGCGGTCCGGGCGGTCCAGGTACCGCTGCTCGCCGTCTTGCTGCTCGGCGCCTGCGCGACCAAGGCCCGCCGCGCCATTTCCACGCGCTCGGTCGAGGAGGGAACCGGCCCGACCGCGATGTTCCCGGTCCGGCTGCGCCGCCCGACCGCGATCGGGCTGTTCGCCGGGGAGTTCGCCCTGGGCGCCGGCCTGCTGCTCACGGCGGGCCGGATCGGCGCCGGCCCGCCGGCGCTCGTGGTCCGCTCGGCGGCGGCACTGCTGTTCGGCACCGCGGTGGCGGCACTGTGCGAACTGCGCAGCAGGCAGCCCGACGCGGGCTGCGGCTGCTTCGGAGACCTCAGCCACACCCCGGTCACCTGGCGGGCGCTTGCCAGGTCCGCGCTGCTGTGCGCGGGTGCGGTCGCCACGATCGGGGTGGCGCCGCTGCGCCTGCCGGAGACGCCCCGGCAGGCCGGGGCGGTGCTCAGCATCGCGGCGGTCGAAGTGATCGTGCTCGCCGTGCTGTCCCCGGAGATCGGCGAGATCATGGTGCGGCTCGGCTATTCCGAACCGTGCGAGGTGCGCAGGCTGCCGGTCTCGCGCACGCTCGCCGCGCTGCGCGCGAGCGCGCACTGGCGCCGCTACCGGCGCTACCTGATCTCCCCCGACGATCCGCCGACCGACGTGTGGCGCGAGGGATGCTGGCGGTACGTCGTCTTCCCCGCGATGGTGGCCAGCCGGCGGGTCGAGGTGGTGTTCGCGGTCTACCTGAAGACGCACCGCGCGCCGGTCCGCGCCGGGATCTTCGACGCGACGGCCGACAGGCGATCCCGCGAGGCCGCGGGCGGCCTCGCCGGCGTCGGCGGTGTCATTCCCGCGCCCCGCCGGCCCCCTGTCCCTGCCGCGGCCACGTTCCTGGCGGCCCCGGCGGCCCCGGCGGCCCC
>DAHVAN010000142.1 GCA_027314595.1 Actinomycetota bacterium | reverse complement strand
GGCTGCTGCACGAGCTTGCGGGGCGCCTTCAGGTCGCCCCGGAACGCCTGGATCCCGGGCGCCCGATCGCCAGCTACGGCCTGCAGTCGGTCGAACTGGCGGGGATGGTCGGCGAGCTGGAGCGCATGCTGGGCCGCGCGCTGCCGGCCACCCTGCCGTGGGAGTACCCGACGGTGGAGGCGCTGGCCGCGTTCCTGGCCGGGGACGGGGACGGGGACGGGGCCTGCGCGCCGGTTCCCGGGCCGCGGGCGGTCGGCGCGGAGCCGGTCGCCATCATCGGGATCGGCTGCCGTTTCCCCGGCGGGGCCGACGGAGCCGGGGAGTACTGGCGGCTGCTTTGCGAGGGCCGCGACGCGATCACCGAGGTGCCCGCCGATCGCTGGAAGGCCGGGGATTTCGCGGACGAAGACCCGGCCGTGCCGGGTAAGACCGTTTCCAGGTGGGGCGGCTTCCTCGGTAACGTCGACCGCTTCGACCCGGCCTTTTTCGGCATCTCACCGCGCGAGGCCTCCCGGATGGACCCGCAGCAGCGGCTGCTCGCCGAGGTCGCGTGGGAGGCGCTGGAGGACGCGGGCATCGTGCCCGAGCGGCTGGCCGGCTCGGCCACCGGCGTTTTCGTGGGCATCGCCACCGGCGACTACGGGCACCTTCATTTCCGGCGGCTGTCCCAGATCGACGCCCATAGCGGCACCGGCAACGCGTTCAGCATCGCCGCCAACCGGCTGTCGTATCTGTTCGACCTGCACGGCCCGAGCCTGGCCATCGACACGGCCTGCTCATCGTCGCTGGTCGCCGTCCACCAGGCCTGCGCGAGCATCGCGCAGGGCGAGTGCTCGCTTGCCCTGGCCGGCGGGGTGAACGTCATCCTGTCCCCGGCGCTGGCGATCAACTTCTCCAAGGCCGGGGCCATGGCCCGGGACGGGCGCTGCAAGTCGTTCGACGCGCGCGCCGATGGCTACGTGCGAGCCGAGGGCGCGGGGGTAGTGGTCCTCAAGCCGCTTTCCCGCGCGCTCGCCGACGGCGACGCGGTGTACGCCGTCATCCGCGGCGGCGCAGTCAACCAGGACGGCCGGACTAACGGCCTGATGGCGCCCAGCCCCCGCGCCCAGGAGGCGGTGATCCGCGCCGCCTGCGCGCGCGCGGCCGTCGCGCCGCAGGACGTGCGCTACGTCGAGGCCCACGGCACCGGCACGCTGCTCGGCGATCCGATCGAGGCCAAGGCGCTCGCCGCCGTGGTCTCGGCGCGCCGCGATCCCGCCCGGCCCTGCCTGGTGGGGTCGGTCAAATCGAACCTGGGCCACCTGGAGGCGGCGGCGGGCGTCGCCGGCCTGATCAAGGTCGCCCTGATGCTGCACCACCGCGCCATCCCGGCGAGCCTGCACTTCCGTGAGCCCAACCCCCACATCGCCTTCGAGGAGCTGGGGCTGCGCGTGGCCGGCGCGGCGCAGCCCTGGCCTGCCGGGGAAGGGCCAGCGCTGGCCGGGGTGAGCTCCTTCGGCTTCGGCGGCACGAACGCCCACCTGGTACTCCAGGAGGCGCCGCCGCCGGCCCCGCGACCGCGGGCCCCCGGCGGCCGGGACCACCTGCTGGCCATCTCAGCCCCCACAGAACAGGCCCTGCGCGAGCTCGCCGCCCGCCACGCGAGCCGGCTGGAGGAACCAGGCGCCGAGGCCGGCGTGGCAGAGTACTGCGCCGCCGCGGCGGTCCGCCGCACCCACCACCGCCAGCGGCTTGCCCTGGTCGGCCAGTCGGCCGGGGAGCTGAGCGGCATGCTGGCCGCGTTCGCGCGCGGCGAGGAAGACACCGCCGCCGAACGGGCAGGCCGGCGCGTGGGCCGCCACCCCAGCGTGGTGTTCGTCTTCTCCGGCCAGGGACCGCGCTGGTGGCCGCTGACCGCCGACCTGCCCGGCCAGGAGCCGGTGTTCGGCGCCATGCTGGAGCAGTGCGACGCCTCGCTGCGGCGCCACGCCGGCTGGTCGCTGATCGAGCAGCTCACCATGGCGCCCGAGCGCTCCAGGCTCGCCGACCCCGCCGTGGTGCAGCCGGCGACCTGCGCGCTCCAGATCTGCCTGGCCGCCCTGTGGCGGTCCTGGGGCATCGAGCCGGCCGCGGTGACGGGCCACAGCCTGGGGGAGATCGCCGCCGCGCACGTGTGCGGCGCGCTGGACCTCGACGCCGCCCTGCGGGCGGCCCTGTGCCGCGGCCTGGTGATCCGGCCGGTGAGCGGCCAGGGCAAGATGGCCGTCGTCGGCGCCGGCCTGGACCAGGCACAGCAGATCCTGGCCCGGCTCGGCCGCGGGCTGGTCTCGGCGGCCGCAAGCAACGGGCCCGGCTCGACCGTCATCTCCGGCGACGCCGCGGCCGTGGAGCGCATCGCCGCCACCCTCGACGCCGAGGGCGTCTTCTGCCGCGTCATGGAATCGGTCGACTACGCCTCGCACAGCCCGCAGATGGAGCCCCTGCAGGCCGGGCTGCGGAACGCCCTGGCCGGCCTGGCGCCGCGCCCGGCCTCCCTCACCATGGTCTCCACGGTAACCGGGCAGCCGGTCGACGGCACCGCCCTGGACGCCTCGTACTGGGCGGCGAACCTGCGCCAGCCGGTGCTGTTCGACCGCGCTGTCGACACCCTCCTTGACGCAGGCCACGACACGTTCATCGAGATCTCCGGCCACCCCACGCTCGCCGGCCCGCTCGCCGCCAAGCTCGGCGCCCGGGAACTGCCCGGCACCGTCGTCACCTCGCTGCGCCGCGACCAGCCCGGCCGCGCAGCCCTGCTCGGCGAGCTCGGGTCGCTGTACGGCGCCGGCTTCCCCGTCGACTGGACCCGCCTGCACGGCGCCGCCCCGCCGCCGGTCCAGCTGCCCAGCTACCCCTGGCAGCGCCAGCGCTGCTGGCTCGACGACACCGACGACACCGACGACACCGGCCCCGCCGACGACACCGGCCGCGCCGACGACACCGGCCACGCCAGGGACACGGTCGCGGACGGGTCCCCTTCGCGCCGCGCCGCGCAGGACGCGCTCTGGAGCGCCATCGCGCGTGGCGACGTGGAGGAGCTCAGCGGGGTCCTGGGGATAGCCGGCGCGGAGCAGCGCGCGGCCCTCGTCACCGTGCTTCCCGCCCTTTCGGCCTGGCACCGCCAGGGCAGCGACTACGACACCGCCGAGGGGTGGCGGTACCGGGTGACCTGGACGCCATCGGCCGCGGCGGCCGTGACCCCGCTGGCGGGCAGGTGGCTTGCGATGATCCCGGACGGCCTGAACGGGGGCGAGCTCGCGGACGCGGTGCGCGCCGCGCTGGGCGCGCACGGGGGCGAGGTCGTGGAGGTCCGCGCCGGGGCGGACGCGGACCGGGCGGCACTGACGACGGCCATCGGCCGCGCGGCCGGGTCAGGCGCCGCCCGCGGCGTGGTCTCGCTGCTGGCCCTGGACGACGCCGCGCAGCCGGGCCGGCCCGGGCTGGCCAGGGGGACCGCGCAGACGCTGGCCCTGGTGCAGGCCCTTGGCGACGCGGGCGTGAGCGCGCCGTTGTGGCTGATCACCCGCGGCGCGGTGTCCACCGGCCCGGACGACCCGGCCGCGCGCCCGGTGCAGGCGCAGGCCTGGGGCCTGGGACGGGTGGCCGGCCTGGAGCACCCAGAGCGCTGGGGCGGGCTCGTCGACGTCGGCGGTCCGCTGGACGCGGCCGCGGCCGGCCGGCTGGCCGTGGCCCTGGGCGGCCCGGGCGGTGAGGATCAGCTCGCGGTCCGGCCGGCCGGCCTGCTCGCCCGGCGGCTGGTGCGGGCGCCGGCGGGCGCCCCCGTGCCCGGCGGTTACCGGCCAGCCGGGACGGTCCTGGTCACAGGGGGTACCGGTGCTCTGGGTGCCCGGCTGGCGCGCTGGCTGGCGCAACGGGGCGCCGGACATATCGTGCTCACCAGCCGCCGCGGTCCGGCCGCCCCGGGCGCCGCCGGCCTGCGGGCCGAGCTCACCGCGCTCGGCGCCCGCGTCACCGTGGCCGCCTGCGACGCGGCCGACCGGGAGGCGCTCGCCGCGCTGCTGGGCCGGCTTGAGGGCGGCGGCAGCCCGGTCCGCTCGGTGTTCCACGTCGCCGGCGACGTGTCGCTGGTCAAGCCGCTCGACGCCACCACCGCCGCCGAGCTGGGCCAGGTGGTCTCAGGCAAGGTCGCGGGCGCGTTTCACCTGCACGAGCTGCTTGACCGTCCGCTCGACGCCTTCGTGCTCTTCTCTTCCATCACCGGGGTGTGGGGGAGCGGGCAGCAGAGCGCCTACTCCGCCGCCAACGCCTTCCTCGACGCGCTCGCCGAGCACCGCCGCGGTCTGGGACTGCGGGCCACCTCGGTGCAGTGGGGTCCGTGGGCCGGGAAGGCGCACGACGCCCACCAGCACGAGCTGGAGCGCCGTGGCCTGCGGCTGATGGAGGCGGGGCCGGCGCTGGCAGCGCTTGACCGCGCGCTGGGCCAGGACGAGACCACGGTGCTCGTCGCCGACATGGACTGGTCGCTGTTCGCTCCCGCCTACGCCGCGGCACGCGTCCGCCCCTTCCTGCGCGACCTGCCCGACGCTCAGCGCGCCCTTCAGCCGGGCCGGCCGTCCCCGGCCGCTGGCGACGGCCGGTCCGCGGAACTGCGCCAGGCGCTTCTCGCCGTCCAGCCGGGTCGGCGCCGCCGCGACCTGCTCATCGACCGCTGCCGTGCCGAGGTCGGCCGCGTGCTGAGGCTCGAGCCGGCCCGCGTCGACGCCGCCGCGCCGTTCGCCAGCATGGGCATGGACTCCCTTCTCGCGCTTGACCTCAAGAAACGCCTGGAGGCCATGGTCGACGCCGAGTTGCCCGCCACGCTGACCTGGCGCTATCCGAACATCGATGCGCTCGCCGCGTTCCTTGCCGAGCGCATCGGCATCACGCTGGACACGGCGGCCGCCGAAACGCCGCAAGCACCGTCCACCTCCCCGGCCCTCGACGTCGAGGCGCTGAGCGATGGTGACGTCGAAGCCCTGCTTCTCGAACGACTCCAGGCCATCGAGGGGATCCGAGATGACACTGCCAACGAAAGGGCCTGAAATGGGTTCGCCTTCTGACACCGGTAACTCGTCCTCGACGCTGAAACGCGCGCTCGCGGCCATCGATCAGCTCCAGCGTGAGCTCGAGGCGGCCCGCCGCGGGCGCGGCGAGCCGGTCGCGGTGGTTGGTGTGGGCTGTCGTTTTCCTGGCGGGGTGGTGGACGCCGATTCGTACTGGCGTCTCCTGGAGGGGGGCGTCGATGCTGTCGGGGAGATCCCGCCGGACCGGTGGGACATCGATGCGCTTTATGATGCCGAGCCTGGCACGCCGGGCAAGATGGTGACCCGGTGGGGCGGGTTCCTTGACGGGATCGACCAGTTCGACGCGGCGTTCTTCGGTATCTCTTCCCGTGAGGCCGAGGCGATGGACCCCAATCAGCGGCTGGCTCTGGAGGTGGCCTGGGAGGCGGTCGAGGACGCCGGGTACGCCGATCTGGCCGGGAGCAGGACCGGCGTGTTCGTGGGGGTTGTCGGCCATGATTACGGGATCCGGCAGTTTGCTCACCCCGAGGATGTCACGCCCTATGCGGTGACGGGGACCGCGCACAGCATCGTCTCTGGCCGCCTGGCGTACCTGCTTGACCTGCGCGGTCCGGCGGTGTCGGTCGACACGGCGTGCTCGTCTTCGCTGGTGGCGGTCTACCTGGCGTGTCAGAGCCTGCGGGCGGGCGACTGCGACCTGGCCCTGGCCGGCGGGGTGAACGTCATCTTGTCGCCCCTTTCGACTATCGGCTTCTCCCAGTGGGGGCTGATGTCGCCCACGGGCCGGTGCCGGGCTTTCGACGCGGGGGCGGACGGGATGGTCCGCGGCGAGGGATGCGGCATCGTGGTCCTGAAGCGTCTTTCCGATGCCCTCAAGGCCGGGGATGACGTGCTGGCTGTCATCCGCGGCGGGGCCATCAACCAGGACGGCCGCAGCACCGGCCTGACCGCGCCGAACGTGCTCTCCCAGCGTGAGCTGCTGCGCCGCGCCCTGCAGGCCAGCGGTGTCGAGGCCGGGCAGGTCTCCTATGTGGAGGCGCACGGCGCCGCCACGACTCTGGGCGACCCGATCGAGATGGATGCGCTGGCCGAGGTCCACCCCGCGGAGCCGGGGGAGGAATGGTATCTCGGCTCGGTGAAGACCAACTTCGGTCACACCGAGGCGGCCGCCGGGGTCGCCGGGCTGATCAAGGTGGTCCTGGCGCTGCGCCACCGGGCGATCCCCGCCCACCTGCACTTCGAGCGCCTCAGCCCGTACCTGGCCCTGGACCGGCCGCCGTTTGCCATCCCGACCCGGCTCACCGAGTGGGCGCCCAGGGGCGGTCGCCGCATCGCGGGGGTGAGCAGTTTCGGCCTGAGCGGGACCAACGTCCACCTGCTTGTGGAGGAGGCCCCGGCCCGGCGCCCGGCCGCCGGGGACACCCGCCGTCCGCTGTCGGTGCTTGCCTTGTCCGCCCGTAGCGAGGCCGGCCTGCGTGCCCTGGCCGGGCGGCACCGTGACCGGCTTGGCAGCGGCGCGCACGTGCCGGCGGCGGACCACTGCTACTCCGCCAATACCGGGCGGGCTCACTTCCCGCACCGCCTGGCGGTGCTGGGCGGCACGGCGCGGGAGCTGGACGCGGCGCTGGCCAGCGCCCTGGACGGCCCGGCCGCGCCGGGGCGCGAGCCGGCCGGCGGGCCCGGGGCCGGGGCCGGGGTGGTGTTCGTCTTCAGCGGCGAGGGCGCCGGGCATCCCGGCGTGACGCGGGCCCTGTATGAGGCCGCGCCTGCCTTCCGGGAGGCGCTGCGGCGCTGCGATGAGCTGCTCGGGACCGGGCTGCAGGTCCCGCTCCTGTCGGTCCTTTTCCCGCCGGGCCCTGGACCGGCGCTGCTGACCCGGCCCGCCCTGGCGCAGCCGGCGCTGTTCGCGGTCGAGTACGCGCTCGCCGGGCTGTGGCGCGCCTGGGGTGTGGAGCCGGCCGCGGTGCTCGGCCACGGCATGGGGGAGATCGTGGCCGCCTGCATCGCGGGGGTGATGAGCGTGCAGGACGCGCTCCAGCTCGTGACCGAGCGTGCCGCCATCGCGGAGGCGCTGCTGGCCGACGGCGCGGCGGCGGCGGTCTTCGCCCCCGAGGCGCAGGTGGCAGGCGTCCTGGCCGGCCGGGCGGGCGAGATCGCGATCGCCGCGGTCGACGGCCCGGCCCGCACGGTCGTGTCCGGGAAGCGGACGGCCGTCCAGGAGGTGTGCGCGGCGCTGGCCGCGCGCGGGATCCGCACCGAGCCGCGCCCGGCGGTCTCTGCCCTCCACTCGCCCCTTGTCGAGCCGCTGCTGGCGCCGCTGCGCCGGGCCGCCGGCCAGATCGGCCAGGCGCCGCCCCGCATCCCGTTCGTCTCGGGCCTGAACGGGCAGCTGTGGCCGTGGCAGGAGGCACCGGACGCCGGGTACTGGTGCCGGCAGGCACGCCAGCCGGTCCGCTTCGCCGCCGGGATCACGACCCTGCGGAGCCTGGGCCACACCCGCTTCCTCGAGGTCGGCCCGGACGCGACCCTGGCCGGCCTGCTGGAGGGGGACGCCGGCCTGCTGGCCGTGCCCAGCATCCGGGCCGGGCAGGACAGCTGGCGGACCATCCTCGGGTCCGTCGCCGAGTTGTACAGCCACGGCACCGACATCGACTGGGCCGGCTTCGACCGCGGTTACGCCCGCACCCGGGTGCCGGTGCCCACCACGCCCTTCGTACGGGACAGGCACTGGTACGACTCGCCGAGAACCCGGGCCGCGACCGCGTCCCGCCCGCAGACCGCGCCCGCCGGCCGGCCAGGACCGGCCGCCGGAGCAGTCCTCACCCGCGAAGAGCTCCTGCCGCTGGCGGAGACCGAGCGCTTGCGCGTCCTGGCCGGCCATCTCGCGCGCGGCATAGGAGCGGCGCTGGGAGCCGGCTCCGGCCCCCGCCGCCATGCCGGCCCCGCCATCAACGTAGGGCTCGACCAGCCACTCCTCGACCTCGGGCTCGACTCTCTCATGGCCATGGGCATCAAGAACCTGATCCGCGCCCAGCTCGGGGTCACCCTGCCCATCGCAAGCCTGCTCGAGGGCGCGACGGTCCGCCGGGTGGCGGAGCAGGTGCTTGAGCGCCTGGCCGACGGTGAGACGGCAAGCTCCCAGGGCGCGCTGTCGATCGAGGACCAGACCGATGCGCTCCTCGCGGAGCTGAGCTCCCTGCCAGAAGACGAGGCACGAGCGCTGATCGGAGGAGGTCGCGATGTCGACCCTCAGTGAACGACTGGCCCGGCTCTCGCCCGAGCAGCGAGCGCTGCTCGGGAGACGACTCGAGGAGCGGGGCCGGGAGAAGATCTACCCGCTGTCGGCCATGCAACGGCGGCTCTGGTTCCTTGAGCGGCTCACGCCCGGCACCACCGCGTACGCCGTGCCCGCCGCCATACGCGTGCGGGGCCCGCTTGACCGTGGCGTGCTCCGCGCCGCTGTCGCCGCGCTGGTCCGCCGGCACGAGTCGCTGCGCACCACCGTGGCGGAGCGGGACGGCGAGCCAGTCCAGCTGGTCGCGCCGCGGCTGGCAGCAGAGATTCCCGAGGAGGATCTGCGGGCGTACCCCCCGGCCAGGCGCGCGGCCGCCTGCGCGGAGCGGATCGCCGCCGAGATCTCCGCCCCGTTCGATCTCGCCGCCGGGCCGCTGCTGCGGCTCAGGCTCGTGCGCACCGCCGATGACGAGCACGTCCTGGTAGTGGTCCTGCATCACATCATCTCCGACGGCTGGTCGGTCAGCGTGCTCTTCGCCGAGTTCGCCGCGCTGTACGAGGCCTTCGCCGGGGGGCGGCCTTCCCCGCTGCCGCCGCTGCAGATCCAGTACGGGGACGCCGTGGTGCGGGAACAGCGGCACGCCCAGCCGGAACGGGCGGCCGGGGACCTGCGCTACTGGACGCGGCGCCTGGCCGGGGCGCCGCCGGTGCTTGAACTGCCGTCGGACCGCCCGCGCCCGCCAGTCGCGTCCTTCCGCGGCGCCTCCTGGCACTTCGGCCTCCCGCCCGCCCTGGTGCGGGACCTGGCCGCCGTCGGCCAGGCTTGCCGGGCCACGCCCTTCATGGTCCTGCTGGCCCTGTTCCAGGCGCTGCTGAACCGCTATGCCGGCCAGGACGACGTGGTGGTCGGCATCTCCGTCGCCAACCGCGACCGGGCCGGGCTTGAGGGGCTCATCGGGTTCTTCGTCAACACGCTGCCCATCCGCGCCGATCTCGCCGGCGATCCGTCCTTCGGCGAGCTTGTCGGGCGGGTGCGCGAGGCGTGCGTCGGCGCCTACGCCCACCAGGAGGTGCCCTTCGACAAGCTGGTAGAGGAGCTGAAACCGCCGCGCGATCTGAGCCGGCCGCCCATCGTCCAGGTCAGCTTCTCCTACCAGCCCCAGCCTCTGCCCACCGTCCAGGTGGCCGGGCTGGAGTTCTCCCGCGTCAACCTCCAGAGCCGCACGGCGCGCTTCGACCTGGAGCTGCAGCTCGTCCAGGACGACAGCGGCCTGAACGGCCTCTTCGAGTACAACACCGATCTGTTCGACGAGGCGACCATCGCGCGGATGGCCCGCCACCTGCGACGGCTGGCCGAGCAGGTGGCGGCCGACCCCGACCTGCCCATCGGGGCAATCCCCCTCCTCGGCCAGGAGGAGCGGCGATCGCTCCTGGCCCTGGGCGGCCAGGGCCGGCGCGCCTGGCCCGCGCACGACATCGCCCACCTGCGGATCGCCCGCCGGGCGCTCGAGACGCCCACCGCCGAGGCGATTCGCTTCGAGGACCAGAGCCTCGACTACGCGGAGCTGGATCGGCGCGCCAACCAGCTCGCCCACCGGCTCCGCAGGCTGGGAGTGGCGAAGGACGTGCTTGTAGGCCTGTGCCTGGAGCGCTCGCTTGAGATGGTGGTCGCGCTCCTGGCCGTGCACAAGGCCGGCGGCGCTTACCTGCCCCTCGACCCGGCCTATCCCAGGGCGCGCCTCGCGTTCATGATCGAGGACTCGCGGGCGCCGGTGGTGCTCACCCAGCGCCGGGTGCGCGATCGGCTCCCGGAAGGCGCCGCCACCGTAGTGTGCCTCGACACGGTCGACAAGGAACTTGCCCTCGAGCCGGCGCGTGCCCCCGACGGGGAGATCGACGGCGAGGACCTCGCCTACGTGATCTACACGTCGGGCTCGACCGGCAAGCCCAAGGGCGTGCAGATCCCGCACCGAGCCCTGGCCAACTTCCTGCGATCGATGCAGGAGCGCCCTGGCATCGCCCGCGGCGACGTCCTCCTGGCCGTCACAAGCCTCTGCTTCGACATCTCCATCCTCGAGCTGCTCCTGCCGCTGGTGACGGGCGCCCGTGCGGTGCTGGTCTCCCGAGAGGTGGCAGCGGACGGCCAGGCACTGGCGCGGGCGCTTGAGCGGGCCGGGGCCACGCTCATGCAGGCCACACCCGCGACCTGGCGGATGCTCGTGGAGTCGGGCTGGGCTGGGGCCCCGAGCCTGCGGATGCTGTGCGGTGGCGAGGCGCTGCCGCGAACCCTCGCCGACCAGCTCCTGCCCCGGGGCGCGGAGCTGTGGAACATGTACGGTCCCACCGAGACCACCATCTGGTCGGCGGTCTCCCGGATCGGCCCCGAGCCGATCTCACTCGGCGAGCCCGTCGCCAACACAGAACTGCACGTGCTCGACCGACGCGGACAGCTCGTCCCTCCCGGCGTGCCGGGCGAACTGCACATCGGAGGATCCGGACTGGCGCGCGGTTACCTGAACCGGCCCGAGCTCACGGCCGATCGCTTCGTGGCGCACCCGGCTCCGATCGGCCTGGGCGAACTGCTCTACCGCACCGGTGACCTCGTCCGCCGCCGGAACGACGGGACCGTGGAGTTCCTCGGCCGCATCGATCACCAGGTGAAGGTGCGCGGTTTCCGCATCGAGCTCGGCGAGATCGAGCAGGCCCTCCACGAGCACCCCGCGGTGAGCGGAGCGGTGGTCACCGCCCGCGAGCACGCGGGGGACACCAGGCTCGTCGCCTACCTCGCCTGCGCCAATGCGCCGACGCCCGCTCAGCTCGAGGCCCACCTGCGGGAGCGCCTTCCGGAGTACATGGTGCCGTCGGCATTTGTCTTCCTGCCCGCGTTCCCGCTCACACCCAACGGGAAGGTCGATCGCGCGGCGTTGCCTGAACCGGAGTTCGGCCGCGCCGGCCGGCAGGCGCCCTACCGTGCCCCGCGCGATCGGCTGGAGCGCGCGGCCGCCGAGGTCTTCGGCCAGCTGCTCGGCATCGAGAAGGTGGGCTTGGACGACGACTTCTTCGCACTGGGCGGCCACTCGCTGCTCGCCACCGCGGTCGCCACGCGCATGAGGCCGATCCTGGGCCGGGAACTGCCGCTGCGCGAGCTCTTCGAGCACCCCACCGTCGCCACGCTGACGGACCGCCTCCGTGAGCAGGGCGCGACGGCCGGCGAGCCGGCCACGCCCCGCACCCCGACCGTGCCCCGCCGCGCCGACCCCGGCCGGCCCGTGCCGCTCGCCTTCGCGCAGCGGCGGCTCTGGTTCCTTGAACAGCTCTCGCCGGGCAACCGCGCCTACCTCCTTCCGGCCATCCTGCGCGTGCGCGGGCGCCTGGACGTCGCGGCGTTCCGGCGGGCCTGTGACGAGGTGATGCGGCGGCACGAGGTCCTGCGCGCGGTCTTCCCGGAAATCGACGGCCAACCCCGGCTCGTCGTCCGCCCGGAGGTCCCCGCCGCGCTCGAGGTGCACGACCTGACGGACGGGACCGAGACGCAGGTCCGTGCCCGTGGCGAGAGCTTCTTCTCACGCCCCTTCCGGCTCGCGGAAGGACCGCTGCTGCGGTTGGAGTTGCTGCGCTTGCGCGGCGACGAGGCAGTGGCGCTGCTGTCCATGCACCACATCGTCTCCGACCAGTGGTCCATGGGCGTGCTGCTCCGCGAGGTGCTGACCCTCTATGCCGCCTTTGCCGAGGACCGGGACAGTCCCTTGCCCGCACTCTGCGTCCAGTACCCGGACTTCGCCCGCTGGCAGCAGGAGGCGCTCGACCGCGAGGCCGAACGCGCCGGCCTGGACTACTGGACCCGGCAGCTTGACGGCGCGCCCGCCGAGCTCGCCCTGTCCCTGGCGCGCCCCCGCCCACCGGAGAAGAGCTACCGGGGCGCCGTGCAGGCGCTGGAGATCGCCCCCGCCGTGGTGCGGCAGCTCCGGGCCCTCGGGCGGGGGGAGGGGGCCACGCTCTTCATGGTCCTGGCCGGCGCCTTCCAGGTCCTGCTCTCCCGTCTGAGCGGTGCCGAGGACGTGGTCATCGGCACGCCCGTGGCCAACCGCAGACTGCCCGAGCTCGAGCCCCTGATCGGGCTGTTCGTGAACACGCTCGCGCTGCGGACGGATCTTTCCGGCGACCCAAGTTTCCGGGAGCTCCTCCAGCGTGTGAGCAGGGTGTGCCTGGACGCCTACGAGCATCAGGACGTCCCGTTCGAGCGGCTGGTCGAGGCGCTCAATCCGGAGCGCAGCCTGGCGCGCACGCCGATCTTCCAGGTCGGCTTCGGCCTGCAGAACGTTCCCTTCCCCGCCTGGACCGGCGGGGGCCTGCACGTCGAGCCCTTGCCGGCCGACGCCGGCACGGCCAAGTTCGACCTCGAACTCCTCCTCACCGAGGACGGCGAGAGCATCAAGGGACGTCTTGAGTACAGCCTTGATCTGTTCGACGAGGCCACGGCCCGGCGGATCGCGCAGTACTTCCAGCGGGTGCTGGCCGGCCTGGCGGCCGATCCTGATCAGCGCGTCAGCCGTCTGCCGTTGCTCGATGAGGCGGAGCGCTGTCAGGTGCTGGCGCTCGGGGATGGCGGTGCCCGTGAGTGGCCTGGCGCCGGCCTGATCCATCAGTGTTTCGAGGCGCAGGCCCAGGCGACGCCCGGGGCTGAGGCGGTGCGGTTCGAGGGCGCCGGCCTGACGTACGCGGAGCTCGACCGGCGCGCGAACCAGCTGGCTCACCGCCTGCGCCGGCTGGGCGTGGGCCGGGACGTAGTGGTGGGCGTGTGCATGGAGCGCTCCGTCGAGATGGTGGTCTCGCTGCTGGCGACGCTCAAGGCCGGCGGGGCCTACCTGCCGCTGGATCCTGGTTATCCGGGCTCGCGCCTTGAGTTCATGCTCGGGGACGCTGGCGTGCCGGTGCTGCTGACGCAGCGCCGGGTGCTGGCCGGGCTGCCCGCGGTCAAGGCCGCCGTGCTGTGCGTGGAGGAGCTGGCCGGGGAACTGGCCCGCGAGCCGGGTTCGCGGCCCGAGGCCGAGGTCGATGGCGCGGACCTGGCCTACGTGATCTACACCTCCGGCTCTACCGGGCAGCCCAAGGGCGTCATGAACGTTCATGCCGGCATCCGCAACCGCCTGCTGTGGATGCAGGACACGTACCGGCTCGACGCGTCCGACCGCGTGCTGCAGAAGACCCCGTTCTCCTTCGACGTGTCGGTCTGGGAGTTCTTCTGGCCGCTGATGACCGGCGCCTGCCTGGTGGTGGCGCGCCCGGGAGGGCACAAGGACGCCCGCTATCTGGTGCAGGCCATCAGGAGCGAGAAGATCACCACGGTGCATTTCGTGCCGTCGATGCTGCAGGTGTTCCTGCTGGAGGACGGGGCGCAGGACTGCCCGAGCCTGCGCCGGGTGATCTGCAGCGGCGAGGCGCTGCCCCGCGAGTTCCAGGAGCGCTTCTTCGCCCGCTCGCACGCCGAGCTGCACAACCTGTACGGCCCGACCGAGGCGGCCGTCGATGTCACCGCCTGGGCCTGCCAGCGCGACGGCGATCCCCGGCCGGTCCCGATCGGCCGGCCCATCGCCAACACCCAGACGTATGTCCTTGACCGGCTGCTCCAGCTTGTTCCGGCCGGCGTGGCAGGCGAGCTCTGCCTGGGCGGCCCCAACCTGGCCCGCGGGTACCTCAACCGTCCCGAGCTCACCGCGGAGCGGTTCGCCGGCCACCCGTTCGATCCGGCCCCCGGCGCCCGCATCTACCGGACCGGCGACCTGGCGCGCTACCGCGAAGACGGCGCTATCGAGTACCTGGGCCGGCTCGACCACCAGGTCAAGCTCCGCGGGTTCCGCATCGAGCTCGGCGAGATCGAGCAGGTCCTGCTCACCCACCCCGGCATACGCGAGGCCGTCGTCACCGCCCGCAGCAAAGCCGGCGACACCCGGCTGGTGGCCTACCTGTGCGGCGACGCCCCGCCCACCGCGGGCGAGCTCATCGCCTACCTCAGGGAGCGGCTGCCCGAGTACATGATTCCCGCCGCCTTCGTGGCCCTGCCCGGCTTCCCGCTGTCACCCAACGGGAAGCTGGACCGCGCCGCCCTGCCCGAGCCTGAGCCGTCCCGCCCCGAGCTGGCCGCGCCCTACCAGGCGCCCCAGGGCCGGGTGGAGCGAGTCATCGCCGAGGCCTGGACCCGGCTGCTCGGCATCGAGCAGGTGGGCGTCAACGACAACTTCTTCGAGCTGGGCGGCCACTCACTGCTGATGGCCGAGCTGCGCAGCACGCTGCAGGCCAGCCTCGAGCGTCCCCTCACCCTCGTCGAGCTGTTCCAGTTCCCGACGATACGCACGCTGGCCGGCCACCTCGCCGGCGCTTCTGGCACGGCAGCCGACCCGATGACCAGCGCCCGCGAGCGGGTAGCCGGCCGGCAGGGCGCCCTGGCCGAACGCCGCCAGGCCGCCGCCCGCCGCGCCAGCAACCGCAGCCAACCCCAGGAGGACGACCAGTGAGCGAGTCGGCGAACGACCTGTCCCAGGTGGCCATTATCGGCATGGCGGGCCGCTTCCCGCATGCCGCCGACGTCGAGACTTTCTGGGGGAACCTCGCGGCCGGCCAGGAGTCCATCTCCTTCTTCTCGGCGGAGGAACTCCTGGCGGCAGGCGTCAGCCCCGCGCTGCTGGCGCAGCCTGGCTATGTGCGCGCCAAGGGCGTCCTTGAAGGGGCCGACACCTTCGATGCCGGCTTCTTCGGCCTGAGCCCCCGCGAGGCCGAGCTGATGGATCCGCAGCACCGCGTTTTCCTCGAGTGCGCCTGGGAGGCCCTCGAATCGGCGGGTTACGATCCGCGGGCATTCCCTGGGCGGATCGGCGTCTTCGCCGGCGCGAGCCTGAACACCTACCTGCTGTTCAATCTGCTGGCGAACCGCGGCACGGTTGAGGCGCTCGGCATGTACCAGACACAGCTCGCCAACGACAAGGACTTCCTTTCCACGCGCGTCTCGTACAAGCTCGGCCTCAAGGGGCCCAGCCTCACCGTGCAGACCGCCTGTTCCACCTCGTTGGTGGCGGTCCACCTCGCCTGCCAGAGCCTGCTCTCCGGAGAGTGTGACATCGCGCTGGCCGGCGGTGTCTCGGTGAACGTTCCGCTGCGCAACGGCTACCTCCACGAAAAAGGCGGCATCCTCTCCCCGGACGGTCACTGCCGCCCGTTCGACGCCGCCGCCGGCGGCACCGTCATCGGCAACGGCGTGGCCCTCGTGGTGCTGCGCCGGCTCGCCGACGCGCGTGAGCAGGGCGATCTCGTTGACGCGGTGATCATCGGTTCGGCCGTCAACAACGACGGCTCGCTCAAGGCTGGCTACACCGCGCCGAGCGTCGAGGGTCAGGCGGAGGTCATCGCCGAGGCGCTGGGAATGGCGGGGATCTCCCCGGAGGCGGTGGGCTACCTGGAAGCCCATGGCACCGGCACGGCGCTGGGTGACCCCATCGAGATGGCCGCCCTCACCCGCGCTTACCGCGAGGGCACCGAGGAGCGCGGCTTCTGCGCCATCGGCTCGGTGAAGAGCAACGTCGGCCACCTCGACGCCGCCGCGGGCGTGACCGCCCTCATCAAGACGACCCTGGCGCTCAAGCACGAGGCCATCCCGCCGACTCTGCACTTCGAGCGTCCCAATCCGGAACTCGCGCTGGAGTCGAGCCCCTTCTTCGTGAACACCGCCTGCCGGCCCTGGACCCGCGGCGGCGAGCCGCGCCGGGCCGGGGTGAGCTCGTTCGGCATCGGAGGAACCAACGCCCACGTGGTGCTTGAGGAGGGGCCGGCGCCCGAGCACGGCAGGCCGGGCCGTCCCTGGCAGCTCCTGACCCTCTCGGCGCGCAGCGACCATGCCCTGGCGCAGGTCGCGGCCCGGCTGGCGGACCATCTCCAGGCGCACCCGGAGGAGGAGCTTGCCGACGTCGCCTTCACCCTGTCGTCGCGGCGGCGGGCCTTCGACCGCCGCCGGGCGGTGATCTGCGCGGACCGCGCCGACGCCGTGCAGCGGCTCAGGCAGGCAGCGCGGGCAGGCGAGATCCAGTCCGCGGGACAGGCCGCGAAGGTGGCCTTCCTCTTCCCCGGCCAGGGGACTCAGTACGCCGGCATGGCGCGCGGCCTCTACGCTGACGAGCCAGTCTTCCGCGGCGAACTCGACAGCTGCCTGGAACTGTTCGCCCAGCACCTCGACGAGGACCTGCGCACGGCCCTGTTCCCGGCGGAGGGGACCTCCGCGCAAGCGGACAAGCGCTTGGAGCAGACCGCGCTGGCCCAGCCCGCCCTCTTCTGCGTGGAGTACGCTCTGGCCCGAACCCTGGAGTGCTGGGGGCTGGTGCCGCACGCCATGGCGGGCCACAGCATCGGTGAGTACGTGGCCGCCTGCCTCGCGGGGGTGCTCAGCCTGGAGGACGCCACGTCCGTGGTGGCGGCGCGCGGCCGGCTGATGCAGGCGACGCCCCGCGGGGCGATGCTGGCGCTCTTCCAGCCCGAGGCCGAGGTGAGGGCACTCCTGACCGAAGGTCTCAGCCTCGCCGCCGTCAACGGCCCGTCAGCGTGCGTCGTGGCGGGCCCGGTCGAGGCCGTGGACGAGCTTGAACAGCGACTCGGCGCGGTCGGCGCCGGCCGCCGGCGCCTGCACACGTCGCACGCGTTCCACTCATCCCTCGTGTCAGGAGCGGCGCGGCCCTTCGTGGCGCAGATGCGCGAGGTCCGGCTGCACGCACCGCGGATTCCGTTCTGCTCCAACGTGAGCGGGACGTGGATAGCGGACGCGCAGGCCACGGACCCCGACTATTGGGGCGCCCACGTTCGCGGCACCGTACGATTCGCCGACAATCTCTCGACGCTGCTCGCCGACCCCGACATTCTCCTGCTCGAGGTCGGCCCCGGCCGTTCGCTGTCCACCTTCGCGAGCGGGCACGACGCCTGGACCCCGGGCCGCGTCGCGGCCGTGACGCTGCGCCAGCCCGCTCAGCAGCGCCCCGACCTGCAGGTCCTCCTCGAAGGACTGGGTGCGATGTGGGCCGCGGGCGCCGGCGTCGACTGGGGAGCCTTCCACGGCGCCGGGCGCCGCCGCAGGGTGCGCCTGCCCGCGTACCCTTTCCAGCGCCGGCGTTACTGGGCCGAGCCCGCCCCCGCCGCGGACCGTGCCGCCGACCTCAACCCGGCGGCCCCCGGCGACAGCACGTATTGCCCGGGCTGGCGGCGCCTGCCGCCGACGGCGGCGGGGCCCGTCGCGGCGCCGCAGGCATGCCTCGTGCTCGGCGCCGATCAGCCGCTGGGCCGCGCGCTTGCGGACTCGCTCGAGGCCGTCGGCGGCATCGTCGTGCGAGCGTCCGCCGGCGCCGGATTCGCGCGGGACGGCGAGCGCGCGTTCACCGTCGACCCGGCGAGCCGGGACGACTACCGGCGCCTTTTCGGGGTGCTCGACGCCGAGGATCTCCGGCCGGCCAGGGCACTGCACCTGTGGAGCCTCGCCGGCGAACCCGGCTCCGAGCTCGATACCGCCCGGCTTCAGCGAGCCCAGGAAGCCGGCTTCTACAGCCTCCTCGCGCTCGCTCAGGCGCTCGCGGATCGTCCTGGGCACCCGCCCGTCGCGCTCGATGTCCTCACCCGGGGCGTCTTCAGCGTGACGGGGGAGGAGCGGCTGCAACCGGAGAACGCCACCGTGCTCGGCCCGTGCACGGTGATCCCGCAGGAGGTGCCCGGTGTCGCCTGCCGCGTGCTCGATCTCGCCGGCGCCGGGCTCGGCGCGCCATCAGGCGCGCTTGCTGGCGCGCTGCTTGGCGCGCCGGCCGAGCGCGTGCTGGCCTGGCGCGGAAGCCACTGGTGGGCGCGCACATTCGACGCCGTGCACCTCGATCCCGCCGGGCCGGACAGCACGCGGCTGCGGGACGAAGGCGTGTACCTGATCACTGGCGGCCTGGGCGGGATCGGCCTGGCGCTCGCCGGGCACATTGCCCGTTCCGTGCGGTCGCCGGCGATCGGGCTGCTGGGACGCACGCCCTTCCCGCCCGAGCAGGCCTGGGCGCAGTGGCTCTCGACCCACCGCGCTGACGATCCGGCCAGCGTCCTGATCGGGCGGCTCAGGTCCCTCAAGGACCTGGGCGCCAGGCTCGCGGTGCTGAGCGCCGATGTCACCGACCCCGATCAGATGAGGCGGGCGGTGGGAAACCTGCGCGAGCGCTTCGGCGCGCTGTCCGGCGTCGTCCACGCGGCCGGGGTTCCTGCCAGCGGCCTCATCGCCGGAAAGGCACGGGCGGACGCCGAGGCGGTCCTCGCCGCCAAGACTCGCGGCACGCTGGTGCTCGACGCCGTGTGCGCCGAGGACCGGCTCGACTTCCTCATGCTGTTCTCGTCACGGACCGCGGTCCTCGGGGGGCCCGGCCAGATCGACTACTGCGCCGCCAACGCCTTCCTTGACGCTTTCGCCGCGTGGAAGGCCGCGGCAGGCTCCTGCCCGGTGACGGCCATCGGGTGGGACACCTGGCGCGAGACCGGCATGGCGGCCAGCCTCGCCACGCCAGCCGGGGAGGACTTCGCCCATCCGCTGCTGCAGCGCAGGCTGGAGAAGACCGAGACCGCCGAGGTTTTCCGCACCACCTTGCGGACCTCAGAAAGCTGGGTCGTCGACGAGCACCGGATGATGGGGCACGGGCTTGTTCCCGGCACGGCCTACCTGGAGATGGCCAGGGCGGCGGTGGCGCCGCTGGCGGCGGGGCAGGAGATCGAGTTCCGCGACGTGCTGTTCACCGCGCCGGTGATCGTCCCCGACGGGCAGCAGCGCGATCTGCACACGACCCTGGAGCGCGCCGACGGCACGCTGAGCTTCCGCGTCCGGAGCCGGGCCCACGGGCCGGACCCGGGCTGGCAGGAGCACGCCGCCGGCTCGGTCGTCCTCCACGATCCCGTGCTGCGGCCCCGGCGACAGGTTGCGGAGCTCCTCGCGGAATGCCACGTCAACGAGGTGATCGAGGGAGACGAAGCGATCCGGCATCGTCTGCGGCTCGACTTCGCCGCGAGCAACGGGATCATCCAGTTCGCCGTCAAGGGCCGCTGGCGCTGCCTGCCCCGGATCCACGTCGGCGCGGACGGCCTGGTCGCCACCCTGGAGCTGGCTGAGCAGTACGCCGCGGACCTCGACACCTACCTGCTCCATCCGGCCCTCCTCGATGTGGTGGGCGGGTCGTCCCGCGTGCACGCCGCTGAGGGTTACTACCTGCCCTTCTGGTACGGAAGCCTGCGCCTGGTGCACGGCCTCACCAGCCGGATGTCCTGCCACATCCGGGTCAAGGAGGCAGACGGCTCCTCCGGAGAGACCCTGACTTGCGACGCCGACGTCTACGACGACGGGGGCCGCCTGCTCGTGCAGCTGCGGGACTTCGTCATGAAGCGCATCCACCAGCCCGAGGCGATGCGCGACGAGATCGAGCGCGGCGCGGTGGCGCCGGCTCCGCCCGCCATGGCCGCACTCCACGCGCTGTCCGCGGGCATGACCGCGGACGAGGGCGTGCGGCTGTTCGGTCAGCTCGTCGCCGCGCGTGCCCTGCCGGCGCAGCTCGTCGTCTCCGCGCAGGACCTCGCCGCGGCGCGGCGCGTGGCCGCCGCGATCGATCCGGCCGCCCTGGCGGCCGAGCTGGAGACCGCCTCCGCCCCCGCTGGCGCGCACCCGCGTCCTGAGCTTGACACGCCGTACGTGGCGCCGAGCGCCGAGGCCGAGGTGGCCGTCGCCGCGATCTGGCAGGAAGCGCTGGGCATCGACCGGATCGGCGTGCACGATGACTTCTTCGCGCTGGGCGGCCACTCGCTGGCCGCCGTCCAGATCGGCACCAAGCTGCGTGCCCGCTTCGGCGTGGACCTCGCCCTGCGCGACTTCTTCGATCTGCCGACCGTGGCCAGCACCGTCCGGCTGCTGGCCGGCGCCGGTCCCGATCCCGGAGGGCCGCCGCAGGCGCCGCCCCCTATCCCGCGCCTCGCCAGGGACGAGCCGGCCGAGGCGGCCTATGTGCAGCGGCTCTCCGACGAACAGGTGGACGCCATGCTGCGGGAACTGCTCGCCGAGGAGACATCGAAGGGAGAGAGCGAATCGTGAACAGGGCCGGCCTGGACGGGCTGTCACCGGAAGAGAAACGAAGGCTCCTTGCCGAGCGGCTGCGTAAGGGACGGCCGCCGCGGGTGCGCGAGTTCCCGCTGTCCTTCTCCCAGCAGCGGCTGTGGTTCCTAGAACAGCTCGTGCCGGGCAGCGCGGCCTACAACGTCCCCTCCGCGGTGCGGATCGAGGGGCCGCTCGACGTCGAGGTGTGGCGGCGCTGCTGCGACGAGATCGTCCGGCGCCATGAGTCGCTGCGCACCACCTTCGCCGAGGTCGACGGCCAGCCTGTGCAGCGGGTGGCCGAGACCGGGCAGGCCGACTTCGCGGTGATCGACTGCGCTCACCTGGCAGGCGATGACTCCGAGCGGGAGGCCATGCGGCTGGCGCGCGAGGAGGTCCGGCGACCGTTCGTGCTCGCGGAAGGCCCGCTGCTGCGGGTACGGTTCTTCCGGCTAGCGCCCGAGCGGCATGTGCTGCTGCTTACCATGCACCACATCGTTGCCGACCTCTGGTCGATGGCGGTGGCGGTGGCCGAGCTTGTCGCCCTCTACCCTGCCTTCCGCGCCTGTGCCCCCTCGCCCCTTCCTGAGCTGCCCATTCAGTACGCCGACTACGCCGCCTGGCAGCGCGGCCGGCTTGCGGGCTCGGGGGTGGCAGACGACCTCGCCTACTGGACGGAGGCGCTTGACGGCGCGCCGCCGGTCCTTGACCTCCCCACCGACCGGCCGCGCCCGCCCGTCCAGACGTCGCGCGGCGGCTCGACCGCCTTCGAACTGCCCGGCCCGCTGATGGGGCGGCTGCGCGCGCTGAGTCAGCGCGACGGCGCGACGCCTTTCATGACGCTGCTCGCCGCTTTCGCGGTTCTCCTGCACCGCCACGCGAACCAGGACGACCTGGTGATCGGCGCGCCCATCGCCAACCGTACCCGGCCCGAGACCGAGCGCCTGGTGGGCTTCTTCGTCAACACGCTGGCCCTGCGAGTTGATCTATCCGGCGACCCGACCTTCCGCGAGCTTCTCGGGCGGGTGCGTGCGGCCTGCCTGGGAGGGTACGCCCACCAGGACCTTCCTTTCGAACGGCTGGTAGAGGAGCTTCACCCCAGGCGCGACCTGTCCCGATCGCCCCTTTTCCAGGTGTCGTTCGTCTTCCAGAACATCCCCGTGCCCGACCTCGACCTAGCCGGGCTGCGGGTCACCCCGCTGACGCTGGAGAGCTCCACCGCCCGGTTCGACCTGGAGCTGCAGGTCTTCGACCGGCCCGATGGGCTGACCGGCTGGTTCGAGTACAACGCCGATCTGTTCGACCACATCACCGTCGAGCGGTTGTCCGGCGCGCTGCGCCTGCTGGCCGAACAGGCCGCCGACGCGCCGGATCGCCGGCTCTCGGAGTTCAGCCTGCTTGACGAGGGCGAGCGACGGCGGCTGGCGGCTGAGCCCAACGACACCCGCCGCACGTGGCCCGGCCTCGACTGGGCGCACCGTGAATTCGAGGCCCGGGCGCGCCAGGCGCCCGGCGCCGAGGCGCTCCGCTTCGAAGACCGGGCAGTGACGTACGCCGAACTCGACCGCCACGCCAACCAGCTTGCGCACCACCTGCGCCGGCTCGGCGTGGCACGCGGCGACCTCGTGGGCATCTACACCGAACGCAGCCCGGAGATGGTGGTGGCGGTCCTCGCCACGCTCAAGGCCGGCGGTGCCTACGTGCCGCTCGATCCGGTCTACCCGCGAGAGCGCATCGCGTTCATGCTGGCCGACTCGGGGCTCAAGGTCCTGGTGACCCAGCGCAGCCTCGCCCGCCAGCTGCCCGAGCCGGCCGCATGGGTCGTGTGCCTCGACGAGTCCGCCGGGGCGCTGGCAGGCGAGCCAGTGACACCGCTGGACGCGCAGGTCTGCGGCGAGGACCTCGCCTACGTCATCTACACCTCCGGCTCGACCGGCAAGCCGAAGGGCGTGCAGATCCCGCACCGTGCGCTGGCCAACTTCCTGCGCTCGATGAGCGAGCGACCGGGGATCACCTCCCAGGACACGCTGCTCGCGGTGACCACCCTCTGTTTCGACATCTCCATGCTTGAGCTGCTCGGGCCGCTCACGACCGGCGCGCGGGTGGCACTGGCGAGCCGCGAGGTGGCCGCCGACGGGAGTCGGCTGCGCGAGACGCTGTCCGCGGCCGGGGCCACCCTCATGCAGGCCACCCCTTCCACCTGGAGGCTCCTCCTCGACGCCGGGTGGACGCCGCCGCCCGGGTTCCGCATGCTATGCGGCGGCGAGGCCCTTCCACTCGACCTGGCCCGGCAGCTGACCCGGGCCGGCGGCGAACTGTGGAACATGTATGGCCCTACCGAGACCACCATCTGGTCGGCGGTGGCCCGGATCGGCGAAGGCCCCATTTCCATCGGCGAGCCCATCGCGAACACCGAGTTGCACGTGATCGACGCCCACGGCGCGCTCGCCCCGCCGGGGGTCGCGGGCGAGCTGCACATCGGTGGCGCAGGGCTCGCGCGCGGCTACCTCGGCCGGCCCGAGCTCACCGCCGAGCGTTTCGTGCCGCACCCGTTCCCGATCGGCCTGGGCGAATCGCTGTACCGCACCGGCGACCTGGTCCGCCGCCGCGGCGACGGCAGCCTCGAGTTCCTCGGTCGCATCGATCATCAGGTGAAGCTGCGTGGCTTCCGCATCGAGCTTGGGGAGATCGAGGCGGTCCTGGCCGAGCTGCCGGCCGTCCGCCAGGCGGTGGTAATGGTCCGCGAGGACGATCCAGGCGATCAGCGCCTCGTCGCGTACGTGGTGCCCGCCCCGTTCCTGGCCGGGCCCGACACCCATGCCGACGAGCTGGACCAGTGGCGCAGCATCTGGGACGAGACCTACGACGAGTCGGCCCCCGAAGTCGACCCCGCCTTCGACATCAGCGGCTGGGCCAGCAGCTACACCGGCGAGCCGATTCCCGCTGAGGAGATGCGCGACTGGGTCGACCGCACCGCCGAGCTTGTGCTCGACCGCGCGCCGCGGTCGGTGCTCGACGTGGGCTGCGGCACCGGCCTCATCCTGCACGCTGTCGCGCCGCACTGCCAGACGTACTGGGGCACCGACTTCGCCGCGGTGGCCCTGAACCGGCTACGGCGACAGGTCGCCGACTCCGGGCGCTTCCCCGGCGACGTACAGCTGCACCAGCTCGCCGCCGATCAGCTCGACAAGCTCCCGGAGAGACTCTTCGACCTCGTCCTGCTCAACTCAGTGGCGCAGTACTTCCCCGACGCGGAGTACCTGGCTTCGGTCATCGAGGGTGCGCTGCGCCGGCTCACGCCTGGCGGCGCCGTCGTGATCGGCGACGTTCGCAGCCTTCCGCTGCTCGAGGCCTTCCACGCCTCGGTCGAACTCCACCGGGCGGCGCCCGGCCTCTCCGCGGACGTGCTCCGCAAGCAGGTGCGCCGTCGCCTGGCCGAGGACGAGGAACTGGTGATCGATCCCCGCTTCTTCATGGCGTTGCAGGCGCGGCTCCCGGAGATCTCCGAGGTGCGCATCCTGCCCAAGCGCGGCTGGCCCGACAACGAGCTCACCCGCTTCCGGTACGACGTGATCCTCGCCGCGGGCCCGGCCGCTGCGCGCGGCGCCTGCCCCTGGCTCAACTGGCCTGCCGAGGGGCTCTCGCTGCAGGCCTTCCGCGAGCATCTCACGGCGGATGTCGTGGCCATCCGCGACGTGCCCAACGCGCGGGTCCGGCCCTTCGCGCGGCTTGCGGAGCGCCTGGGCACGGCCGCCGGCACGGCCGCCGAGCTCCGGCAGGCGCTGGAAGCCGAGCCCGCCGACGGGGTCGACCCAGAGGAGCTGTTCCGGCTGGCCGAGGGCGTTGGCTACCGGGCCGAGCCGGATTGGTCGCGGCACGGCCCCGGCGGCGCCTTCGACGTCGTACTGCGCCGGCTCGGTCCTGATGGCCAGCCCGTCGCCGTGGCGCCCGCGGTGGAGGCACTGCCCGCGCCCGGGCCGATATCGGCCTGGGTGAACGGCGGCGCGTCCCGCCGCGCATGGAAGTTCCAGCCGGAAATCCGCGCCGCGCTGGGCGAGAAGCTGCCCGAGTACATGATCCCCTCGGCGTTCGTGTTCCTTGACGCCCTGCCGCTCACGCCCAACGAGAAGGTGGACAGGAAGGCGCTGCCCGAGCCCGGGCATCTCCGGCCCGACCTGCGCTCGCCTTACCAGGCGCCGCGCAACGACCTGGAGCGCGCCCTCGCCGAGCTGTGGAGCCGGCTGCTGCGCGTGGAGGGGGTGAGCATCCACGACGACTTCTTCGAACTGGGTGGCCACTCCCTGCTCGCCACGCAGCTCACCTCCCGGATGAGGACTGGGCTCGCACTCGAGGTGTCGCTGCGCGACCTCTTCGAGCACCCGACCATCGCGGCACTGGCCGACTGGCTGACCGAACGCGGCGTCCTGCCCGCCGCCGGCGGGCCGGAGCCCATCCCCCAGGCCGATCGCGGCGGGGACCTTCCGCTGTCGTTCGCCCAGGAATGGCTCTGCGCCGATCATCCGGATGGCCCGGAAAGCCCCGCGCACAACGTGGTGATCGCCGCGCGCGTCCGCGGTCGGCTCGACGAGGACGCGCTGGCGCGAGCACTCGATCATCTGGTGCGCCGGCACGAGACGCTGCGCACCCGCCTGCTCACCAGGCCGGCCGGGCTGAGGCAGGTGATCGACGCCGAGGGGACCTGGCCGCTCACCCGGTCACGGCTCGACGGGACCGGCGAGCCGCTGCCGGTTATCCGCCGGATCCTCGATGAGGAGAGCAGCCGGCCGTTCAACCTGGCGGCGGGACCACTGGTGCGAGGCCGGCTTGTCGCGCTCGGCGACCAGGAGCGGGTCCTCGTGCTCAGCATGCATCATGCCGTCACCGACAACTGGTCCTACGGGGTGCTGCTGCGCGACCTGACCATCGCCTACGGCGCGCTGGCCGACGGCCGCACCCCCTGGCAACCACCCCTGGCCGTGCAGTACGCGGACTTCGCGGCCTGGCAGCGCCGGGCGTACGAGAACGGAGCGTTCGACGCGCACGCCCGGTACTGGCGGCGCCTGCTCGCCGGCCTCCCGCCGCCGCCGCCGCTGGACGAGCGCGGGCTGCACACTGGCGAGGCGGCGGTCGGCTCGGGCAACACCTTCGCCCTCGGCCCAGACCTGACCGCCGGACTCCGCGCGCTCGCCAAGGGCGAGGGCGCCACCCTCTTCATGGTTCTGCTCGCCGCCTTCGGCGCCCTGCTCGCCCAGCACACCGGGAGCTGGGACCTCGCCTTCGCCTTCCCCACCGCCGGCCGGTGCCGGCCCGAGACCGAGGAACTCATCGGCTTCTTCCCCAACTCCATCGTCTTGCGGGCGGACCTCACCGGCGACCCGGCCTTCCGCGAACTGGTCGCCCGCATCAGGGAGCAGACCCTTGAGGCGTACGCCCACCAGTCGGTCCCGCTCCAGCCGCTCCGGCGCGAGCGCGTGCCGGGGCTCGACCGGGTCCGCCTCGGCTTCAACCTGCTCAACGCCCCGCTGCCGCCTTCGGTGCTGGGCGGCGTACGGCTGGAGCCACTGTCCGACGACGGGATCTACGTCCACGTGCCGCCGGATATGGAGCCGCGCGGGGTGGACCTCAGCCTCACCATGCTCGAGGACGACGGCATGCTCCGGGGAGCCTGGCAGCACTCGGCCGAGCGCGCCGACCCGCGGCTGGTAGGCAGCCTCGTCCGCCGGTGGAGCCGGCTGCTCGAGATAGTGGTGGCCGACCCTGGCCGCCGGATCGAGGAGCTTGGCCGGCTCCTCCGGCAGGACGCGGCCAGCAGCGAAAGCGGGGCTTGATGACGAGCGCTTCGAACCCGCCGCCAAGACCGGGCCGGGCCCCGGGCGGAACGTGGCCGGATGGCTCCGCTGGCATATCTCTGGACGGGATGCACCCGATAATGGTCGATCGCTGGTTCTGCGCCCGCCGGCCCCGCCCGGCTGCCGCGGCGCGCCTGGTGTGCCTCCCGTACGCCGGCGGGGGCGCCTCCGTGTACCGCAGGTGGGACCACCTCGCGCCACAGCACGTGGAGGTCTGTCCGGTCGAGTTGCCCGGCCGGGGCGCGCGTATGGGGGAGGCGCCCTTCCTGCGCCTTCCGCCGCTTGTGCGCGCGCTGGCCGATGCGCTCGAACCCCTGCTCGATCGTCCCTTCGCGTTCTTCGGTCACAGCATGGGCGGTCTTGTGGCCTTCGAACTGGCGCGACTGCTACGCCGCCGCGGCTGGCCGCAGCCCTGCCACCTCTTCGTTTCCGCCTCTCCCGCCCCGCCGCGTCGCCATGAGCCCGCCTTTCACGACGCGTCCGACGCCGAGGTGAAGGCGCGACTCCAGGCGCTCAACGGAACGCCAGGCGCGGTCCTTGAGAACGAGGAGCTCATGGCGCTGACGCTGCCCGTGATCCGCGCCGACTTCGCAGTGCTTGAGACCTACGAGTACCACGAGGAGTCGCCGCTCGACGTGCCGATCACCGTGTTCGGCGGTCTGCAGGACCGCGCGGTTCGGCCCTCGGATCTGCAGGGATGGCAGGCGCACTCAACCGACTCGCGCCTGCGGATGCTGCCCGGCGACCACTTCTTCATTCACCACCTCGCCCCGGAGCTGGTGCACCTCGTCACCGCGCACTTCGCGCCGGGTGTCCGTCTAACCCAGCCTTAGGAGAGCCACGATATGGATAGCGCTTCCGAAGCCAACGTCATCTTGCGTGGGGGACCTTCGTCCATTGGCTGGCACGAGCGAGTTCGCTTTGTCGGCAACATCCAAGACAAGGTGAAAGTGTTCCTGGGAAACCGCTACGAGCACTTCGAGCCCACCGCCAAGACCGAGCATTACCTCGGGCTTAACTTGCTCGTATATCGCTGGACGGGGAGCACTTACGTCGCGGAATAGCTGCCCCTGGCGGGTGCGCCGCCGCATGACTGCCCGGCGCTCAGCTGGCGTGATGCGTCATAGCTGCTGCGCATCCGCCAGGCTCGGGCCTTGCCCCCGCCTTAGCCCACCTTAGCCCGCCTTAGCCCTCAGGCTTGCCGCCCTGGCGCGCGGCCGAGAAACGGATGTTACCGCTGATGCTGAATTGATACTTGAGGAAATTCCGGCCTTAATTAAAACGGATCGCTTGATGTTTTTCCTCTTTCGGAGCCGGACTTCCAGTCAGCAATCCCGTCGCTGCCGGAGAACTGCGACTAGCCGCATGTCCGCGCACGTCATGGCGACCGCGGACGGCGGTGAGCTTGATCACGTTCTGATTTCAGGCACACTTATGCCGCCATTCGGATGGGACCAAGGTCCCAGCAAATGAGGACCTTGTGCCATAGGCCGGCTGTGCGATTCTGCGGCAATCTCCTCAGCGGGAAATAGACGATGCGAACTTCGATAGCGACAAGCGAACATCACTAGGGGCCCAGGCCGGATCATTGAGGTTCTGGCCTGCAGGAGGAAACCGATGTCAGACAACCGCCTTCACAATTGCCTGGTATGTGGACGCGCCCAGCCTCGGCTCGGGCAACCGGGTGACCCGGCCCTCGTGAGGGTATGCAAAGCATGCGCGATCAGGACGTCGCAGCGGCTCGAGATCCTTCCCGCCGCATTCTCCGCGTGCGAAGCGCTGCTAAGCAGAGCATCGAGCAAGAGCGTACTCAGGTCCGCGCACGCGTCGTACGGCTGTGGAATGCCGTTGAATCTTTCGGCGGCGGACACACGCGGAGCCATATTAAGCACACTCGCCTCATGGGCGAAGATGGTCATCGATGAGCGCGGGCTGACCTGGACCCCGGCGCGCGGGGTTCGAGACCTGGTAAATTTCCTGAGCACGCATTTCGATTGGCTGATTAGCCACAGCGCGGCCTTCGAGTTCGCAAGCGAGATCGAGGATCTCGTGCGGCAAGCCCACGGCGCGGTTGCCGACATCTCCCATCCGGAACCCAGAAAGCGTACCTGCGCCGAGCCTGATTGCGGGCAAGACCTGGTAGTCGGAATCCATGACGAGAACTCCATCAAAGCGATCGGGGTCCGCTGCCGGGCCGGGCACGTGATGGACATGAACCAGCTCGGCGACATCTCCGACTACCCTGCCAGCGGTTATCCCGCGCGTACGGTGCCGACGAAGACGGCGGCAATGATGGCCGGCGTTTCCGAGGCGACCATCCGACAGTGGGCACGGCGGGGAAAACTGACCAGGTACGGACCAGCGGGTCGCGCGGAGTACGACATCGCCGAGGTCATCGACCTTGCCGCCGCACGGGCAAAGATCCGCGCAGACCTGTCCTCGCTCGCCGCGAGCGGCATGTCGCCGGCCGGGCGCTGGCGATGAGTGCCGCAACCTCGGACCTGCCTGGTTTTCCGGAAGAACTCGGTGGTCAGCCTCATGGCGCGGTCCGCCGGGAACCTGCCTTGGTGCGTGCAGCTGATGCTCAAGGTAGCGGCGCTGGAAATCGCCCGCCACGTCCGCGACGGTAGCGGGCAGTGCCGGGAGATGCTCCCCTGCAGTCGGGCGAGGCAGGCTGACCTGGCCCTAGCCGGTTTCTGATCGAGACAGGCAGGCACCACCGTGAAGGAAGCAAAAGTGTCGCATTCCGCCGCGCAAGTGGCTGGCAGACAAGATCTGGCCGGACCCCCCGCAGTCGCTTCGCTCTATGCGCTTTCCCCGCTGGTCGGCCGGGCGGCCGAGGTAGCCGTGCTGCGCGACCTGATACTCGGTCCGTCGGTCCGGTTGCTCACCGTGACCGGACCCGTCGGCGTTGGCAAGAGCCGTCTCGCCGCTGCCGTCTTCGGCCAAGTCCGGTCCGCGTTCCCCGACGGCGCGTACCACATCGACCTCGCGGCTACCGATGCCGGTTCGGACCTGGCTGAGATCTTGCTGCGAGCCGCGGGCGCCGCCGCATCTGACGGGACCAGCGCGGAGCACGCGGCCCGGCCGCGGCTGGCCGAATACCTCGCAGCGCGGGAATGCCTGTTCCTGCTCGACCACGGCGAGCACGTCGCCTGCACCGCCACTGAGCTGCTTCCGGTGCTGCTGGCCTCCTGCCCGGGCGTCCGCGTGCTGCTCGCCAGCCATGAACCATTGCGGGTGTACGGCGAACACGTGCTCCGCTTGACCCCGCTCGATGTGCCTCGCGACGGCCCGCAGCCCCACCTGGCCGAGCTGGAGAAGGTGGCCTCGGTCGAGCTCTTCCTGCAGCGCGCGCGATCGGCGCGGCCGGGGTTCGGGCTCAGCGATCGCAACCGCGGGGAAGTGAGCGAACTGTGCCGCAAGCTCGACGGCCTGCCGCTGGCCATCGAGCTCGCGGCACGGCGGCTGAAGCTCTACTCGATCGGCAGGCTGCTCAGCGAACTCGATGACGAGCCCGGTCTGCTCTGCGGAGACACGACGGACACACTGTCCCGGCACCATAGCATGCGCACTGCCGTGGAATGGAGCTGCGCACGCCTGAGCCAGGCCGAACGGCTTTTCCTGCGCCGCGCCGCCATCTTCCGTGGCGAGTTCGAGCTGTCTGACGCGGAGAAGGTGACCGGGGCCGCCAGCGGATCACACCACGACCTGGTCGAGGGACTGGTTGACAAGAGCTTGCTGATGGTATCGGAACGGACCGACGGGGAACTCGCCTTCTCGATGCTGGCGACGACCCGCTCGTACGCGTTGGCGGAACTGCGAGGCAGCGGGCAGCTCGCCGATCTGGAGCGGGTGCATGCCGCTCACCTCCTCGACGTGGCGACCGGCCTGGAGCCGCGCTTCAGCGGCCGGGGCCGGGGCCGGGTCATCGCCAGGCTCGGCCTGGCCCACGAGGACCTGCGCGCGGCGTTCCGCTACTTCGCCGACCGCGGCGACGGCGCGCGGGCGACGGCGCTGGCCGCGTCACTGCGACCCTTCTGGGTTGCCGCGGGACTGCTTCGCGAAGGCGCCGGCTGGCTCGAGGAGGCGCTCTCGATGGATGTCCATTCGCCTGGGCTGCTCGCCAAGGCATTGGCTGCCTCCGGGGAGATCGGCTGCTGGCTCGGCCATCCCGCCGCCGCCGGCCAGCTTGAGCGCGCACTGGCCATGTACAGGGAACACGGCGATCAGCGCGGAGCCGGCCGGTGCCTGCACCGCCTGGGAGTCCTGGCCGGCGACCGCGAGCCGCCGGCCGCCAGGCCGCTGTTCGACAAGGCGATCTCTGCCCTGCGCGAGGCAGGGGACACGACAGGCCACGCCGCCGCGCTGACCGATCTGGCCGAGTTCTGCGTGACCCTTGGCGATCTCGCCGAGGCGCGCCGGCTGGCCGAGCTGTCGGCTAGGACGTCGCTGCAACTCGACGACGGTTACGGCGCGGCCTGCGCGTATCGCGTCCTCGCCGCGGTGGCACACGGGGAAGGCGACGACGAGCAGGCGGCGGAATTCAGCCGCAAGGCGATCCGGCTGCTGCACGCCAGCGGGGATCTGCCTTCGCTGGCGGCCAACCTTGAGATGCTGGCCGCACTTCTGGTGCACCGCGGCAAGAAGGGCGGGTTCTGGGCGGCGAGCGCGAGGCTCCTGGGAGCAGCCCATTCCATCTACGACCGGATCGGCTACCGGCCGATGCGCCTGCTGACGGCGCCACCGGAACAGCTGCTCGAGCGCGCGAGAATCCGGCTCGGCGAGCATGCGTGTGAATCGAACTGGACGGCTGGACGAGCGTTGCCGGTGACTGAGGCGGTGGCCGAGGCGCTCACACCGCGACCGCGGCTTGTCGACAGCCATGACGCCGTGTCCGTGGAGCCGCTCACTCCCCGAGAGTTCGAGATCGCCGATCTGGTGGCCAGGGGCCTGACCAACCGGGAGATCGCGCGCCGGCTGGGCATCGCCGAGTGGACCGCGGTCAACCACCTTCGCAAGATCATGCGCAAACTGGAGTGCCCGTCTCGCGTGCATGTCGCCAACTGGGTCGCCCTCAGGCGCAGCCCGGGCCCGCAGCCGGGGGCGCGGGTCGCGGTCGCCGCATCGTGGTAGCCGGTCATGCGTCGCCAGTCAGGCGCCCTGCTCAAATGGCACCTCTTCTTCCCGCGGTGCCGAGTCGACGCCCGCGAGGGTCTTGCCGTCACAAAGCAATTCCACGACACGAGCCTGCAACGGGAAATCCTGAGTCGTCGCGTTTCCCGCCGCAAAGCGCCGGTACGCGCCGCGAAGGAAAGTGGCAAGCGCATCGTCAGGGAAAATTTCGAGGCGTTTCTGCGCCTCCTTGGTCACGATGATCTGGGCATAGTTGTCGCTCTGGCTCTCCGGGTAGAATCCGGTCACATGCCCGTGATCGAACCGCAGGCTGATGCGCCGTTCCCGCGATGGCGAAACGAGGCTGGAGAAAATCTCGGTACGGGCGCCGCTCTTATGGCGCAGCAGCAGCCGCGCGGTCCCCATCCACGGGATCGACATGTCGCCGGCGAGCATATCGGTACAGGCCGCGCCCGTCACACGAGCATCGCCGGCAAGCCGCAGCGCGACTGCCAGCGCATGCGGGATCTCGACGTCGAACGCCGTCGGATGGCCGGCGTCGGCCAGCGACTTGCCGAACCTGGGTTTGCGCTGCAGCACCGACACCGAGCGAATGCCGCCGAGCTCGCCCGAACGCACGATATCGACGAGCCGGGCGGTGAGCGTGCTCGCGAGCCAGGGCGCCACTACCTGGAGTCCGAGCCGGTACCGCAAGCGCAGCGACCGGATCCTTTTCACCTCGGCGGCGTCTGCTGCCAGCGGCTTTTCCACGATGATCTTCCGGAACCCGGCCGCAGCCAGCTCGCCGAGCAGGCTGGCGCGCACCACGGGAGGGGTGCACAGGTGAACGACCGTCCGCTGCGGGTCGAGCATCGTCAGCGCGTGCGCTAGCGAGTCGGCGAGGATGAGTTCCCCGGCCGGCGGTCCGCAGCTGACGCCACGCGGGTCGTAGCCGACCGTAAGGCACCCGCCCGGCTGTCCAGGCTGCCCGTCGCCCCGCAGCCGGCGCAGCGCCGGGAGGTGCAGGCCCGAGCCGGCCCGCCCGAGTCCCACGATCAGGCTCTGCAGCGCCAGCCCAGTCATTTCGCTGTCGTCCCGGCGCTGCGCGCCGTTGGGCTCTAGAAATCTCAATTCGCGTTCCCTAAGTCCGAACGGCAATAGCTGGATGATAAGCTTTTCGCCCGTTCTGCCGTTGCGGCTTCGGCGCGAATCGCTATTTCATGCCACTCCCTGAAATGATCGCCCTGCCTACCGCGCAAGTTATTGTCATGAGTCTGCTATTGGCTCACATCCGGTAAACGGGCAGCATGCGGTATGTGCCAGGAACGCTCGGGCGGCGGAGAGGACGAGTATGAGCACCGCCAGCACTGCGCCGGCCGGAAAACCAGAAACTGGTGCGGGCATAGTTCCCTTTTTCACGCAGGCCCGGAGGTTCGGGCAACTGTGGCCACAGGTCACGCGGCACGTCGGCGACGTCATAGACCGGGGCAAGTACTCACACGGGCGCAAGGTCGCCGAACTGGAGCGGGCGCTCGCCGCGTACACCGGAGCCAGGTACGTGATCGGGGTGAACAACGGGACCGATGCGCTGGTGCTGCTGCTGCGGGCCTGCGGGCTGGAGCCGGGGGACGAGGTGATCGTTCCCGCCTTCACCTTCATCGCGTCGGCCTCCGCGGTCGCGCTGGCTCGCTGCCGGCCCGTCTTCGCCGACATAGAACCCGGAACGTACTGCCTGGACCCGGACTCGATCTCCCGCACGGTCACCGGGCGGACCCGGGCCGTGATGCCCGTTCACCTGTTCTGCCAGATGGCTGACATGGGACGGATCCTGGCCGCGGCGGACAGTCACGGGCTCATCGTCGTGGAGGACAGCGCGGAGGCGATCGGCATGCGCTGGAACGGCGTTCACGCGGGCCTGCTGGGGGCCGGCGGCGCGCTTTCGTTCTTCCCCACCAAGACGCTTGGCGCGCTCGGGGACGCCGGGGCGGTCCTGACCGACGACCGGGAAATAGCCGAGCGTGCCGGGATCCTCCGTCACCACGGGCGGATGGGGAAGACCATCGACCACATCGCGGGTATCTCCAACCTCTCCGGCGCTTCCGGCACCAACAGCAAGATGGACGACATCCAGGCGGCCGTCCTGATGGCCAAGCTGACCTGCCTGGAGGCCGACATCGCCGAGCGTGCCCGGCTCGCCGCCTGCTACACCGAGCGCCTGTGCGACGTTCCGGGCATCCTGCGGCTGCCCGCCGTCGCCACGCGAACGGCGCCCGTGGACCCCGTCCATTACGTGTACCTGATCGAGGTTGAGTTCCGGGACGAACTGGTCGCGCATCTGACGCAGGCCGGAATCGGCACCGAGGTCTACTATCCCCGCCCCCTGCACCTGCAGCCGTGCTTCGCCGATCTGGGCTACCGGCCGGGGGACTTCCCGCACGCGGAAGCGGCCTGCGAGCGGGCGGTGGCATTGCCCTTCTATCCCGGTCTGCCTGTCGCGGACGTGGACAGGGTCTGCGGCGCGATTCGCGCCTTCCTGCGCGCCAGGAGCAGGCCATGACGATTCCCTTCTTCCCGCCCGACCTGTTCGCCGCCGACCGCGACACGCTGCTGGACTGCCTGTACGAGGTCGGCACGGATCCGGAGCAGAAGTTCATCCTGGGCCGGCGCACCGCTGAGCTCGAGCAAGCCCTGCGGGAGATCACCGGTGCCGCCGACGTGATCGCGTGCGGCAGCGGGACCGGGGCGCTGACCCTGGCGGTCCACGCATTGCGGATAGGTCCCGGCGACGAGGTGATCGTCCCCGCGTTCTGCTGCCAGCCGGTCGCGAGCACGGTGGCGAACCTGGGTGCCACGCCGGTCTTCGCCGACGTCGACCCGTGGACGATGGTCATGGACCCCGAAGACACCGAGCGGCTCGTCAGCGAACGGACGCGTGCGATCATGCCCGCGCACGTGTTCTCCGTGATGGCCGACATGCCGAAGCTGAATTCCGTCGCGCGGCGGCACGGCCTCGCGGTGATCGAGGACGCGGCGGTGGCCCAGGGAGCCGTGCTCGACGGCGTTCCCGCCGGACGATGGGGAGATCCCGGAGTCTTCTCCTTCTTCCAGGTCAAGGCGTTCGGAACAGCCGGCGAGGGGGGCGTCGTGCTCACCGACAAGCCCGACCTCGCCCGCGCCGTCCGCATGCTCAGAAACCACGGCCAGGACGGGACGCACCGGTTCTTGCACCACAGGATCGGGTACAACAGCCGCTTCGACGAGGTCATCGCGGCGTTCCAGCTCAAGCGGCTGCCCGGGTTCGCGGACAGGCTGGAACGGCGTGCGCGTATCGCCGAGTACTACGGCGAGCGATTCGCCCCACTGCGCGACCGCGGCGTGCAGGCGCCGCCCTCCGGGCGCAACGGCCGGTGCTACTACGTGTACTCGCTGCTCGTTGACCGGCGTGAGGACTTGCGCGCTTACCTGTCCGAGCGGGGTGTGGGGACACATGTCTACTATCCCGTGCCGCTCCCGCGGCAGCCTGCCTTCGCGGCGCACGCGACCGCCGGACGGACATGGCCGAACGCGGAGCGGGCGGGCCTGCGCAACCTCGCCATCCCGATCTGGCCGCATCTGACCGACGCGCAGGTGGAGTTCATCGCCAGTTCGGTGTGTGAGTTCTTCGAGTAGCCGGAGTGACCATGAATGCACAGCAGACGAGCAGGCCACGACCGCGGGGCTATGTCTTCGACCCGGCCTGGGAGCTTGAGACCGAGCGACTGCGAACCAATGAGGCGATCTGGGATCCGGGCACATTCGAGCGCCTCGAGCGATTGGGCGTCGGGCAGGGCTGGAGGTGCCTGGAGATCGGCGCGGGCGCCGGCTCGACGGCGAAATGGCTTGCTTCCCGGGTCGGCGCGCGAAACGCCGCTGATCCGGCCGGCCCTGCGGGCCGGGTGGTGGCGACGGACGTGGAAACCGGGCGGCTAGCCGATCTGGCGGCCTGCGGGGTGGAAGTGTGGCGGCACGACGTCAGCACCGACGACCTGCCCCCGGCGGCGTTCGACCTTGTCCACACCAGGATGCTGGTGCAGCACCTGGCGGACAAGCAGGACGCCGTCCGCCGGATGATCGGCGCGCTCCGTCCAGGCGGGCTGCTCTTCCTCGAGGACACCGATTCGCTGCCGCTGTTCCGCAGCGCCGTCTCCGAGGACTTCCTGCAGGACATCAGGACTGCCGGGTACGGCCTGATGCGCCGCGGCGGGCACGAACCCCGCGGCGGCCATTTCGATCTTCGGCTGATGCTCCAGACCGGGCTGTCTGAGGTATCCGCGCAGGGGCGGGCGGTGATGATCCGGGGCGGCAGCCAGCAGGCCAGGCACTACATGCTCTGGCTGGAGTACATGCGGCCGGGGATCGTGGCCGAGGGCCTGCTCGCTGACACGCGAATAGATGCCGCGCTGGCGGAGATGGCCGATCCGGCCAACTGGTGGCTGAGTCAGGTGATGATCTCGGTATCCGGGAGGAAGCCATGACGAGCATCGCGACCTCGCCCGCCCGCCCGGGACTGCGCGACCGGGTCGACGCCTTCAGCAAGCTCGGCAAACTCGCCTTCTTCGACTATTACCTGTCCGCGCTCGTGGTGTGGACGCTGCTGCCGGCGGCCGTGCGCGCCAACATCCGGACCCCGATCGTGCTGGCGGTGATATCGCTCGGCTGGGTCGGAGTGGTGGTGGCCACCGTGACCTTCGATGATGTGACCGGGTTCAGGGACGGCAGCGACCAGTTCAACTACGACCCGGCGCAGGGCACCAAGCGGAACCGGGCGCGCAAGCCGCTGCTGGACGGGCGCGTCACCGCCAGGGAGGCGGTCCGGTTCGGCTGGATAGCGACCCTGTGGGGTGCCGCCTGGCTGGCATCCGCGTTCGCGATCGCGCCGCGCCGGCCGGCCTGGGCGATCGGGCTCACGATCTGGGTCATAGTGACCAGCGTGCAGTACTCCTACGGCCTCAAGCTCAGCTACCGCGGCGGGCAGGAACTGCTGATGCTGGTCAACACCGGGCTGACCGTGCTGATCCCTTACGCCCTGCTCGCCGGGAAGATCAGCGGCACCGCGGTGGCGCAATCGTGCCTGTTCGGGTTCTTCAGCTTGCTCGTGCCCGTCTATTCCAACATGAACGACATCGCCGGCGACCGCTCCGCTGGCCGGCGAAACCTCGCGACGCTGCTGGCCCCCCGTTACTACCGCGGCGTGGTAGCGGCGCTGACGGGCGCCGAGTTCGGCGTCGTGATCGCGGCCGCCTGCGCCGGCTATTTGGCCGCCTGGTTCCCGATCGCCCTGCTGCCCGTCGTCGTGCTGCGCGTGCGGCAGATGCGAGCCGGACTGTCCCAGGGCGATCCGCTGACCGCCCGCAGGATCGGGATACGGGCGCATCGGCTGGGAGTCGTGCTGCTGCTTGCCGCGAATCTCATCGCCATCGCGTGACCCGTGTCAGCCAGAGCAGGCCGGGCCGGTGCCCCGCGCTGAACCCCGGTTACCCGAGGAAACCGGTCAGGCGCGGTACGGCGAGCCGCGTCGCGGAACGGACCGCGCCTTCGCTGCTCGGGCGCAGGTACAGCCAGTCACCGGCGTACTCGACGGGCCCGGGCGGACGGCGGATGAACTCGGCGCGGCGGCTCATGGCCGCCGGCGAGGCCTCGGGCAGCGCGTGCCGCCAGCGGACCACTAGGCTGTCGCGGCACGCCTCGCGCAGTCCCGCCACGTACCGCTCCCCTTCGCTGAGCGCCAGCTCGATGATCTTCTCGTCCGGCTCGTCGAGCAGGTCGCGGACCAGCCGGGGCGCGAAAATCAGCGCGACCTGGCCACGGCCGGGCGGGACGCGGCCGGCTGACTTGTTGTGCTCGAAGGTGATGCCCGCGACCATCGCCCGCTCGGCGGACGGAATCAGCAGTGCGTACAGCGCCCGGCGCGATCCGTCCCGCCCGGCCTGTAGCGGCCGGTCGAGCAGGCAGGAGACCCGGAGCACGGAAGAGAATCCGCAGGCGGCCACGTAGTGCCGATCGTGTTCTGGCAGCTGCGGGTACAGGCCGCTGATCAGCGGGGCGGGCACAGCCAGCAGCACGGCGCGCGCCGACACCATGTCCCCGTCCGCGAGCAGCAGCCGGACGCCGTCGGATCCGCTCTTCACCTCTGCCACCTGGCGCGCCGTGTGCACGGTGAGGCGCTCAGCCAGCTTGCGCGCTATCAAATCCATCCCGCCGCCGCACGTCCTCCAGCCCCAGATGCCGCGGGTGGCGAGCATGATCGACAGCAGCGGTGCGACGCAGGAACGCTCCGGCTGCCATCCGAAGGCCGCCGCGGCCGCGGGCTCCAGCAGGTTCTCCACGGTCTGGGCGCCGAACCGTTCGCCAAGCTGGGTGAGCGTCAGGGTGCCATACGGGGTTTCCTCGGGACGGTCAGGGTCCATCTTCCCGTAGTGCCGCACGGCATGCGCCATGAGGCGGGCGAGCTGCCCGCGGCCGCGGGCCGGCATGCCGGCTCCGGTCAGGACGGACAGCGGGTGGCCCAGCCATCGGTAGATCCGGCCTTGGCGCCACAGGCCCACCGGGTACCTGATGCGATTCAGCTCGCCACCCTGGTCAACGCCGAGTTCCCGGATCAGCTCCCACGATGCCTCATAGCCGTACGGCGCGAAGCTCTCCGCGCCCTGATCGATGACATACCCCCGGACGCGCCGCGAGCGCATCCTGCCGCCGACCTCTGGCTCGGCTTCGAATACCTCAGCTTCGCGGCCAGCCAGGCCGAGCCGGTGAGCGGCGGTGAGCCCGGCGATTCCAGCACCGATAACCGCGATGTCCAGATCTGGCATGGTCCGCCTCCCGCTTAGATCAGGATCCCGCTTGTGCGGGAACCAGCCCGCCGGCCACTAGTTCCGGCTCCCTGCCCGGCCTGCGGTTCCATCGCCACGGCGACTCGCCTTCCAGCCTGATCTGCCGGTAGAGCAGCACGATGTAGGTGACATCCAGCACGAACACCGTGCAGTAGAACAGGCTCAGCAGCCATCGCCCCGGGTACCAGATGGCGAACTCGACCGCCGCGGACATCGTGCCGATCCACTTGCCGACCGCGATGTACATCGACTGGCCGATGGACGACTTGCGCTTCCAGAGCATGTTTATGAACAGGTAGCTCATGAGGACGTTTACGCTGAACGCGACGTAGCCGCCGTCCTGATCCTTGAACTCATACGAAGCCGCGATCGTGAATAGCGTCGCGAACACGAGCAGGCTGGAAATGCAGAGCGTGTAGAACCGGGACGGCAACGTCGGGAAGTCCTTGCGGCCGATCTTGAACCCTTGCCAGACGATGAAGGCATCGAGCAGAACCCAGACATAGCTGACGGATCGCTGGGTCAGCGGCTGGTAGATGACGAACGAGAACACGAACTCCCAGGCGAAGTTGAAGCACACCGCGACAACGGGTATGGCCATGTACCTGTCTTTGCGCGCCTGCCGGAGGATCAGCACGTACGCGCCGCCCCAGCCGATGAGCTGGCCCATCTTGACCAGCCACAGGATCAGCGCCGGCATGCTGTGCGGCAGGTAGTCCACAGGCGCGAGGCTGGGCAGCCTTATTCCGGGCATGAGACGGCCTTCCCTAGGTCCACCGGCCGGTACCGAACGTTTCCCCCGAGCCGAGCAGCTGCTCCCGCAGGTCCGGGCGCCGCACCTTCCACGTGCCGGTGCGCGGCAGTTCGCCCCACGGGATGACGCGCGGCTTGTCCAGTCCCGGCAGGTCCGCTGAGACCCGCTGCCATTCCTGCTCGTCGATGTGGTCGTCCCGCATGACCAGCACTGGCAGCGGCCTGCCGCCCGGCACGCCGAGCACGACGACGTCGCGCGCCGTTGGCAGCCGGTCGAGCAGGATGCTTTCCAGCTCGATCCCGCTCATGCCCGGGATCATGTCCACCTCCCGGTCGATCAGGCGGAGCTTGCCGAACTTCGCGCGCGCCCCGATGTCGCCGGTGTTCCACCACTTGCCGTCGCGCTTCTCGGTCCAGCGGTCGGTCTCGCCGAGGTAGTCGACGCAGCACGCCTTGCTCTTCACGAACAACAGGCCCTGCTCGCCCTTGGCCACCGGGCGGCCGGTCTGCGGGTCGAGTACGCGGACCCGGTTGAGTATGGGCACCGGCCAGCCGATGTCGCTGGTCACCGACGTGAGCCCGCCCGCCCGCCGCATCTGGCGGCGGGAGTACATCGCGGCGCATACCGGGCCGAGTTCGCTCTGGCCCCACCCCTGCCCCCAGATGGGCATGCGCCGCTTGGAGACGCTGAGGAACTTGCGGACCGTACGCGGGTGAATGGCGTCGAACGTCCCGACGAACAGCCGCACCTGCTCGAACAAGTGAGGCTGGGTGTCGGCCAGTTCCTCCCAGTACTGGAATATGTTCGGGCAGGCCTCGAGCGTCGTGGGACGATGCCTGGCCAGTGTCGCGGCCACGGTGTCGAGCCCCGGCTCGGCGAACGCGACGAGCCCCTTCGGGGCCAGGTTGAGCTGCCCGTAGGTCCAGGTCACGCTGCGGCCGTGGACGAAGGAGACGCAGGTCCCCACGACGTCGTCCCTGCGGCTCTCCACGATGGGCCAGCGGATCGACTCCAGGCGGCTCATCGCCCCGAGGATCGTGTCGCCGGAGTGCACGACCAGCTTCGGCACGCCGGTGGTCCCCGACGTGTGGATCACGATCATCGGCTCGTCGTCGCCGCGGGGCGCTGGCGGGGGAGCGTCCGCTCCGCGGATGTCGTCTACCTGCTGGACGGTGCGCGCCTCGCTGTGGCTGGTCTTGCCCAGCAGCACGACGGGCAGGTCAGGCGGCAGCAAGACGCGGCGGTCAGCCAGGGCCCGGTCAAGCACGCTGGGGGTGACGACGGCCAGCGCCGGGTCCAGGCGCGTCAGGATGACCCGCAGCACGCTGTCCGGCGCCGCCGGGGAAATCATGGCGGGCACCGCTCCGAGCCGGGCGGCGGCGGCGGCCAGCACGACCACGTCGTAATGGTTGTCCTTGATGATGGCGAGCCGCTGACCGCGCCTCAGCCCCGCCGCGCTCAGCCATCCGGATGTCTCCGCCACCAGTGACGCCAGGTCCTGAACACCGAAATGGGTGCCACGATCCGGAGCAATATCGAAGGGGCGGTCGAGATAGAGCGAAGTCCGGTTACTGTTTTCCGCGTGCCACTCGAAAAGAAGACCCAGGTTCTTCGGCGGCCGCCCGTTGCGACTTGCCATGATGACCTCCGCGAAGCATCGCGCCCCGGCCGGCGCCATTAAAACGCTGTCCGCAACGTTACGGATCGGCATCCTGCCGGCGCAATGCGAACCGGATAGCAAGCCCGGATCGGGGCATGGCAAATTCTGGCTATGCCCGGCACGGGCGACGAGCGGCCGTCAGCCCGTTGTCGCTGGCAGGAGACGGTGACTAAGGCTCCGGGCGTAGGCCGGCGCCCCCTGGGCCCGTTTGTCTCATCCCAGGGTGTGTGCCCTACTTAATGGGAAAACCTTGGATCAGATGAGAGGACCGGGCATGGACCAGCGGGACCCGAAACAGGCGGAAGCCGCGGGAACGGAGGTACTGGCGCAATGACCAGATTGCGGGGCAATCCGTGGATGGTGCTGATCACCGTCTCGCTCGGGTTCTTCATGACCCTGCTTGACACGACGATCGTCAACGTGGCCGTGCCTAACATGATCAGCCATTTGCGCGCCTCGCTTGACGGGATCTTGTGGGTGCTGAACGGCTACACTCTCGCCTTCGCGGCGCTGCTGCTCATCGGCGGGCGGCTGGGCGACATGTACGGGCGCCGGCGCCTGCTCGTCGGCGGCCTGGTGCTGTTCGTGGCCGCATCCGCCGCCTGCGGGCTATCCCAGAGCCCGGGCGAGCTCATCACGGCGCGGATCTTCCAGGGCATCGGCGCCGCCGCGATGATGCCGCAGACGCTGGCGCTGGTGACGGCGGTGTTCCCCGAACGGCGCCGCGGAACGGCCTTCGGGATTTGGAGCTCGGTAGCGGGCCTGGCCACGGTGATCGCCCCGACGCTTGGCGGGGTTCTCGTGACCTACGAGTCGTGGCGCTGGATCTTCTTCGTGAACGTGCCCATCGGCGCCGTCTCCATAGCGCTGGCCGTGACGATGGTCCCGAACGTGCGGCCGGGCGGGCGAAGGTCGCTCGACCCGTTCAGCATGCTGCTGTCGACCGCGGGCCTGCTCGCCGTCGTCTACGCGCTGATCGAGGGACAGCGCTACAACTGGGGACACGTCTGGTCCTTGGTCAGCATCCCCCTCATACTCGCGTTCGGCCTGTGCTGCCTGGCCCTGTTCGTGTTCGTCGAGCACCGGCGTCAGCAGCGGGGGCCGCTGGTTCCCTTCGCGCTGTTCCGCCGCGACTTTTCGGTGATGTCGTTCGTCACCGCGGCGATCTTGTTCGGCTCGATCGGCCTGCTGCTGCCGCTCATGATCTACCTGCAGTCCGTCCTCGGGCTCTCTGCCCTGGCGACCGGCCTGCTGCTGCTGCCGATGACGATCGTGATGCTCGGCCTGGCGCCAGTGGCCGGCCACCTGTCCGACAAGTTCGGCGGCAAGTACATCCTGATCGCAGGCCTGCTCGTCTTCGCGGGCGGCCTCGTCGTCATCGCGTTCACCGCACAGGCGGACTCCAGCCGGTGGGCGCTGCTCCCGGGCATGCTCGTCGCCGGCGTCGGCACCGGCATGGCCTTCGCCCCCATGAACACGCTCGCGATGCGCGGCGTCAAGCAGGAACTGGCCGGCGCGGCCTCGGGCGTCATCAGCACCGCACGCCAGCTCGGCACCGTGATGGGCGGCGCGGCCGTCGGCGCACTGTTGCAGAACAGGCTCGTCAGCGCGCTGACCGGCCAGGCGGCGCAGCGGGCCGGATCGCTGCCGGCCTCGATCCGCGGCCAGTTCGTCAACGGCTTCCGCCAGGCCGCCTCCAGCGGGCTCCAGGTCGGCGTGGGCGAGACGGGGAGGCCGCTGCCGGCCGGCGTGCACGGCGCGCTCGCCGCGCAGGTGCGCCGGGTGACCGGCGAGGTGTTCTCGCACGGCTTCGTGACCGCCCTGCGCCCCTCCCTGCTGCTGCCGGCCGGCATCCTGGTGCTTGGCGCCCTGACCACGCTGCTGATCGGGCGCCAGGCGACGGCCGCGCCGACGGCGCGGGCGGATGCCACGGGAGCGGTAAGCGAGGTTGACGCCAAAGCCTGAGCGCCGGATCAGCCCGGGCGGAACGACAGAGCCTGTCCGGGCTGCAGGCCGATCTCCGAACCGGAACGTGGCCGGTCAGTCGCGATAAGCACGTTGTAGTGGTTGGGGAAGTGGCAGGCGTCAAATCCCAGGACCGTTCCGACCCGCGAACCGCCGATCCAGACTTCGTCGCCCCGGTCGATCACCCCGGCCGAGACGATCTCCGCGAAGCCCAGGAATCCGACCCGGTCGACGCGTCCCTCAGGTGGCGCGTCCGACTGGTCAGTCGTGACGAGTTCGTGGAGTTCGCCGCGGCGCACACACCGGCTCAGGTACGGCTCGAGGCGCATGCCCCGGTCATCGCGACGATGCCGGAGCACTTTCACCACGACGCCGGCCACGGCTCGTTTGGTCCCGTCTTCCTGAGCGGGAATCCGGGCGCGCCGTTCGGCATGATAAGCACCGGCCACCAGCCGCAGGGCGGCGATCCCGTCAGATGCCTGATCCCGGGCCCCGGCGCGGACGGCGCTGATGAAGTCAGCCATGACCGCGGCATATTCGTGCCACAGGGAGCCCTTGAACTCGGTGCACCCGGCCAGCATGTCCGCTCGGTCGCTGCTGCCGTCGGCCAGCTTCACCTCGATGTCCTTGCATTCGCCATACCGGTACGACCAGTCGAGCTCGACGTTCGCCGTGGCGCCGGCCGCCGTGCCAAGCGTGACGCGCGCATACCGGTCGACGCCGCGGGCATCTCGGTCGATGCGGGCTTCCTCGACGGTGACATCGCCGAGGAAGAGCCTGACCAGGTCGAACGCGTTAGGGCCGTTATCGGCGACACAGCCCCCGCCGCAGCGCTCCGGATCCAGATACCAGGCATGACGCCCGGCATGGTCCTCGATGCGCTCCAGGTACCTGACGGTCATCCCGGTAATGGGCACCGCCAGGGGCAGGCGCGCGCGCAGCGCCAGCACCTGCTCGTTGTACCGGCGGTGGAACGCGACGAACAGCGGCACACGGCGAGCATGCGCGGACGATGCCAGGCGCTCCCCGGCGGCGGTGGTGGTGGCCAGCGGTTTTTCCACGCACACCGGCAGTCCCGCCTCGATCACGTCGGTGCAGACCCGGACGTGCAGGTCATTCGGCACGTTGACGATGACGGCGTCGAGGCCGCCAGCGTCGAGCATGGCGCGGTGGCCGGCGAAGCGTCGCGTCGGGGAACACAAAGACGCCAGGGCCGCCTCGTCGGGATCGCAGACCGCGGCGAGCCGGACGTCCGGCGATCGCTCGATCGCGGCCAGGTAGAAGCGCGAGATAGCGCCGACGCCCACGACGCCGACGCGCAGCGCCGTCATGACCTTTGCTCCCACACTGGCGCGCGGAGTCCGAGACTAGCGGCCAGGTCATCAAGCTCCCGGCCCAGCGCCTGGCTGAGCGGAACGCCGTCGCGCAGGCTGGCGCGCGCTGTCTCCGCCTCACGCCAGCCGGGGTACCGCACCGGCCGGCCCGGATCAGCGGGCGGGCAGTCAAGCAGGGTCCCGAACATCGTTCCGGCGTCCCTGCGGAACTCCCCGACCGGACGCAGCCGCCCCGGATCGATGGCCAGCGCCGCGAATCCGATGTCGTCGTCGCGCCCGGACGAGGTGCCGTCGCCCAGCAGCGACTCCGGCTCTGGTCCCAGTCCCGCGCCCGATAGGACCCCGGCCAGAAGCTCAACCACTAGGGCGAGACCGTAGCCCTTGTAGGCGCCGGTTTCTGGCTGGGAACCCAGCCACAGCAGGTGCGCCCGGCCCTCGTCGTAGGCGCCCGGATCGGTTACCGGCCTGCCCGCGTCGTCGGCCAGCCAGCCCTCGGGGATCTGCCGCCGTTCCCTGGCAGCCCTGCGTATCTGGCCGGCCGGCGCCACCGTGGTGCTCATGTCAAGAACGAACGGCGGGTAGTCGCCGGCAGGAGCGGCCACCGCCAGCGGATTGGTGCCGAGCATCGCCAGCCGGCCGCCGGGCGGCCGCGCGATGCGCTGTCGTCCGCAATTCGACGCGACCAGGCCGATCATGCGCTGGCGGGCCGCGCGCGACGCATGGTGCCCCGCGCAGCCGAAGTGCGTGGCATTGCGCACGCTGACCAGGCCGGTGCCGTAACGTGCCGCTCGCTCGATGGCCAGGTCCATCGCCGCACCCGCGGCCCACAGCCCGAGGGCACGGCCGGCGTCGATCAGGACAGCGGCGCCCGCGTCCGACAGGATCCGCGGCTCGCCCGCGGGGTCGCACCGGCCGCTTTGGAGCAGCGGCACGTACAGCGGGATGAGGTTGGCCATCCCATGAGAACCGATCCCGGTGAGATCGCCGTAGCACAGCGCCTCGGCCGCCAGCCCGGATCGGTCCCGCGGCACGCCCAGCGCGGTGAAAACGGACGTGGCGAAGGTGGTCAGGGCCTGATACGAGATCCGGTTCGCTGTGGCCATCGCGGTGTTCATCGGCTGTCATCCCTTCCTGCCGTGACGTCACGGGCAAAAGCCACCAGCAGCCTCGCGACGCCGGAGGCGAAGGCCTCAAGCTCGCGGAGGTCGACGTGCTCGCCGTCGGCGTGCGCGTTTCCTTCCGCCAGGTCCCCTGGGCCGAAGACCACGGTGGCGGCCCCGGGCACGCCCTGCATCCAGATCGCGTCGCAGGTGAGGGGCGGCTCGCTGTCCGGCCATCGGGTCAGGCCCGCACGGCTGCCGAGCAGCTCTTCGGCCCACGGGTCGCGGCTGTCAAGCGCCGGGAGCCCGCGCTTGAGCCATTCCAGGCGCGTCACGAGCCCAGCTTCCGCCGCGGTGCGCGCGAACTCGCCGTGCCCGCGGAAACAGGCGCTGAACTCGCGCAGCCCGTCCCTGACCGCGGCCTGCGCCGCGGCCTGCAGCCGCCGGCCCGAATCCGCGGACCCGTAGGCGATGTTCAGCAGCAGGCGGCCGCTTCCGTACACGCGGTTATGCAGCGTGCCTGTGTGCAGGCCCGCGACGCACACCCGCGAGTCCGCGGTCGTGCCCGGGAGGGTCCTGGCCAGGTACTGGGCGAGGAAGCCAAGCAGGACCGAGGCGTTGTGGCCGGCCTGCGGACGGTCGTCGATCGCATCCTCGCCGTCGACGCGCAGGCAGGCGGTCATCGCGGCGGTGGCACGCGGCAGGTAACGACACCCCGTCGGCTCGCAGAACACGTTCAGCCGTCCCACGAAGCCGCGCTCGACGAGCAGCCGGGTGCCGTATGCGCCCATCGCGCCGCCTTCCTCGCCGGACACGACTTGAACCAGGACTCCCGCGTGCTTGCCCAAAGACGGCTCGGCGGCTACCGCCGCCTCGATTCCGGCGAGCAGCGCGACGGCGGGACCCTTCGCGTCGACCGCGCCCCTTGCCCACACGCGCCCGGCGGCCAGGCGCGGGACCTGCCATCCGGCAACCGTGTCCAGGTGGACGTTGAACATCACCGTGGCGACGGCCGGCAGCACCGGGCCGAGCCGGATCACCATGCTGGGCTGGCAGTCAAGGAAGCCAGGCACGTCGCGGACCGCTTCGCGTACCGCCGCGGGCACGTCATCACGTTCCAGGTCGGGCGCGAGCGCGCTGGCGTGATAGCCGACGGTGAAACCGATCGCCCGCGCCGCCTCGGCGTAGGCGATCTGCGCCTCCCGCAGCATCGGGCGCCGTCCGTCCGCCCCGCTTTCCAGCGGGCACACCGTGGGCAGCCCGAGCAGTCGCATCAGCAGCGCGATGTGCGCGGAGGTCAGGCGGACGTCGGCGGAGGGCGCGTTCATGCGACAGCCGGCCCCTGGGTCAGGACTTCCTCCCGGACGAGGCGCTCGAGCCGGTGACCGTAGGCGACGAAGGTCTCCAGGTCCCCGCCCTCCCCGAGGCCTTGCTCGTGCGGCCGCGCGGCCAGGTGCGGCTCGATCGACCACGACCCCGGGTAACCGTGCCGGACCAGCGCACGCAGGCAGTCGGCCACCCGCGCATCCCCCTCACCAGGCATGGTGTAGACGGTGCGACCGGGGCCGCCGGTCGCGTCCTTGACATGGACATGCGCCACGTGGTGGATGATCTGCGCGAGCAGCGCGTACGAGTCGTAGCCGTACGGGACCCCGTTGCCGGTGTCGAAGAGCAGCGCGACGGAGGGTCCGGCATGACCGGCCAGTTCCAGCATGCGTTCCGCGCTCGTGGCAGCCCACCCAGAGCAGTTCTCGTGCAGCAGCACCACTGCGTGCTGCTGCGCCTGCCGGGCCAGCGACCGCAGCCGGCCCAGTGCCCGCCGGCCCCACTCGGCATCATCGAGCCCGTCGTTCGGATAGGACATGATCCTGATGTAGCGGGCACCGAGCCGCGCGCACCTGCGGGCCAGCACCGCGAGCTCACCGGAGTCGTCCTCGAAGGGGCTGGTCACCGACCGGGACCAGCCGCCTATCCGCGAATCGACGCACACCACGTCGAGGCCCGCTGCCGCGATGGCGTCGGCAAGCCGCCCGAAGGCGCGGTCACCGAGATCGGCCATGGCCATGCCGCCGCTGGTGCGCAGTTCGATCGACCGCCAGCCAAGGCGCGCGATCGCGCCGATCTGGTCCGCGAGCGCCGGGCCGGCCTCATCGCCAATGCCGGCATACCGGACAGTCGTGCTCACCGCCGTCCCGATGCTGAGCGCACTTGCCTGGCTGGTCACGTGAATCGGCTCCCTAACTTCGGCCTAGCGGTGCGGCCCGCGAATCGCGGGCTGACACGGCCTCCTCTGGTTGCTGACGCGGCCGGCCCCAGCGGGCGCGGACAGGACCGTGACAGGGCGATTTCAAAGTAATGGCGACATGACTGTGCCCACAACGGCAATGCCGTGGCAAGGATCAGGCCCTTGTCCGCGGGACAGGGATGGCAATTCCCTGTCATGCCCCTGTCCTGCGCGCATTAGTGGCCTCTGCCTATTGTGGGGAGTGCAGCGACGGAAACATGAATGCCGAGCTATTGCGAGAGATCATGCCTGCCACCGCCCGAGTAGTCGACACGCGACAGATGACTGACCGGATGCTGGACCTGTCCATCGCGTCACCGGCGCTGAATGCCACAGTTAAGGTCAGGCTGTTGCTGCCGCCCGGCTGGGCGAGCCAGCCGGGCCGCGACTGGCCCGTGCTCTACCTGCTGCACGGCTGCTGCTACCGGGACACCTACGCGGGCTGGACGAACCACACCGACGTGGCATCGCTGACCAGCGGCACCGGGGTACTCGTGGTAATGCCGGAAGCAGGCAGGGCAGGCTACTACACGGACTGGTGGAATCACGGTAAGGGCGGTGCGCCCGCCTGGGAGACGTTCCACATCAGCGAGCTGCTGCCGATCCTGCGCCGTGATTACCGTGCCGGGGACGCGCTCGCGATCGCGGGCCTGTCCGTCGGAGGGCTTGGCGCCATGGCCTACGCCGCCCGGCATCCGGACAAGTTCAAGGCCGCCGCCTCCTTCAGCGGCGACCTGCACACGCTGCGCGCCCCGTGGATCACCCAATCGGTGCTGCTCATGCAGGGAAAGAACCCCACGGCGCTGTGGGGACGACCGCGACGGCAGGCCGGCATATGGGCGGCGCACAATCCCTACGACCTCGTGCCTGAACTCCTCCGGATCCCGCTCTACGTCTCGAGCGGCAACGGCGCGCCGGGTCCGCTCGACCCGGATCGCACGGTGCTCAACCCGCGTCGCTGGCTGCCCGACCCTACGGAGAAGCTTCTGTGCCCGCAGTCAGTGGACTTCGCCGAGCGGGTCAGATCACTCGGCGGAGACGTGGTCACCGATTTCTACGGTCCGGGCACCCACTCCTGGCCTTACTGGGAGCGGGCGCTGCACCGCTCGTTCGACCTGCTGATGGGAGCCGTCGGAGCGCGGTCGGCCCGCGCGAGGATGTGACAGGCCGCCGAAGGCGCGCCGCTCGCCAGCAGGTCCGGACCGCGGGTCGGCGTCGGCGTCGGCGGGCTGGCCGGGGACCCGGGGCTAAGCGCGGGGCTAAACGCCCCTCGAAGCCGGGAGGAGCCGGACGTGAGGTGGGTAGACAGGGCCGCATGCCAGGGCCAGGAAGCGCTGTTCTTCGGCGCTGAGAACGAGCCGCGTCCAAAGCGGGACACCCGTACGGCGAAGGCCAAGGCCATCTGCATGCTGTGCCCCGTTCGCGAGCAATGCCTGGACTACGCGCTCAGGAACACGATCAGGCACGGGATCTGGGGGGGCCTCAGCTACGAGTGCCGCACGCGCAAGCGCCACCGGCGAAACCGCGGAGCGGCTGCCGCGTGACCGCAGGAACCATGTCGTCAGGTAACCCGGAAGTCCGGCACCTCGGTCAGCCGGTACCGCGGCTGCCCGCCACGCCGCGGTAGGCCCGGACCCGCGCCAAGCGGCTCCGGGCGGTGAGCCACCAACGCCACCGCCGAGGTCCGCCGGACCCCGGCAGGCCGGACCGCACCCGCCGTTCGGTGAGATCCTCCTGCGGATCCCGGACCGGCCGCACCCTGGCAGCCGTCAGCCAGATCGGCGGCCCCTCAGCGGGCCTCCCTCAGCAGTGCGGCGGCCCCTCAGCGGGCCTCCCTCAGCAGTGCGGCGTAGCGGTCCAGGCGCCTTGACGAAATTCGGGTGCGCAATTGCCCGCTCCGCTCTACGGTCTTCCGAGGACCAGGAAGCGGAGGATCTGGGGCAATGGAGCACCTTGCCAGCAAGCTGATCAACTGGGCTTCGATCCTGGAGACGGAGGCCAGGCAGCAGGCCCAGCGGACAGCCTCCATGCCCTTCATCTGGCCGCACCTTGCCCTGATGCCCGACGCTCACCAGGGCAAGGGCGCCACCGTGGGGTCGGTGATCCCGACGCTGGGCGCGATCATGCCTGCCGCGGTGGGCGTCGACATCGGCTGCGGCATGATCGCCATCCGCACCGGACTGGTGCATGAGGACCTGCGCGGCAAGCCGCTGTCCCGGCTGCGCGAGGCGATCGAGAAGGCCGTGCCGCTGTCCGCGGGCCACTACAACGACACCGTTTACGACGAGGGGACCGGCGCCCGGATCGCCGAACTCGAGAACCGTGACGGCGCGGACAGCGCCGGGGCGATCGCGCCGAACTGGCGGCTGCAACTCGGCTCGCTCGGGTCAGGCAATCACTTCATCGAGGTGAGCCTGGACGAGAGCGACCGGGTATGGCTTTTCCTGCATTCCGGATCGCGCGGAGTGGGCAACAAGCTGGCGACCAGGCACATCAAGGTCGCGCTCGACTGGTGCGAGCGCGCCTGGATCCCGCTGCCCGATCCGGACCTGGCCTACCTCGTCGAGGGCACAAGCGAGTTCTGGGCATACCTGCGGGACCTGCGATGGGCCCAGCACTTCGCGCTGCTCAACCGCGAGGAGATGATGGAGCGCGTAGCCAAGTGCCTGACGCGGTTCATGGGCCGTGACATCGACGCGGCGCAGACCATTCAGTGCCACCACAACTACACCGAGCAGATGAGCGACGACCTGCTGCGGCACTGGAAGTACCGGCCCAAGGGCCGGGCAGGTCACGTCTGGCTGTCCCGCAAGGGCGCCATCGACGCCAGCGCGGGCAAGCCAGGCCTCATCCCCGGCTCGATGGGCACCCGGTCCTACGTCGTGACGGGCAAGGGCAACATGCTGTCGCTGAACTCCTCGCCGCACGGGGCGGGCCGCGAGTACAGCCGCTCGGCGGCCCGGAGGAAGTTCACCCGGGCGGAACTGGACATGGCGATGGACGGGATCGAATGGCGGCACACGGACGCGTTCCTCGACGAGATCCCCGGCGCGTACAAGGACATCGACCAGGTGATGGCGGACGCCGCCGACCTCGTCCAGATCCGGCACACGCTGCGCCAGATCGTCAACGTCAAGGGCGAGTGAGGACGGCTTACCGCACCGCCTGAACCTGGATGGTCAGCGCGACCAGTCGCTCCGCGCAGTCCTGGTCGCCGGAACATCTGGCTGGTCGAGTCGCTCCCGACTGCGCGCCGGAGGCGTGACTCGGCACCGACAAGTCGGTCGGGGTAGGGTCTCAAATCCACGCTCAGGCGACTGTCCCGGCGACGAGCGTCAGCACGAACCCTGCGACGATGATCGCCACCCGCGCATAGTGCAGCCGGTCCCAGCGTTGGTGCTGCTCGCGCCAGTCGGCGGGGTAGTGGTCGGCTGTCCACGTAGCGGAGCGGTTGCTGATCGGGACGAGCAGGGTGACCGACATGACGACGCTCACGGCGAGCAGGGCCGCAGCCGCGGCGGCTGCGCCGCCGGCCGGCCCGCCCCATTTAGCGGCGGTCAGCCAGGCCGTGAGGAGCAGGGACCCGATGTACCAGAATGGCATCACGCGGCCGAGCACCCGGCCCCCATCGGCGCGGGCCTGCAGCGAGGATCCGGCGGGCAGTCGCAGCAGGATCGGGTTGACGAAGACCGCGACGGCGAACTCGACGCCAACCATGACGCCGACGACGGTTGCGGTGATGACAGCGAGCGTGGTGAGCATGACCTTCGCCGATTTTCTAGCAGCGCTATATTTCTAGCAATGCTAACCTAGGCTATCGCGAGCCAGAACGCAAGGGGAGGAATCATGGCGAGGGCAGGTGCCCGCGCGCAGCGCGTGGCCGAGCGCAGGCAGCAGATCCTCGACGCGGCCCGGGCCATGGCCGAGGCCGACGGGTGGACGGCTGTCACGTCGCGGCGTCTTGCCGACGCAATCGGGTACACCCAGCCCGTGCTCTACGGTCACTTCCCGGGCGGGAAGACCGAGATCATGCGCACGGTGGCGCTCGCCGGCTTCGCGGAACTGGCGGCGGCGACTCAGGCAGCCATGGGCGGCAAGACGGGCCCGCAGGCGGTTGCAGCGGTGGCGGACGCGTACCTGGGCTTCGCCGCGGCGCATCCGTCGCTCTACGAGGCCATGTTCCAGCTGCCGATCGATGCGCGCTTCGCGCAAGACGACGCGGAGACCGAACTGCGCTCCGGCTTCAACGCGCTGGGCGACGACGACGGAACGGCGACCGAACTGCTCTGGAGCGCACTGCACGGCATGAGCCTGCTAGAACGCGCCGGCCGGATGCGCCAAGAGCACCGGCCCAACCGGATAGCCGAGCTCGCGGCCCGCTTCGGACGCGTGGGGCTGGACGGGCGGCTGAGGTGAGGCTGAGGCCCGGTCACGCGCGCCGCGCGCCCGTCGGCGGCCCCGGCGCCTGAGGCGGGTGGCGAAGTGCCCGGCGCATTAACCACCAAGATCTTCGGCAACTGCAAAACGCGGCCAGCAGCCCCACGACCTCGCCCACGTGCCGCCGCGCAGCGATTCAGCTACAGCCGAGATTAAGAAGGCTCAGCGCAGTTGAATGACACCAGCCTGGATCGGACCCTGTTCGCCATAGGGCGGGCCGGTCACGACGAAGACGAGGCCGGGTCGGCGCCACGATCCCGGGCCTGCCAGCGGGATGGTAAACCGGCTGTAGCCCCTTGGCATCGCCGAAGATAGCCGCGTCCATTCGCCGGGATCACCAAGGGCACGGTTGACGAAAAAGTCCTGATCGCTGTTTGCGCTGACGACGATGGTGCCCATCCGGCCGCCGGAGTCCGACCACGACACGGTCGGGGAGGCTGAGGGGACGTAACCGTTCTGGTCGTGGAGCACGTGCTCAGCGGCCGGCCCGAACGACTCCGGATCCCGGGCCATCTTGTAGTGCACGGCGTAGAAGTTGTCGCCTGAGTCGCCGCCGGCCTCGTGGGTCATAATCCACATGCGGCGATGCACTTGCGCGACGGTGGCCATGCCTGGGCGCTGACTGTAGTCCGTGCCCACGGAATCGGTGACGACCGGGCCCCACTGCCGCAGATCCGTGCTGGCCTGATGCGATATCTTCTGCCCGTACTTCGGGTCTCGCTGGTCGGAGTAATAACAGATGAGCCGGTCACGATGCAGGAGCAGGAACGGCTCCCACACGGGTGTATGGCCGTTTTCCGGTATGGGCGCGCCACCCTCCGCGACCGTGCTCAGGAACGACCAGGTCAAGCCACGGTCGGTGCTCGCGTACAGCACAATCTTCGTGCTCGAAAAATTCCCAAGTGAATTGCCTGCACACAACACGGCGCCCTTCGGGAGACCGGCGAATGCGCGCGGCAGCTCATACAGATACGGCTGCAACCACACTCCCGCGGCTTCGCCGGTATTGGGCACATTGCCCTGCTGGTGCCAGGTACGGCCACCGTCGTCGCTGCGGAAGATCGGGAACCCCGGACTCCCGAACTGCTGGAATGTCGCCAGCAAAGTCCGTGATCTCCCCGGCTGCCACTCGCTGAGCCGCACGGCTCGCGCGTAGGACGCGCCTGATCCGGCGTTGTCCACGATGACCGGCCCGAACGGAACCTCGCCACACAACCTGCCCCAGCTCGCCGACGTTGCATCCGCCGGTCCAGCCATGCCCACAGACAGCCCCGCGACCGCGGCCGCCCCGGTCCCGAGAAACGCCCGGCGCGCCACGTGCGCAGGACGGCCGGCCGCGCCATCTCCTTGTTGTGCGGCAGCGAACCCGATCCGCTGGGATTGACGACGATATTCCATGATTACCTCGCTCACGGAGTCCCCGCCCGCGATCCACCACCGAGTATGGATCGGCCGACATTTTCGATAGTATCGCACGAGTGCGTGCAATTTTGGATGATATCGCACGAGTGCGCGCAGCTGTCAATACATCAATCCTTTGCGACCGTGGCGCGGAAGATCGCGTCCGGCGCGCAGGTCCCGCCGTCAGCGGCCCGGTCGTGACGTATGAGCCAGCTGAGACCAATAGCCGCATAAGCCGAAGGCTTTTCGAAATTTTCGCGGACGTGTCGTTATAGCGGCACTTCCGGCGAACATTTAGCCGAACCTGTCACGTGCGAGTGCCGCGCCCTGGGCGAGCGCGGCGAGCTTGCCGTAGGCAACATCGCGGCGGATCGGCGCCATGCCGCAGTTGGTGCCGGCGATGATCCTTTCTGGTGGCACGTATTTCGTCGCTTCGCCGATCACGGCGGCCACCTGCTCGGGCGTTTCCACCTCGTCGGTCGCGACATCGATCACGCCGACCTGAACGTCCTTGCCGTCGAGGAGCTTCAGCAGGCTCATCGGCACGCGCGAATTGCGGCACTCGACCGAGACCTGGCCGATGCGGCTCCGCGCCAGCGCCGGAAAGATCTCCGCGTACTGGCGCCATTCGCCGCCGAGCGTCGCCTTCCAGTCGATATTGGCCTTGATGCCGTAGCCGTAGCAGATGTGGACCGCGGTGGTGCAGCCGACCCCGTCGATCGCGCGGTGCAGCGCCTCGATGCCCCAGTCCCTGACCGCCGCCGTGTAGACGTTGAAGGCCGGCTCGTCGAACTGGATCACGTCCACGCCGTCGGCGGCGAGCGCGCGCGCCTCGGTGTTGAGGAGGCCGGCGAACGCCATCGCCATCGTCACCCGGTCGCCGTAATGGGCGTCCGCCACGGTGTCGACGATGGTCATCGGGCCGGGCAGGGTGATCTTGAGCTTGCGGCTGGTATGGGCGCGCGCGAGCCGCGCCTCGCCTCCGTGCACGCGCCCCTTGAGGCCAAGCTCGCCGGTGACCTGCGGCACGAGCGCCTTGTAGCGGTCGGCGCGGATGCCGATCTCGACCTTGCGGGCGAAGTCGATGCCGTCGACGGACTCGACGAAGCCGTGCACGAAGTGCTGGCGGGACTGCTCGCCGTCGGTCACGACGTCAATGCCGCAGTCCTCCTGCAGCTTGATGGCGAGCAGGGTAGCGTCGCGCTTGGCGCCGTCGAGCTCGGCGCCGGCCAGCCGCCACGGCGCCCACAGGCGGTCCGGCTCCGCGAGCCAGGCGGGCTTCGGCAGGCTGCCGGCGATCGTGGTGTCGAACATTGCTTCCTCCGGCGGTTCTCGCGCATCACGATACGCGTCAGGCCGGCTTGCGGCCATGCTAGGAGGGGCTGCCGCGTAGCCCCCGGGTGGCAGGCCGCGCTAGCCTCTCGGGTCGGCCTGTGCGGATGATGGCAGGGCGGAACTTGCTGTTCCTCACATGTCACACCAGTTCCTTGTGCCGCTGTTTGCCTGGTGTCAGGCCATCCGTGAGCTGCCGTCATCCCCGAACCGGGGCATAGTCGCGGCACGTCCGACGGCGGGTGCAGACGGCCGACCTTTCGCTACGTTGTTGTTGTGGACTACCAGCCGATGACCATCGCCGGGCTTGCCGCCTACATCGCGGCGGAGCCGGATTTCGACGCGCGCTGGCGGCTGCTTGTGGAATTCCTGAAGGAGTACCACCGGGAGCCTGCCACGGAGCATCAG
>DAHVAN010000141.1 GCA_027314595.1 Actinomycetota bacterium | reverse complement strand
CTCCGGCTCATGCCGCAGCCGCGACGCCGTTCCGCCTCTACCTCGTCGACCGCTAAACGTCGCTCGGCGCCGGAGCCGCCTCTGGGCGCGGGCTTGGCACCTGCCGCGCGTGTGAGGCCGCCTGCTGTGCGTTGCGATCGGCCTTGCTCTCGGCCTTCTTCCGGTGCGGGCCGATCACCATGATCATGTTCCGCCCGTCCTGCTTCGGCTGCGACTCGACGAAGCCCAGTTCTGTGACGTCGTCGGCCAGCTTCTGCAACAGGCGGAAACCGAGCTCCGGCCGGGACTGCTCGCGTCCGCGGAACATGATCGTCACCTTGACCTTGTCCCCCGCCTTCAGGAACCGCTCGACATGGCCCCTCTTGGTGCCGTAGTCGTGCGGGTCGATCTTCGGGCGGAGCTTGATCTCCTTGACGATCGTCTGCGTCTGGTTCTTGCGCGACTCCCTGGCCTTGACCGCGGACTCGTACTTGAACTTTCCGTAGTCCATGAGCTTACAGACCGGGGGCCGCGCGGTCGGGGCGACCTCGACCAGATCGAGGTCAGCCTCCTGAGCGAGCCGGAGCGCCTCGTTGACGGAGACGATCCCGATCTGCTCGCCCTTCGGACCGACCAGCCGGACCTCCGGAGCGCGGATGCGCTCATTGACACGCGTTTCGGCGCTGATGTGACCTCCAGAGTCTCATCTGCTGCCGCCGGCCCTTCCGGCGGCATCGTTGCCGCGACCGCGCCTATACGGAAAAGCCCCGCCAAGCGCATACGCCGCGGGGCGACCACAACAACGGAGCCGTCGCCAGCAGGGCTGGCGACCGCGCCGCGCCGCGACCCTGTCACCCCTCGCGCGCACGCGCCCGAGCGGCCAGAGCCGCGACCGGACCCGCCAGCCAGGAGGCCGGCCAGGTGGGAGGTGGTCCTCCGCTTGCATGTCCGGTGCTCGCGCACCAGACCGGTCAGCAACCAAGCGTAACAGCACTTCGCGGCAAAGTGGTATTCCCCCTGCTACGAGCGTCCGTCGTCATACAGGGACGCGATCGCGGCCGCGTACTGCTTGACGACGACATTGCGGCGCACCTTCAGCGTCGGCGTCAGCTGGCCGCCCGCCTCGGTGAGGTCGTCGTCGAGGACGACGAACTTCTTGATCGCCTCGGCCCGGGACACCGCCTTGTTGGCCTCGTCGACGGCAGCCTGGATCTCCGCGCGCAGGGCGGGGTCGTCGCGAAGTCCCGCGATGGCCGCCGTTTGCTGCCTGCCGTTGTCCGCCTTCCACTGGGCGAGCGTCTCCGGGTCCAGGGCCACCAGGGCGGCGATGTAGGGTTTCCCGTCCCCGACGACCAGGCACTGGCTGACCAGCCAGTGGGCGCGCAGCCGGTCTTCGAGGACGGCGGGCGCGACGTTCTTGCCCGCGGCGGTGACGATGAGGTCCTTCTTGCGTCCGGTGATCGCCAGGAACCCGTCGTCGTCGAGGGTTCCCACATCGCCGGTGTGCAGCCAGCCGTCGGCGTCGATCATCTCCTTGGTGGCGGCCTCGTTGTTCCAGTATCCCTGGAAGACCATGGGGCCCTTGACGAGGATCTCGCCATCGGGCCCGATGCGGATCGTGCAGCCGGGGATCGGCCGGCCCACGGTGCCGATCTTCTCGGCTTCGGGCGAGTTCGAGTTCGTGGCGGGGCTGGTCTCGGTCAGGCCGTAGCCTTCGAGCACGTTGATGCCGCAGCCGCGGAAGAAGTGCCCGAGGCGGGTGCCGAGCGGGGCCGCCGCGCTCCACGCGTATTGCACCCTGCCGCCCAGCGCCGCGCGCAGCTTGCTGTACACGAGCCGGTCGAATAGCTGGTGCCGGAGGCGGAGGACCAGACCGGGGCCGCCCGCGTCCAGTGCCTGGCTGTAGGCGACGGCGGCCGCCTCCGCCTGCGCGAAGATCTTGCCGTGCCCTCCGGCAGCCGCCTGGCGCTTGGCGTTGTTGTAAGCCTTCTCCCACACCCGCGGGACCGACAGCACCGCCGTGGGCCGGAAGGCCGGCAGTTCGGCCACGGCGTCAGCCAGGTCGACGAGCCCGAGGACCGTACGCGAGTAGATCGCGCCGTACTGGATGAGCTGGGCGTAGCTGTGTGCCAGCGGCAGGAACAGCAGGGTCGAAGCATGCTCGTTGAAGACCCGGGGAAAGCCGTCGTTCAGCATGCAGTTCCGGGTGTTGGAGACGATGTTGCCGTGGCTCAGCATGCAGCCCTTGGGGCGGCCGGTCGTGCCGGAGGTGTACACGATCTCGGCGAGGTCGCCGGCGCCGCGGGTCCTGCGCCGTTCCTCGACCTGCTCGGGCGTGACGCCGGCGCCGCCGGCGGCCAGGTCCGCGAGCCCGCCGAGCCGGGTGCCGTCGATCTGCCACGCGCGGACGAGGGCGGGGAGCCTGGGTTGGACCGCGGCGATCAGTTCGGCCTGCTCGTCGGTCTCGACGACGACGGCACGAGCGCCGGAGTCGCCGAGGATCCACTCGACCTGGGCCAGCGAGGACGTCGGGTAGATCGGCACGGTGACGCCGCCGGCGGTGAGGATCGCGTAGTCCAGGAGCGTCCACTCGTACCGCGTACGCGACATCAGCCCCACCCGGTCCCCCGGCTCGACGCCGGCCGCGACGAGGCCGGCGGCGATGCCGCGTACCTCGGCGGCGAACTGACGCCAGGTCACCGGTGTCCAGCTGCCGTTCGTCAGTCGTTTCAGGCCGATCGCGTCTGGCCAGTTGAGCGCGTTCAGGACGACATCGTCGGTGATGTTGTCATCAGGTTTGACTGCGTATTCCACGGGCACAGAGCATTCCCTCATGGCGACCCCCTCACGAACAAGACCCGTCTCCCCTTGTGACGGTAACTGCGACTGAATTGACTTGTCAGGGCTCAAGGTCCTGAAGGCGCATGACCGGGTAGCTTCTAATTACCTGCCAGAAGGGACGAACGTCACGAATGAAATACTACCGGACCCGAAAGGTCAGCGGCTCCCGGCCGGCCTGCCGCGTGCCGGCGGCCGGAAAGAACGACCGTGCTTAGCCTCGTCCGGCCCGGCCAGCACCGGGCTGCCGCCGCGGCGGCAGTCCCTGAGCCGGAGACCGGGGACGCGCGGCGCGTCCTGGACTATGGCCCGTACCGGCTGTCCTATGAGGTCTACGGCTCGGGCGAGCGGGTGCTCGTGTGGCTGCACGCGCTGCTTTTCGACGCCAGCCTCAGCCGCGGCCTCGCCCGCAGGCTGGCCGCCCGCGGCAACCGGGTCGTGCTGCTCGAACTGCTCGGCCATGGCCGCAGCGACAAGCCCCGCGACCTCGGCCCGCACCGGATGGATCTTTACGCCGATCAGGTGCTGCGCCTGCTCGACGAACTCGGCGCCGACCAGGTGGTGCTCGGCGGGGTCTCGCTTGGCGCCAACGTGAGCCTGCTCGCGGCGGCGCGCTCCCCCGAGCGGGTTCGCGGGCTGGTCCTGGAAATGCCGGTGCTCGAAGGTTCGGCCCCGGCGGTGGCGCTCACGTTCGTGCCGTTGCTGCTGAAGGCGCGCTACACCCGCCCGGTCATGCGGCTGGTCTCGCGGGCGGCTTCTCACCTGCCCCGTTCCGGGTTCGGCGTACTCGACTCGCTGGTCAGCGTGGTCGCCTCCGATCCGGAGGAAATCGTCGCCGTGCTGCACGGCATGCTGCTCGGTCCGCTCTCCCCGACTGCCGGGCAGCGCCAGGCCATAACGGCACCGGCGCTTGTGCTGGGACACGGGATCGGCCTGATTCACTCATTCGGGGACGCGGAACGGCTTGCCCGGGATCTTCCCGGCGCCAGGCTGATCCGCACGCGCACCTTCGCTGAGCTGTGGCTGCGGCCTGCCCGGCTGACCCGCGAGATCGGCGAGTTCCTCGATGGCGCCTGGGCGCCCAGGGAGGTGCCGGCGGCCGGCGGGTAAGTCCCGGCCGGCGGGAAAGTCCCGGCCGGCGGGTAAGTCCTGGTCCTTGCCGGCGGGCGCCGAGCGGCGGCGAGGCGTCTGCGGTCGCGAGCGATCGCGTTGCCGCTGCCTGGCGGGCGCGGACCTGGAATGCTGCCTGGCGGCCGCCGTCAGCTCGGTCACGCCGTTCTCAATGCCCTGGGCGAGGATGCCGAGGTCTGGATTCGCGGCGAAGTCGCCGGTGACTCCGAACGTGACGTTGCCGCAGTACGTGAAGATGGAAATGCCGGTGCGCACCGTCGTGGCGATGGGAACGTAAGGGATGATCTCCACGAGGCGGCGGCCCATCCCGTACAGCGTCTGCCGGGGACCAGGCACGTTCGTGGTGACGGTGACGATCTCCCGCTGCGGCAGCCCGAGCGCCCTCCTGACCCACCAGGACGTGAGCAGGTACGGGCTGTAGCTGCCCAGCGTGACCAGCGCCTCGCCGACCAGCGCTTCCTTGCTGGACTTCAGCGACGCCAGCTCGGCGCGGACAGCCGCGATCCGTTCCACTGGGTCGGCGATATGGACCGGGAGGTCGGCGATGACCGCCGAGACGCGGTTGTCGTAGATGTTCTCCTCTCCCGGCGCTCGCACGGAGACGGGAACCAGCGACGGAACCTCGTGAGATCCGGGCAGCTCGCCCCTGGCGAGCAGGAGCTCGCGGAAGCCGCCGCTGATCGCGGCAAGGACGATGTCGTTGATGGTCCCGCCGAACTCCCGTTTGACCATCTTGATGTCATCGAAGGACGCCCGGGCCCAGGTGTAGCGCCGCTCCTTCCCGATCCGCCCGCTCAGGGATGACCTGGCCGCCGGCCACAACGACGGCACCAGCTTCGCCACGGCCCGGACCGTGCCGACCGCCTGCGCGAGCGTGCGGCCGGGATCGGCCGCGGCGCGTCCCAGTGCCGCGGCTTGCCGCGCGGGAAGCCTGGCCATGTCCAGGGCGGCCCTGGCGGCGAGCGCCACCGGCGACGGCTCGGCGCCCGCGGGCCGCTCGTCGGCGGCGGCGGGCGGCGCGGGCTCGGGCGTGAGGTCAAAGATCACCCGGTACAGGTCCGTGCCGGCGATCCCGTCGACCATGCAGTGGTGCACCTTGGATATCAGCGCCCAGCGATCCCCGGCGAGTCCTTCGACCACCCAGTACTCCCACAGCGGATGATCGCGGCTGAGCCGCTGGGACATCACCCGGCCCATTAGGTCGGCGAGCTGCTGGTCGCCTCCGGGCTCGGGCAAGGCCGTCCGCCGCACGTGATAGCCGACCCTGGTGGCTTATTAGCGGCGCGCCGGCCGATGTGCTCGATCCGGGTGGTGATGGTGGCCATGATGCTGCTGCGGCCGTTGTTATCCCTTCGTCCCGGCTGCAGAATGGGCATGTCATGTCGATGCAGCCTGTCCCGT
>DAHVAN010000136.1 GCA_027314595.1 Actinomycetota bacterium | reverse complement strand
AGCCCGGTCTCGCCGCCACTGACCAGCGCAGATCACCCTCAGCAATGTCCGGAACATCCGCAACCACACCGACACTCCCATACCCGGGAGGGCTCAAGCGGAAATCAGAGCAAGATCACGCCCCTTAAAAAGATGCACCCGCACGGGAGCAGTGTGCCGTCCAGGATGTACTGGGCGTCCGGGTCGAGGTCGTCGGCGGGTGTGTCTTTCTGAGAGGTGGGTTATTTAGGGTTGTTTCGGTCATGCGGCGAGGTTGAGGCGTTCGATGGTGTCCTCGTCGTAGCGGGCGAGGTGGTGCTCGGTGCGGTAGCGTTCCTTGTAGTACCGCATGTAGTCGTCGAGGTCGCCGTTGACGACGACGGCGCGGATCTTGAGGATGACCTCGGCGCCGTTGGGAGACCACCTCGCGCCTGTAATTCCGAACCTGTCTTCGATAACATATCTGCAGGCTCCCTCGATCATGCCCGTGGCGATCGGCCAGCCTTTGGCCAGCGCCTTGTCATATTTCATGTGCTCGTGGTTGCTGGTGAGGTAGGTGACGGCCCTGTCCGCATCGGTGAGGTCGAGGTGGCGGGTGCGGGGATGAGCGCGGGTCTTGCGGGCGGCGGAGGCGAGGGTGACGGCGACGGCCTTCGCGCGGCCGTGCAGGACGCGCAGCAGCTGCCCGTCGGCCCACTGCCCGGCGGTGACGGGATCGCCGGGGTGCAGCGCGGCGGCGGCCTTGCCGATATAGCCGCTGACGTGGATGTAGCCGATCAGGACCGGGACCTTCAGGCCGCGCTCGGCGGCCTGGGCCCCGATGGCGGCGAGCTGCTGCTTGTTCCCGTCAACCAGGAAGACCCGCTGCCGCACCCGCTGGGGGCCGCGGCGGCCGGCCTCGTCGAACGCGGACGCGATCATGTCCTCGATGCTCTCGGTGACCGACGCCGATACCCACTTGTCCCGCGCTTTCGGGCCGGGGTGCGCCTTGCGGCGGGCGGGCGGGGCCGCGATGTCCTCCGGTTCCCGGACGGCGGGGGTGAGGTCCGCGACCGCGACGACCCCGGCCATCTTCTTGACCCCGGGCCGGGTGCCGTCGTCTTTCCCCGCGTTCTTCCGGTGCTCCGGCCGCATGGCGATGCCCTTGCCGTCGCCCTGCATCATGATCACGTCCGTATCCGGCAGGTCCGTGTCCGCGTCCCGGGCCCTTTCCTCGCAGAAGTCGCCTGCCCAGGCGGCGAGGTCCCCGGCCAGCCCGGCGAGCTGGGCCCGGCCGACCGTGACCCCGGTCCGGGCCTCGATGACCTCCCGGGCCTGCCCGAACCCGCCGCCGGCCAGGTGGAAGGCCGCCAGGGCCCGCATGCCCAGGGAGTACGGGTCCTCCGGCAGGACCTGCCGGGCGCCGGCCGGGTACAGGTTCGGCTCGCGCCGGTTCCGGTAGGCCATCCGGGAGACCCAGACCGGCCCGAACACGCTGGCCAGGCCCCGCCCGTGCCCGGCCTCGACGGTGCCGTGCCGGATCCCGGCGGCGCTGGTGACCTGCGCGGCCCGCTGCTCGCGGGCGGCGTCGACGTCGAACGTGGCCTGCAGCAGCCGCCGCTGCAGCTCACGCCCCTCCTCGCCGATCACCTTCTCCCGCTCCCCGTGATCGAGGTAACGGGCCTCGTCCGCCGCCCAGGCCGCCAGCCCGGCGAACTGCTCCGCCGGGGCCGCGAGCGCCGCCGCCAGCTCCCCGTCCAGCGGGGCCTCGCTCCCGTCGTCGCGGACCTGCCGCACCGTCACCGAGAACCTCACCGTCACCGCCGCGCCTCCAGACGCCTGCCGGGACTGATTCCCGCCCATCATCCCGGAAACAGGCCCCGAACCTGCGGAACCCGTGACGGGACGCCATCCCGGCCGCGTTCCGGGCGCACCGTCCCCACCCCGCCTGCCAGCACGGATAGCCCTCCGCAGCGCCCGAGATACCCCGAAAAGCCCGGACCCTCCCAATACGACCTGACTCAAGCCGAAATCAGGAAATATTGACACCTATCAAAAAGACGCACCCGTCGTCGGCAGTCGGGACGAATTCGCGGACCGCTTCAGGAACGAGCGGTGTTATGGCAGATACGGCACGGCTGATAGTGGGCTGGGATACGCCCAGCGACTCGCCGATTTCCGCCTGAGTGCGATTGTGCCGCATGTAGGTCAGTGCGGCTATCACCGATTTGAAAAGTCCGAGACACGGCGGCCAGCTCGGGGATCCTGTCTCGCGTTCCACGGAATTGATCCGGATGCAGAGGTCGATGATTTCTTCGCGGTCGAACCCGGTGGTATGATACGTCATGATGGCCTGTTCTTCGGATTAAGTATCGTAACTCAATCCTTTCGCGAACAGGCCATCCGGGTCTCCGTACTTAACCGGGGTGCCGCAGGTAGTCCCGCCGTCCCCGGGCTGGCCTGATCGTCACTCACGGCGACGGGCACCTACGGCGGCCTGGCCGCGCTCGGTGACCGGCGGCGGGGCCGCTTGCCCGGCGGGCGCT
>DAHVAN010000133.1 GCA_027314595.1 Actinomycetota bacterium | reverse complement strand
GCGGGAGCCGGCGGAGCCGGGGCGGGAGCCGGCGCTGGCGCGGCCGCGCCGACCGCGGCGCAGGCGGCCCTGCGGTGGGTGATCCAGCAGCCTGGGGTGACCACGGTGATCCCCGGTGCGCGGAACCCGGGGCAGGCGCGGCAGAACGCCGCCGCGGCGGCCCTGCCGCCGCTCAGCCGGGACTCCCTTGACCGGATCGAGGCGCTGTACGACACCTACTTCCGCGCCGAAGTCCACGGACGCTGGTAGGCAGCGGTTCGCTGACGGCGCTGGCGGGCGCGGCGGCGCGCGGAACGGCGCGGCGGCGCGCGGGGCGGCGAACTGGGCGGGAGTAACGGGGCGGGGGCGGCGGACGCTCTCGGGGTGAGGCTGGGCGCTACCAGGTTCGCGCAGGGAAATCTAAGGATCTTCCAAGGATCAACCTCTAGCGTGACGATCATCGATAGATCACAATTGAGCATCGACGGACCGATAAACGATGTGATATCAGGTGGTTTTATGACGTTTGTCCCTTAAGGGGCAAATGCTGACGAAACCGGCGCTTAGCGGCGTGTTCCGGCCAGCGTGGAGGTGGGGGTATGAGGTGGACGGCGCGTCCCGGCGTGCCCGGGAGGAGGCCGCTTAGCCTCATCGCCTCAGCCCTGTCCGCCGCCGTCGTGATCGCCACCCTGCTCATGGTGCCCGCCGACGGCGGCGCGGCGGGCGCCGCGCAGCGGTTCGACCCCGCGTACCGGATGACCGGGACGTCGAGCAGCGGGCAGGCCTTCGGCGGGCTGGCCGCCGTCGGGGCGCTGTTCAGCTACCGGGCCGGCAAGCTTGGCTCGCATTTCTGCACGGCGAGCGTCGTGCACAGCCGGGCCGGCGACCTGGCCGTGACCGCCGCGCACTGCGTGACGGGCAGCAAGCCCGGGCAGATCGCGTTCGTGCCTGGCTACGCGAACGGGAAGGCGCCGTTCGGCATCTGGCAGGTGACGCGGGTCTACACCGACCAGGCCTGGCAGGCCACCCAGGACCCGGACGACGACGTCGCGTTCCTGCGGCTTGCTGCCGCGAGCGACGGCATCCCCATCGAGGACGTCACAGGCGCCGAGCGGCTCGGCGCCACCGCGGCGCAGCAGGCGGGCACGCTCGTCCAGGTGATCGGCTACCCGGACGGCGCGGCCCAGCCGGTCTGGTGCGTGAACTGGGCGAAGAGCTACAGCCCCACCCAGCTCGTGTTCAACTGCGACGGCTACACCAACGGGACGAGCGGCGGACCGTTCCTCACCAACGTCTCGAGCCTGTCAGGACAGGGCACGGTCATCGGCGTGATCGGCGGCTACGAGCAGGGCGGGCTGACGCCTTCGGTGTCGTACGCCCCGGTGTTCGGCAGGGCGGTGAAGTCCCTGTTCCATAGCGCGGAGGCGGACCGCTGACGGCCCGGTCCCGGCCGCGAGCCCGGGAGCGCGGGCAGACGGCCGGGACCCGTTCGGGATAGACCGGATTTTCTTATCGTTCCCGCACGGGCGGCGGAACGATCGCGTCGATCTCCGCGAGCTCGGCCGCGGCCGGCTCCCACTCCCCCGCGGCGGCGTTGGCCTTGACCTGCTCGGCGGTCGTGGCGCCGGCGATCACGCAGCCGCAGCCGGGCTGTGCCGCGAGCCCGCCGATGGCGATCTCGAGCAGGCTCACGCCCCGCTCGGCTCCCCAGGAGATCAGCGCCTCCACCTTGTCGAGCTTGTCGTCGGTCACGTAGCCCGCCCTGGCGGCGAGCCTGGTGCCCGCGGGGACCTCCTGACCGCGCCGGACCTTGCCGGTGAGCAGGCCGTTCGCCAGCGGGAAGTAGGGCAGCACGCCGAGCCCGAAGTGCCGGGCCGCGGGGACCACGTCGGCCTCGGCGGCGCGCTCGAGCAGCGACCAGTGGTTCTGGGCGGAGATGAACCCGGTGGCGCCCGCCGACTTGTGCGCGGCGTCCGCGAGCTGCCAGCCGGACAGGTTCGAGTGGCCCAGGTAGCGGACCTTGCCCTCGGCGACGAGCTCGCGCAGCGCCGCGATGGTCTCCTCGATCGGCGTCAGCGGATCGGGGGTGTGCAGCTGGTACAGGTCGATGTAGTCGGTGCGCAGCCGCCTGAGCGACTTTTCCACCGCGAGCCTGATGTAGTTCCGGCCGCCCTTGGCCCCCGCCGCGGGGCCGTAGCCCATGTCCACCTTCTGGTGGCCGAATTTCGTGGCAAGCACCACCTTGTCCCTGCGGCCGGCCAGCACCTCGCCGAGCGCGAGCTCGGATCCGCCGTCCGTGCCGTACATCTCGGCGGTGTCCAGGAGGGTGACGCCGGCGTCGATCGCCGCGTCGACGACCGCCCGCGTCTGGTGCACGTCGAGACGGCCGCCGAAGTTGTTGCAGCCGAGGCCGACAACGGACACGAGCAGCCCGGAGTCACCAAGAGTTCTATAGCGCATATCAGGCATCATAACGGACACGGAAAAACCGGGACGCAATCGCGGCGGCGGAACGCGGCCTCGCGGCATGCCGGTAACATACCGAGGGAATTAGGGAATTAGCCGCGGGGCAATTCCGTTGTGATCTTTCAGGGCTTTCCGCTGGGCGCCGCCGGCTGTCCCTGGCCGGCTTACCTGGCCGGCCGGCCCGGCGGTGAACTTGTCCGCGCACGGATACCCTGCTCTGTGCATGCACAATGAGCGGAACGGCGCCACTGGTGCTCGCGGGACGCACGCCACGCCGGCGAAGCCCGTGCGCGCCGCGGGGTCAGCCCGTAACCTGTGTTCGGCTAGCCTGATATCGCATATGGGATATCATGCAAGCAGGTAACTGCCCGCGCGCAATTGCGTGAATATTAAATCGAAAATTTCGGCGCCGCGTTGCGAGCAGCAACGGGACAAAGAGGAGGTCGGCCACCGTGCCTGACTCTTCCGACGGACCAACGGTCCTGCGCATCGTGCTCGGCACTCACCTGCGCCGACTCAGGGAGGGCAGGGGGATCTCCGCCAAGCAGGCGGCCGCGGCGATACGCGCGTCGGAGTCCAAGATCAGCCGCATCGAACTAGGCCGCAACGCGATCCGCGAGATCGACGTGCTCGACCTGCTGACCCTGTACGGCGCGGGCCCCGCCGATCGCGAGCAACTGCTCACGCTGGCCGAGCAGGCCAACAGGCCCGGCTGGTGGCACCGGTACAACGACATCCTGCCGGACTGGTTCCAGGCGTACGTGGGCATGGAGGAGGCGGCCCGGTCGATCCGGGTGTACGAGCCGCAGTTCGTCCCCGGCCTGCTGCAGACCGAGGAGTACGCCGCCGCCGTCATCTCGCTCGGCGGTTTCACGATCGACGACGCCGAGCGGCACGTCGTGCTCCGCAAGGAGCGCCAGCGCCGGTTCCGCGAGGGCAAGCTGCGCATATGGGCGGTCATCGACGAGGCGGCACTGCGCCGCCCGGTCGCGGGGATCGGCGTGCAGATCGAGCAGTTGCGCTACCTGCGCAAGCACAGCAGCACCTCGGCGCTGACCCTGCAGGTCATCCCCTACGGCGTGGGCGGTCACGCCGCGCCCGGCGGTTTCAGCATCCTTCGCTTCGCCGACCGCGAACTGCCCGACGTGGTCTACATGGAGCACCTGACCGGCGCGCTGTACCTGGACAAGCAGGCCGAAGTCGACCGATACCTGCTCGCGATGGAGCGGCTGAGCATCGTGGCCTACGAGCCGCGCCGGACACCGCAGATCCTCGACGAGATCATCAGCGAACTGGAGGCGACACCCGATGAGTGACGTGAGCAACGGAATGCCCGCCACGGAATTGACCTCCGCGACGGACGCGCGATGGGTCAAGAGCAGCTACAGCGGCCCCACCGGCGGCAACTGCGTCGAGGTGGCTTTCCTCGCGGAAGGGCAGGTGGCCGTCCGGGACTCCAGGCGCCATTCCGGCCCGGCGCTGGTGTTCTCGGCTCCCGAGTGGCATGCTTTTGTGCACGGGGCTAAGGACGGTGAGTTCGGCTGACGATTGGCAGCGGCCTGTCCGCAGGGACGGGCCGCACGGCCGGCGCAGGCCGACGTCAGCATGACGGGTCCCCACGCAGCGCGGGGACCCGTCATCTTCTCTTCCCCGGTCTGGCGCTCACGTGAAGGGGACATCCTTCGCGCCGGGGCCGGGACGCGGAGAGCTTGCTTTTCGTTCAGATTCCAGTGAGCAGGACGCCCGTTACGCGACCGGCAGGTCGAACTCGCCGTTCTTGGCGCCGGTCAGGAACGCTTCCCACTCGTGCCTGGTGTAGACGTGCGGCGCCTTGGCGCGGTCCTTGGAATCGCGGACCGCCACGCCGCCGCCGGGAAGGTGCGCCACCTCGACGCAGTTGCCGGCGGCGCTGGCGCTGCTCTTGAACCAACTCAGGTTGCTCAGATCCGTGTCCATGCGAATCCTTTCTACGAATTGACTCATCTTTCCTACCGCGACAAAGCCAGCGGCGTCAGGGGCTTACGCAAGATCGCGTGCGACTTGTGAGATCAGCTCACTGGAGGCGCCCGGCGATAGCGCCGCGGCCCGGAGCCGGTCGAAGGCTTCCGAGCGAGCTCGCACGTCCTTATCCTTTTCCAGGTAGATATAGCCGGCAACCGACTCCACGTAGGCCACTTCGGAATCGGAGCGATCCGGGAACTCGAGAATCGAGAACGGACCCCCGTGGGCCGCGTGAGCGCCGCAGGCGAATGGCAGGATCTGGATCGTCATTCCCGGGCGCTCCCCCTCCACGGCCAGACGCTGCAGTTGCCGGCACATAATGGCTGGCCCGCCGACCGCGCGGCGGATCACCGCCTCGTCGAGGATCGCCCACAGCTCGAGCGGCGGCATGTCGTCGAACCGGTGCTGCCGCTCGATCCGCAGGTCGACCAGGCGGTCGATCTGCTGCGCGGTGTGCCTGGGGAACATCTCCCGCAAGACGGCGCGCGCGTAGTCGGGGGTCTGCAGCAGGCCGTGTACCACGGAGATCTCGTAGCTGCGGATCGCCGCCGTTTCCGCCTCGAGCCCCACGTAAATGTCGAAGCCGCTCGGCAGGACGTCGTCGTAGGCCGCCCACCAGCCCTTGCGGTGTCCCTCGCGGGCCATGTCGATCAGGACCTGCCGCTGCGCGGAGTCGCAGACGCCGTACATCTCGAGCATCCGGCTCAGGTAGGCCGACTTGGTGGGCGCCTTGCCCGTCTCGATGCGGGACAGGGTGGACGGCGCGACGCCGAGTTCCGAGGCCACTTCTTCGAGCTTGAAGCCGCTGGAATCGCGGAGCCTGCGCAACTCTGTGCCGAGCCTTCGCCGTCGAACGGTAGGACCCGTAGCCATCGGAGGTGCACCTCCTTCAGCGAGCGCAACACCCATGCACTGGCCGCGATTAACCCGATGACCAGTGCATGCGGACGATCCTGACACCGAGAACGATACCGTCGCACGCGCCGGAATGAAATCGCATCCGGGATTTCACCCGATAAATTTGCTAGACGCACTTGCGTAGCGCGCGCTTGCCTCGGCATCATCGTTATGACTCGGGCGCGGACGCGGGCCCGGGCACACGGCACCGATGAGGTGGGGGGGTTAGCTCCGCCGATCATCACTCAAAAGCGAAAAATCGGACATAAGGTTCTGACACTGTAACGTTTCCGACGGAAACAGTCTCGAAGTGCTTGTGTTAACTCAGTTGATTTGCCGGGCTGCGAGCGGGCAAATGAGCCGATGGCGAGACCTGCGAGACAGATGAGCTAGACGAGGCGGAAGCGCTTCCTGCCGCTTCCGGAATGCCAATTGCGCAACTATGGGAGGGACGCGCAGATGGACACCCCCGCCGCAGGCCGTATTCGAACGTCCGGCACAAGGCAGCGAGCCGCGATGCTCGGCTCACTTACCGTCCCCGGGAGCCCGGAGCAGGTCTCCGGCGTCAGGGCCTTCATCGCGCGCACCCTCGCGGTGGTGCCCGGCGTGGACCGCGACGCGGCGACCTTACTGACCTCGGAACTGGTCACCAACGCGATACAGCACACCGATTCGGGCGCCAGGGGCGGCACGGTCACCGTGGTGGTGATCGCGGTGCCCGCAGGCGTGCTCGTGGAGGTGATCGACGACGGTTCGCCGGGAACCCCGGTGGTCAAGGCTGACCTGTACGCGGCCGACGGCCACGGCCTGTTCCTGGTGCAGCAGCTCGCCGCGCAGTGGGGTTACCTGCGGGACCTGACCGGCACCACGGTCTGGTTCCACCTGGCCGCGGCGCGGGACCCCGACGAGGCGCAGCCGCGGCCGGACCCGGACCCGCTCGAGGCCTACCAGGATCCCGTCGCTGTGGTGTCGGCGATCACGCCGCTCCCGGTGGTGACCACGATGCCGGCGACCGCTCCGCGGCAGGAAGGGTACTAGCGCCGGGTGGCGGGCCTGGCGGGCCTGCCGGCGGGGCGGCCGCTCTTGCCGCGCTTTTCACGCAGGCGCATGGACACCTTGATCGGGGTGCCCTCGAAGCCGAACTCCTCGCGCAGGCGGCGCTCGACGAAGCGGCGGTAGGTCTCCTCCAGGAAGCCGGTGGTGAACAGCACGAAGTGCGGCGGCCTGGTTCCCGCCTGGGTGGCGAACAGGATCCTCGGCTGGCGGCCGCCGCGCATCGGCGGCGGCGTGGCCGCCACCAGCTGGTTCAGCCAGGCGTTCAGCTGGCCGGTCGAGACCCGCTGTTCCCAGCTCGCGAGGGCCTGCTCGATGGCGGGCACCAGCTTCTCCACGTGCCGGCCGGTGACGGCGGAGATGTTCACCCGCGGCGCCCAGCGCGCGCTGTTGAGCTGACGGTCGATCTCACGCTCCAGGTAGTGCCGCCGCTCCTCGTCGGTCAGGTCCCACTTGTTGTAGGCGATCACCAGCGCCCGGCCGGCCTCGATCACCATCGTGATGATCCGCAGGTCCTGCTCGGTGAGCGGCTGGCCGGCGTCGATGAGCACGACCGCGACCTCGGCGCGGTCGAGCGCGCCCGCGGTGCGCAGCGCCGCGTAGTAATCGGCGCCCTGGCTTTCCCTGAACCGGCGCCTGATCCCCGCGGTGTCCACGAACCGCCAGGTGACGCCGCCGAGCTCGATGAGCTCGTCTACCGGGTCCCGGGTAGTGCCAGCCACCGGGTCGACCACCGCGCGCTGCTCCCCGGCGAGCTTGTTCAGCAGGCTGGACTTCCCGACGTTCGGGCGGCCGATGAGCGCGACCCGGCGCGGGCCGGCCTGCGGCTCCCGCTCGGGCGGCGCCTGAGGCAGCGCGTCGAGCACCAGGTCGAGCAGGTCGCCGCTGCCGCGCCCGTGCACCGCGCTGACCATCACGGGCTCGCCGAGCCCCAGCGACCACAGCGAGAGCGCGTCGGCCTCGCTCTTGGCGTCGTCCACCTTGTTGGCGGCGAGCACGACCGGCTTGCCGGACCTGCGCAGCACGTTGGCGACGGCCTCGTCCTCGTCCGTGGCGCCGACCCGGGCGTCGACGACGAACAGGACCGCGTCCGCCATCTCGACGGCGATCTTCGCCTGCTCGGCCACCCGGGCCGGCAGGCCCTGTGCCCGGGCCTCCCAGCCGCCGGTGTCCACCACCGTGAACGTCCGGCCCCGCCAGTTGGCGTCGTACGCCACCCGGTCCCTGGTGACCCCCGGCACGTTCTCCACGACAGCCTGCCGGCTGCCGAGGATGCGGTTGACCAGCGTCGACTTGCCGACGTTCGGCCGTCCGACGACCGCGAGCACCGGCTGGCCGGCCTGCGTTCCTCCGTTCGGAATCAACTGCTTTTCCCCCCAGCGCAGGCGAGCTGTGCCCGTTCGCGAGCCAGCCGCGCGATCGCGTCGATCACCTCTGGCAAAGTCAGGTCCGTTGAGTCGATGAGCACGGCGTCCCCTGCCATGGCCGACTGGGCCGCGTCGAGCCGGTCACGTCGCGCCTGGTCGGACTCGGTCGCGTCGACCGTGGCGCCCACTTCGGGGGCGCGGCGCACGGCGCGGGCGCGGCTCGCCGCCGTGAGGAACACCTTGAGCTGCGCGGCCGGCGCGACCACGGTGCCGATGTCCCTGCCCTCGGCCACGATCCCCGGGCGGGCGCCGCCGATGATCGCGCGCTGCTCCGCGATCAGCCGCGCGCGCACCTGCGGCACCCGCGACACGGCGCTGACCTCGGCGGACACCTCGCGAGTCCGGATCTGGCGGGAAACGTCCTGGCCGTTGAGCAGCACCCACTGGTCGTGCGGATCGGTGCTGACCTCCACGATCGGCTCCGTCGCGAGCGCGGCGACCGCCGCCACGTCCGAGCTGTCGGCGCCGCGGGTCATCACCCACCAGGTCAGCGCCCGGTACATCGCCCCCGTGTCCAGATAGCGCAAGCCCAGCTCGGCGGCCGCACCGCGCGAGGCACTCGACTTCCCTGACCCCGACGGCCCGTCTACAGCGATGACTTGCACGTCGGGGGATGAATTTGCCACACAGGAATGGTACCGGGACTCCTGAGTCCCTCCTTCTGCCCGCCGGGAGCGCCGCGGGGGAACGATCTCACCCGCTCTTGCGGCGGAACTGGCGATTGCTCCTGGCGGGGCCGTGCGCGCCGTGGATCTTGCTGGAGTCCTGTCCGCCCTTGCCTGACCCCTCGGCGTGAATCTCGCGCTTGCGGTCGAGCGCCTCGCGGAACTTCCGCTTCACCTCGTCGAGGTCGGGCTTGCCGTCGCCGCCTTTGGCGTTCGCTTCGTTCGCTTCAGTTGCTTCGTTCGCTTCATGAGCCTCATGTGCTTGCTGAGGCTCATGCCTGTCCGCCGCTGCCGCGTCCTCCTGCTCCGCGCCGGCGTTCGGAGCGGCGTCCTGTTTCGCGCTGTCAGTCATCGCGGCCTCCTGTTCGCTTCAAGCTTGGCACATCTTCGCGCGGCGCACGTCACCGGCGCACCGTTGCGGGCGGGCTGCCGGGGGGCTGCGGGCGCGGCTGCGGGCGCGGCTGCGGGCCGGCCAGGGAGGGTTCGCGGAACCGTCACCTGCGGACCGGCCAGCCGCCCGCCTCCATCGCGTCGAGCAGCGCGGTCGACTGACCCGGACGGACCGACAGTTCGGCCACGCCGGCCGGCAGGCCGGGCGAGTGCTCGAGCCGGACGTCCTCGATGTTCACCCCCGCCTCGCCGGCGGCGTTGAAGAGCCTGGCGAGCTCGCCCGGCTGGTCGGCGATGACGACCTGGACCACGGTGAAGTTGGGCGGCTGGCCGCCGTGCTTGCCTGGTATCCGGCCCGCGCCGGCCCGGCCCCTGTCGAGCAGGCCGGGGACGTCACCGGGGGTGGCAGGCGCGCCCGCGGCTGGC
>DAHVAN010000130.1 GCA_027314595.1 Actinomycetota bacterium | reverse complement strand
TTACGGGCGGCAGTGGAGGAAGCCGGTGTGAATCCGGCGCGGTCCCGCCACTGTCACCGGGGAGCGAGCCTCGCCAGGAACCCCGCCGCGCGAGCGGCGGGAGGCTGGGCCACCGTCGCGCTGCGGCGGGAAGGCCGGGGGGAGCGTCGATCCGGGAGCCAGGAGACTCCGGCCGTCCTTTCCTTCAGCGCCGGGGCGTGGTTACCCCGGAGGAGGTGCGGGCCGATGATGCCGCAGCGAGGATTGCCGGGCCCGTCTGACCCTGGCAGCAGGTCATTGCCTTCGGCTAGCCGCTCTTGACGCGGCGGTCCGGGGTCGCGCTCGGACTGCTTGTCGGCACGGCTCTCGACGCCGTGCTCGGCGACCCCGTACGAGGACATCCGGTGGCGGCCTTCGGCGCCGCTGCGGCCCGCGCCGAAGAACGGCTGTGGGCCGACAGCCGCCCGCGCGGCGCCGCGTTCGCCGCGGCGACCGTGGGACCGGTAGTGGCCGCGAGCGCCGAACTGCAGCGAAGGCTGCGCGGCGGCGGCGCCCTCGCGGTGACGGCCGCCGCGACCTGGACGGTGCTCGGCGGCGCCTCGCTGGCCGCCGAGGCGGTGCGGATCGCGGAGTTGCTCCAGGCGGGCGACCTGGCCGCGGCGCGGACCCGGCTGCCCGCCCTGTGCGGGCGGGACCCGGAAGGGCTCGACGCCGCGGGCCTCGCCCGCGCGGTGGTGGAGTCAGTCGCGGAGAACACGTGCGACGCGGTCGTGGCGCCGCTCGCCTGGGGGGCGGCCTGCGGCCTGCCCGGCCTGCTCGGGCACCGGGCGGCCAACACCCTGGACGCCATGGTCGGCCACCACGGCCCCCGCTACGAGCGGTTCGGCTGGGCGGCGGCGCGCCTCGACGACCTGGCCGCGTTCGCCCCGGCCCGGCTGACCGCGCTGCTTGCGGTCGCGCTCGCGCCGGCCGTCGGCGGCAGCGTGCGGCGCGGCCTGCGGGTGTTGCGCCGCGACGGCGGCAAGCATCCGAGCCCCAACGCGGGCCGCTGCGAGGCCGCGTTCGCCGGCGCGCTCGGGGTCCGGCTCGGCGGTGTCAACGTCTACGGCGGCCGGGCGGAGAGCCGCGGCCTCCTCGGAGATGGCCCGCCGCCGGGCCCGGGCGACATCCGTCGCGCGGTGACGCTGTCCCGGCTCGTCACCGCGGCGGCGGCGGTGCTCGCGGTGCTCGCGGCGGCGTTGCCGGGTTCCGTCGCGGCGGGCGGTGACCGCCGGTGAACGCGATCCTGGTGGCGGGCACCGCCTCCGACGCGGGCAAGAGCGTCATCACCGCAGGGATCTGCCGGTGGCTGGTGCGCCAGGGGCTCACGGTGGCGCCGTTCAAGGCGCAGAACATGTCGCTGAACTCGTTCGTCACCGCCGACGGCTGCGAGATCGGCCGGGCGCAGGCCATGCAGGCGGCGGCGTGCCGCATCGAGCCCGAAGGCGTCATGAACCCGGTGCTGCTCAAGCCGGGGGCGCGCGGCAGCAGCCAGGTGATGCTGCTCGGCGAGCCGGCCGGCGAGGCGGACGCCCTCTCCTACGCGGACCTGCGGCCCCGGTTGCGGTCCGCCATCCTCGACTGCCTGGCCGGGCTGCGGGAGCGCTTCGACGCGGTGGTCTGCGAGGGCGCGGGCAGCCCGGCGGAGATCAACCTGCGCGGCGGCGACCTGGCCAACATGGGCCTGGCCCGCGCCGCCGGGCTGCCCGTCATCGTCGCCGGCGACATCGACAGGGGCGGGGTGTTCGCCGCGATGTTCGGCACGCTGGCCCTGCTCAGCGCGCAGGACCAGGCGCTGATCGCGGGGTTCGTGGTGAACAAGTTCCGCGGCGACGCCCGGCTGCTCGCGCCCGGCCTGCTGATGCTCACCGCGCTGACCGGCCGGCCGGTGCTCGGCGTGCTGCCGATGATCGGCGGGCTGTGGATCGACGCCGAGGACTCCCTCGGCCTCGCCGCCGGGCCGGCCCATGGCGGCGCGGGAAACGGCGCCGCCATGGCCGGCGTGGACGGCCCGCTGCGCGTCGCCGTGGTCCGGCTGCCGCGGATCAGCAACTTCACCGACTTCGACCCGCTGGCGGCCGAGCCGTCGGTCCTGGTCAGCTATGCCGTCACGGCGGCCGAGATCGCCGCCGCCGACCTGGCGATCCTGCCGGGCAGCCGGTCCACCGTCGCCGACCTGGGCTGGCTGCGCGGCACCGGCCTGGCCGGCGCCATCACGGCCAGGGCCCGCGCCGGGCGTCCCGTGCTCGGCATCTGCGCCGGCTACCAGATGCTGGCCGGCGTCATCCACGACGAGGTAGAGAGCCGGGCCGGCACCGTCGCCGGGCTGGGCCTGCTGCCGGCGGCCGTCCGGTTCGGGCAGGCCAAGGTGCTGCGGCAGTGCCGGGGCGAGGCCCTCGGCGAGCAGGTGACCGGCTACCAGATCCAGCATGGCGTGGTCGAGGCGGACGGCGGGGATCCGTTCCCAGGCGGCTGCTCATCCGGCGCCGTCTACGGCACGTCCTGGCACGGGCTGCTGGACAGCGACGGCTTCCGGCAGGCGTTCCTGCGGCTGGCCGCCGCGGCGGCGGGACGGGCCTACCGCCCGGCGGGCGTGTCCTTCCAGGCCGAGCGGGAACGCCAGCTCGAGGCCCTCGGCGACCTGATCGCCGATCACCTCGACACCGGCACGCTTGGCCGGCTCATCGAAGGCGGCGCGCCCGCCGACCTTCCGTTCATCCCCCCGGGAGCGCCGTGACCGATGGCACCGTCCTGCTCCTTTCCGCCGCGGACACCGATCTGCTGACGGCGCGCGCGAGCGGCGGCCCGTGGCGGCTCGCCAACCCGGCCCGCACCGCGCCGGCCGACCTGCCCGGCCTGCTCGACGGCGTTTTCTGCGTGGTCGTGCGGCTGCTCGGGGGCCGGCGAAGCTGGGCCGAGGGCCTGGCGGCGGTGCTGGCCAGCGGCCTGCCCGCGGTGGTGCTCAGCGGCGAGCAGGACCCGGACGCCGAGCTGATGGCGCTGTCCACGGTCCCGGCCGGGGTAGCCGGGCAGGCTCTCGGCTACCTGCGCGAAGGCGGCCCGGAGAACCTCGCCCAGCTCGCCAGGTTCCTCAGCGACACGATCGCCCTCACCGGGCAGGGATTCGAGCCGCCCGCGCCGCTGCCGGCCAGTAGCGTGCTCGGCCGCCGGGCCGAGGCCCCGGACCGCCCCACCGTCGGGATCGTCTTCTACCGGGCGCACGCCGTGTCGGGGAACACCGCGTTCATCGACGCGCTCGCCGACGCGATCGAAGCCGCGGGCGGCAACGCCCGGCCGGTCTGCTGCGGCTCGCTGCGGTCGGCGGACCATGGCGTGTACGACGCGCTCGCGAACGTGGACGCGCTGGTCGTGACGGTGCTCGCGGCAGGCGGGGCGGTCCCGGCCGGAGCGAGCGCCGGCGGCGACGAGGACTCCTGGGACGTGGGCGCGCTGGCAGCGCTTGACGTGCCGGTGATCCAGGCGCTGTGCCTGACGTCCTCGCGCGCCGCCTGGCAGGCGTCGAGCGCGGCGATCACCCCGGTGGACGCGGCCATGCAGGTGGCGGTGCCCGAGTTCGACGGGCGCCTGGTCACCGTGCCGTTCTCGTTCAAGGAGACCGGAACAGACGGCATCCCCGCCTACGTGGCAGACCCCGAGCGCGCCGCGCGGGTCGCCGGGATCGCCGTGGCGCACGCCAGGCTGCGCCGCACGCCGCCGGCCAGCCGGCGCATCGTGATCATGCTGTCGTCCTACCCGACCAGGCACGCGCGGATCGGCAACGCCGTCGGCCTGGACACCCCGGCCTCCGCGGTGGCCCTGATGACCGCGCTGCGCGAGGCGGGCTACCACACGGGCGACGGGTTCCCCGCCGACGGCGACGGCCTCATCCGCGCACTCATCGAGGCAGGCGGCTACGACACCGAGTGGCTCACCGGGCAGCAGCTCGCCGCGGCGCAGGTACGGGTGCCCGCGGACCGCTACAGGAAGTGGTTCGCCGAACTGCCCGCTGAGCTCGCCGCCGGCATCCGCGGCCGCTGGGGCGAGCCGCCCGGCAGCCTGCACGTCGATCCGTCCGACGGTGACTGCATCGTCATCGCCGGGCTGCGGTTCGGCAACGTGACGGTGATGATCCAGCCGCCGCGCGGCTTCGGCGAGAACCCGGTGGCCATCTACCACGACCCCGAGCTGCCGCCCTCCCACCAGTACCTGGCCGCCTACCGCTGGGCGCAGCGGATCTTCGGCGCGCACGCCATCGTCCACCTCGGCAAACACGGCACGCTGGAGTGGCTGCCCGGCAAGGGCCTCGGGCTGTCCGCCGGCTGCGCCCCGGACGCGGTGCTCGGCGACCTGCCGCTGGTCTACCCGTTCATCGTCAACGACCCGGGCGAGGGCACCCAGGCAAAGCGCCGCGCTCACGCGACCATCATCGACCACCTCATCCCGCCGATGGCCCGCGCTGACACCTACGGCGACCTCGCCCGGCTGGAGCAGCTGCTCGACGAGTACGCGACGGTCAGCGCGCTCGACCCGGCGAAGCTTCCCGCGGTCCGGGCGCAGGTCTGGGAGCTGGTCCGTGCCGCCGAGCTGCACCACGACCTGCACGTCGACGCGGCGCCGGACGCGGCCGTGTTCGACGATTTCGTGCTGCACGTGGACGGCTACCTGTGCGAGGTCAAGGACGCGCTGATCAGGGACGGGCTGCACATCCTCGGCAGGGCGCCGCGCGGCGGGCAGCTCGCCGCCACGGTGCTGGCGGTGCTGCGCGCCGCCCAGGTCTGGGGC
>DAHVAN010000121.1 GCA_027314595.1 Actinomycetota bacterium | reverse complement strand
ACCCCCCCCCGCCCGGCCCCGCCGTCCCGGGCACACATTTTGTTATTGTTTGGTTTGTGTTCGCCCCCTCAGTCGACCACCCCGGCTCCACTATCTTGCGTCCCGGGGATCGGCGGCCTGCCGGGTGGAACAGGTGGGTCGTGTGGAACGGCTGTGGCGGGCACGGGGGCCCGTCGCGGGCGGCGTGCCGATGACAGGCGGCGTGCCGATGACAGGCGGCGTCAGGCGGCGCTGGTGGTGCCCAGGTAGGTCTCCCACTGGGGGTCGCCGTCGTACTGGGCGCCGATCAGGCGCCAGTGCGCGCCGCGGGGCACGACCGGCGCGACGGGCAGCGTCCAGCCGAGTTCCTCCAGCAGCCGGTCCGCCTTATGGTGATTGCATATCGTGCAGGAGGCGACGCAATTCTCCCAGGTGTGCTGGCCGCCGCGGCTGCGCGGGATCACGTGGTCAATCGTCTCGGCGTGCCGGCCGCAGTACGCGCACTTGTAGTTGTCCCTGCGCATCAGTGCCGCCCTGGTCAGCGGCACGCGATTGCGATTCGGAATGCGGACGTACCTGTGGAGCCTGATCACCGACGGGGTGGCCAGCGTGACCGAGGCGGAATGCAGCACCAGGCCGTTGCCGTCGTCGTGCACGATCTCTGCCTTCTCGCAGAGCACGAGGCACACCGCTCGCCTGAGCCCGACCGTCGTCAGCGGCTCGTAGGTAACGTTGAGCAGCAGCACACGTCGCACAGGCACCTCCGCAGGCACCGTCGTGAGGCGCCGCTCGCATCACCAGGGCTCCGTGTTTCCTGGTGTGACCGAAGCCACGTGCCTCCGCCAACACGTTAAGAGTACTCGGCGCTCCGTGCATTCTTGGTTAATGGGGAGTAACGACGCAGGTTAGGGTGCGCTCATGGCATCCTTTCGCGCTCAGTATCCCCCCGCACGACGCCTGGACCTCGAAGAAGACCTATTCGGGCACCTCGTCCCAGACCCCTACCGGTGGCTGGAGGACGCCACGGCGGACGAGACCAGGCGATGGCTCGATGCCGAAGAGGAAGCCTGGGCCGCCTACCGGGCGCGGCTTGCTGGGCGTGAGGCGTTCGCGGCCCGGGTGGCCGGACTGCACGCGCCGGCTGCCGGCATGGACGGCCGCTGGCTGGTGATACTGGAGCCGGCCGGGGGAAGCCCGGATCGTTCGGGAGAAAGATCGACGATCCTTTACGGGTACGGCGGGTTCGATGTGAGCATGACCCGGGCTACTCGGCGAACATCCTCGCCTGGGTCGAGGCGGGCGGCGTGTACGCGATCGCCGGGCTGCGCGGCGGCAGCGAGGAAGGCGAGCAGTGGCACCGGGACGGGATGCTCGGCCGCAGGCAGAACGTGTTCGACGATCTCCACGCGGCGGCCGAGCACCTGATCTCGGCCGGGATCACGTCGCCGTCGCGGCTGGCGGTGTGGGGCGGGCGGGGCGATTGCCGGGGCGGACGGCCGCAGCGGGCGGTCTATGAGCACCCTCACATGTTCCGCGTGCGGTCCCGTCGTCCCGCCGTGCGCCGGTAGCCTCGCCTGGAGCGGTCCATACCCCCAGGGAGGCTCCAGTGTCGCGGCACGTCCAGATGGCGATCTTCGGTACGGATCACGCGCCGACGACGCTGACGGGCAACTGCGGCAGCAGTCCCGGCATCGCCTGCCGGGTCGTCTGGGACCTGACGCATAACGGCCGGCTTGCCTCGCTGACCGACAACTTCCTGGCCGGCCCGGTCCATCTGCTGATACGGGTGGCCTACGTCATCGCGCTCGCCCTGGTCCTCCGCGCGGTGCTGCACCGGCTGATCAACCGGATCACCGAGCGGGCGGCCGACAGCATCCTGCCGCAGCTCAGGAACGGCATGACGTCCTCACTGCGGGTCGGCGGCCGGCTGCGCGCCCGGCGTTCGCGCGGCGGGCCGGCGACAGAGTCCGGGCCCGCGGGCGCGGCCGGAAACGGCGCGGTAGCCGGAAACGGCGCGGTAGCCGGAAGCGGCGCGGTAGCGGAAAGCGGCGCGGTAGCCGGAAACGGCGCGGTCGCGGAGAGCCCCGACAAGGCCGGGGAATCCGCCGACGGGACACCTAACCAGGCGGAGATCGCGGCGGCCGCGGCCAGCGTGGAACGCGCCCTGGTCGCCGAGCGTCGCCACCAGCGGGTCCGCGCCCTCGGCTCGATCCTGCGCAGCACGGCGTCGGTCGTGATCTTCTCCATCGCCGGCGTCATGGTGCTCGGCGATATCGGGATCAACCTCGCGCCGCTGCTCGCCAGCGCCGGCGTGGTCGGCATCGCGATCGGGTTCGGCGCGCAGAACCTGGTCCGCGACTACCTGTCGGGGATCTTTATGCTGCTCGAGGACCAGTACGGGGTCGGGGACGTGATCACCGTCGGCAACGCCACCGGAACGGTGGAGACTGTCACGCTGCGGATCACCCGGATGCGGGACGTGAACGGCGTCGTCTGGCACATAAGGAACGGCACGATCGAGCAGGTGGGCAACGAATCCCAGGGCTGGGCGCGCGCGGTGATCGACTTCCCGGTCCCCTACGCGGCCGACCTGTCCACCATCAGGACGCTGCTGTCCGATGCCGCCCAGAGCATGTGGAACGAGCCAGCCTGGCGCACGGCCATGCTCGAGGAGCCCGAGGTGTGGGGCGCGCAGCAGGTGGCAGCCGACATGGTCACCATGCGGATCGTGGCGAAGACGGCGCCGCTGCGCCAGTGGGAGGTCGAGCGGGAAATGCGCGCCAGGATCAAGGCGGCACTGGCCACCGCGGGGATCCACCCGGCGGCGGCCTGAGCCACGCCGGCCCGCCCGGGCCCGCCCGGGCCCGGGCGCCGTGGCCGGACTGTGCGCCGTGGCCGGACGGACCGTGCGCCGTGGCCGGACCGTTCGCGCTAGCCGGGTTGCTACGCTGGCACCGTTATGAGCGAGGAAACCGCGCAGTCGCCGCGCAGCCTCTACGAGGCAGTCGGCGGCGAGGAGACGTTCACCCGGCTGGTGCACCGGTTCTACCAGGAGGTCGCCGCCGACCCGGACCTGCGGCAGGTCTACCCGGCGAAGGACCTCGGGCCGGCCGAGGAGCACCTGCGGCTGTTCCTCATCCAGTACTGGGGCGGGCCGTCCACGTACAACGACCTGCGCGGGCATCCGCGGCTGCGGATGCGGCACGCGCGCTTCCGCATCGGCGAGGCGCAACGAGACGCCTGGCTGCGGCACATGCGGACCGCGCTCGACGAGCTTGCCCTGGACGAGGCGGTGGACGCGCAGCTATGGGACTACCTCGTGATGGCCGCGCACAGCCTGGTCAACGCCGCGCCGGAACCCGGCCCCGGCCCGCAGGGCGGTTTCGGCGACCTCGGTCTCACGCCTGCCTGAGCACTCAGCCACTATCCGGCGCAAGAGGAACCACCGCCCGTTCGGGATAACCGAGGGCGGGCGGTGGGCGCGGCGCGGCGGCATTTCGCGCAGGCCAGCCGGCCTCCTGCCGTCATCAGCCCCTGGTGAGCTTGCGGTAGGTGACGCGGTGCGGGCGGGCGGCCTCGGCGCCGAGGCGCTCGATCTTGTTCTTCTCGTAGGCCTCGAAGTTGCCCTCGAACCAGAACCAGTTCGCGCCGCCCTCCCAGGCGAGGATGTGCGTGGCGACCCGGTCGAGGAACCACCGGTCGTGGCTGGTGATCACGGCGCAGCCGGGGAACTCCAGCAGGGCGTTCTCCAGGCTTGCCAGCGTCTCGACGTCGAGGTCGTTGGTCGGCTCGTCGAGCAGCAGCAGGTTGCCGCCCTGCTTGAGGGTAAGCGCCAGGTTCATCCGGTTGCGCTCGCCGCCGGACATCACCCCGGCCGGCTTTTGCTGGTCCGCGCCCTTGAACCCGAACGCCGCCACGTACGCGCGGCTGGGGATCTCGGTGCTGCCTACGTGGATGAACGTCTCGCCGTCGGAGATCGCCTCCCAGACGTTCTTCTTGGCGTCGATGCGCTCGCGGTCCTGGTCGACGTAAGAGATCGTGACCGTCTCGCCGACCTTGATCGTGCCCGCGTCCGACTGCTCGTCACCGACGATCATCTTGAACAGCGTGGTCTTGCCGACGCCATTCGGGCCGAGGACACCGACGATGCCGTTGCGGGGGAGGCTGAAGCTCAGGTCCTCGAAGAGCACCCGGTCGCCGAACCCCTTGGACAGGTCGCTGACCTCGACGACCGTGTTCCCGAGCCGCGGGCCCGGCGGGATCTGGATCTCCTCGAAGTCAAGCTTCCTGTTCTTGTCAGCCTCGGCCGCCATCTCCTCGTACCGCTGCAGGCGGGCCCTTGACTTGGCCTGGCGGGCGCGCGGGCTCGACCGCACCCACTCGAGCTCGTCATCGAGGCGCTTGCGGCGCTTGGCGTCCTTCGCGCCTTCCACCTTGATGCGGGCCGCCTTGGTCTCCAGGTAGGTGGAGTAGTTGCCCTCGTAGGGGTAGGCGCGGCCGCGGTCGAGCTCGAGGATCCACTGCGCCACGTTGTCGAGGAAGTACCTGTCGTGGGTGACCGCCACCACGGTGCCCGGGTACTTTTCCAGGTGCTGCTCGAGCCAGAGGACGCTTTCCGCGTCCAGGTGGTTGGTCGGCTCGTCGAGCAGCAGCAGGTCGGGCTGCTGGAGCAGGAGCTTGCAGAGGGCGACCCGCCGCTTCTCGCCACCGGAGAGGGTGGTCACCTCCGCGTCGGGGGCCGGGCAGCGCAACGCGTCCATCGCCTGCTCCAGCTGGCTGTCCAGGTCCCAGGCGTCCTTGTGTTCAAGCTGCTCCTGCAGCTTGCCCAGCTGCTCGAGAAGCTCCTCGGAGTAGTCGACCGCCATCTTCTCGGCGATCTCGTTGTAAGCCTCGAGCAGCTTCTTGGTCTCGGCGACGCCTTCCTCGACGTTGCCGAGCACGGTCTTGGTCTCGTCGAGCACCGGCTCCTGGGGAAGGATGCCGACGGTGAAGCCGGGCATCAGGCGAGCCTCGCCGTTGGACACCGGCTCGATCCCGGCCATGATCCGCAGCAGGGTGGATTTGCCGGTGCCGTTCGGGCCGACGACACCGATCTTCGCCCCAGGCAGGAAGCTCAGGGTGACGTCGTCGAGAATGAGCTTGTCACCGTGCGCCTTACGGACGGCGCGCAGGGTGTATATGTACTCCGGCATGCTGTCCAGCCTAGATGCTGTCGCTAAGTGGCTTGTGTCCGGTGCGGCATCGGCCGGGTCGTACAGGCACACCCGGTCCCGGCCGGTGTTCTTGGCGCGGTAAAGGGCGAGGTCCGCGGCCGCGAGCAGCTCGAACAGGTCGCGCCCGTGACGGCTGAACACCGCTATCCCTACCGAGACCGTGACCGCCACCGTCGTGTCGGCCACGAGCACCTGCATGCCGCTGGCCCCGTGCCGCAGTCGTTCGGCGATGCGGCACGCCTCTTCAGCCTGCGTCCTGGGGAGCAGGATGACGAACTCCTCGCCGCCGAAGCGGCCGACCAGGTCGGACTCGCGGACCTGGTGCCGCAGCTCGGCGGCGAGCGCGCGCAGCACGTCGTCGCCGGCGAGGTGGCCGTACGTGTCGTTGACCCTCTTGAAGTGGTCGACGTCGGCGAGCAGGACGGCGAGCGGCTCGCCGAGGCGCTGCGCCCGCGCGATCTCGGCGTCGGCCTCGCGCTGCCACGCGGTCGCGTTGAGCAGGCCCGTCTTGGCGTCCATCCGGGCCGCCGCCTTGAGTTGCTGGTGCATGAGGCTGCGCTGCAGCAGCACCACGGGCGGCAGCGCGACGCCCAGCAGCAGCGGGCTGAGCGCGCACGCGATCGTGACCAGGATGCCGACGCAGGTTTCGGTCAGGTCGAGCACCATCCGCTCGCGATCCCACAGCATGTCGCCCAGCTTCGCCTCGGGCTCGGCGAGCCACGCGGCCACGGCCACCAGGCAGGTGTTGACCACGGCGAACGCGATGGCGCACGCTACCGCGACCCCTGCCTGCTGCGGGCGCAGGAACCAGACGTGCTGCCCCGGATACGTCAGCCAGCCGCTTCCCTCGCCCTGCTGGGAGACGGGGGTGAGCCAGCGGAACATGACCGAGGCGCAGGCGCCCGCCAGGCCGAGTGCCGCCGAGCTGAACATCCGCCGGTAGACGGGTGTGCGGCCCGCTCGCAGGAAGAGCAGCAGTCCCAGGACCGCCGGCGCGGCCAGCGCGTAGAACGGCGGCAGCAGCAGGGCGACCGGGAGCCACCACGCGGACAGCAGGTCCCTGGAGACGCCGGCGGGCTGACCGAGCCTCCTCGTCGCCTCGATGCAGATCGCCCCGCAGGCCATGAGCGCGGCGAAAAGCAGCAGATCCCCGAGGCGCAGCGGTGTCTGGCCGGCTTCCCAGCCTGCCAGCGCGAGGTAGGCGGCCAGCACGGACACCACGTAGGTGATCAGCGGCAGCGGCATGGCGAGCAGCGGCCAGTACCACGGCCAGCGAACGAGCCGGCCGAACTCGCGCTGCCGATGCCTGATCACTTCCTGGACTGCTGGCATGACTCCGCCTGTCGCTGCCTCTATTTCCCCGACGTCCACTTTGATCCAGCACTGCAAGTAACTCTAGGTAACACAATAGATGCTGCACGTGCACTCCGTGCGGAGAACCTGTAATGTCGGGGGCCGCCCGCAGCGGGTGGGTTGCCTGGCGCGACAATCCGCCGCGGGCGGCACCCCCCTTCCGGCGGGTCCTGGCCCGGTCCTGGCGTGGTGCCGGCGTGGTCCTGGCGTGGTGCCGGCCGGTCTTCGTGCCGCGCGGCCCTACAGCGGCGCTGGTTCCTCGGCAGGCTGACCGAAGTCCCTGGTCAGCTTGGCGAAGGCGCTGTCATCGGTGTCCTCACCGCCATCGTCGGTGAGGCGCGGCGCACCCAGCGGCGGATCGTCGGGGCCACCCGCCGCCGGATCGCCGTCGAAGCCCTCATCGCCGGGCAGGCCGCCGTATTCGTCGTACTCGGCGTCGTCCGCGTCCGGCGCCATGTCCTGCCTGGCCGCCTCACCGTTGGCCTGGGCGCGCACCGATTCTGGCGGCACATGCACACCCCGGTTGAAGTGCGACCAGCCGAACGACATGTCATGCCCCACGGAGTCCGCCTCGACCTCGAGCTCCACCCTGGTGTGCTGCTGCTCGTCCGTCCAGGTCCGCGTGCGGAACTTGCCGCGGACGAAGATCATGTCGCCCTTGCGCAGGGAACCCGTGACGTTCTCCGCGAGCTTGCGCCAGCACTTCACGTTGTAGTAGGAAGTCTCGCCATCGCGCCACTCCCCGGTCGTACGGTCAAGCCAGCGGGGCGTCGAGCCCACCCGGATCTTGGCGACCGGCGTCCCGGAGACCTTGGTACGCCCCAGCTTGGGCTCGGCCGTCACGAACCCTGTCAGAGTGATGTAGTTAGCCTGGCTCATCGCCGTCCTCCTTATACGGACCTTGCTCCGCGGTGCTCCCATCCGCCGGCATCCGCCGGCCGATGTGCACTTTCACGGTGCGGGAAATGACGGCGGCCAGGTAAGAACCGTCTGCAGCCTGTGGATAACGCGTCCGATTTGTCCACTGCCTGTGGACAACGACTTGCGATCTTGGGCGCGATGCGAGATCATGCCGCGCCGCGTGGCACCTGCGGCGGCGCGCGCGGTGGGAGCCCGCCGGGCGGCCTCGGGGGTAGCCTCCGAGGGCCCGCTTGGGCGCCTCGGGGGAACCCGCTGCGGGTTTCCCGGAGCGGGTTCCCGCAGCGGGAGGAAAGTGACTGGCGGTACTGGCCGCTCCGTGTTACGCTCCGCAAACGTGCGTCGGGTTTCTGTTGTCGGTATATCAGGTTCCGGCAAGTCCACGCTGGCCCGCCAACTCGCCGCCATCTTGGACGTGCCGCATCTCGAACTGGACGGCATCCATCACCAGCCGGACTGGGAACCGCTCCCCAAAGACGAATTCCGGCGCGTCGTCGGCGCGGAGGCGGCGGCGGACGGCTGGGTCATAGACGGCAATTACGGTACGGTCCAGCCGCTCGTCTGGGCGCGCGCGGACACCGTCGTCTGGCTCGACCTCCCCAAGCACACCGTGACGCGGCAGGTCATCTGGCGGACGTTCCGGCGGGTGGCGGGTCGCGAGGAACTGTGGAATGGCAACCGCGAGCGCTGGCAGAACTTTTTCAGCTGGGACCCGGGACAGTCGATCATCTCCTGGTCCTGGCACAAGCACGCCGAGTACCGTGCCAGGTACTCCGAAGCCGCGGCCGCCCCGGCGAACTCTCACCTCCGGTTCGTGCGGCTGACCAGTCGCCGCGACGTGGACCTCTTTCTGTCCGGCGTGCGCCGCCAAGGGCCGAGCGCGGAGCGCCCTTTCGTATAGATCCCGCCGCGATGGCCACTCAGGCACGGCACACGGAACTCAGGACTGGGTGCTCAATGCCACACGCACCCGATGCCGGCGGTCTCCTTAATTAACCGGGGTCTTGCGGAAGTGGCGCTGTCTCCAGTCGGGCCGGCTTGCGCGTGCCCCGCGCAGCCGACCGCGTCCACGGCAGGCGGTTCCTTTGGCTATTCGGGTTTCCGGGAAGAAACGAGAATGGCAAAGGGACTCGAAAGAACCGCCCGACCGGGCCGCGCCCGCGCGGCCGGCGCTGCCGCGCACGCAATGTGGAACATCCTGGCTGCTTGGGACGCGTCGGGTGGCCTGGGGCTCATCCGGGTCCCTCGTTTGAGCCGCATCGCGGTGCTTGTGTGCGCCGCGCCGCCCGCAGCGGTGGACATTCCGGGCATATCAGCGCGGGGGCGCGCGGCCCTCACGCACGGGCGCGCGGGCGCCGTGCCCGCGCCGCGCTGGCCAGGATCAGGAGATATGCCCGCAAGCCGCAAACCCGGCTGCGTAATTCCGGCAAGGCCGCCTGTCACCGGGGAACGCGTCGCCCCTGGCGGGTCTGGCGCGGATCTGCAGACGGCAACGAAGACCGCCGCTAACCGAACCCGCGTCCCGCGCGTCCCGCGCGTCCCCCGCGCGTCCCGCGCCAGCCACTGGCTCGCGCCGCGTTCTGGGCCAGATGCGCATCCGCCCCGGTTCTACCGGGCCAGATGCGCAGATGCCCCGGTCCGCGGGACCAGTTGGAATCCGTCTAGGCCGAGACGAGTTCAGCGGGCTCGGCGATTACGTCGACCAGGGCGCCGTTGCGCATCACGGTAATGGGGAGCCGCCGCCCGATCGACTCGGCGAACATCAGCCGCTGCAGGTCCTGTGCGGTCGCGACCTCGTGGCCGCCGGCTGTCAGCAGCAGGTCCCCCGCGCGCAGCCCGGCCCGTTCGGCCGGGCCGCCGGTCACCACCGAGGCGACTCGCAGGCCGGTGGAACGGCCGCCCAGACGAGGACGCCACGCGGGGGCGACCGGGGCGGGGGCCACGACGATGCCTAGGTAGGCGCGACGCACCCGGCCCTCCCGCATCAGCGCGGACACGATCCGCCGGGTAGTGGCGTTGACTGGGACTGCGAGCCCCAGCCCGACCCCGGCCACGGCGGTGTTGACCCCGATAACGCGGGCCTGAGCATCGGCGAGCGCGCCGCCGGAGTTGCCCGGGTTTAGCGCCGCGTCGGTCTGGATGACGTCCTCGATCAGCCCATGCAGACCCGCGGGCAGCGAACGGCCGAGGGCGCTGACCACGCCCGCGGTAACCGAGCCAGCCAGCCCGAGCGGGTTGCCGACGGCGACGACGAGTTGCCCGACGACAAGGTCGTCGGCCTCGCCGAGGACCGCAGGCGCGGGCGTGTCACCGGTCGCGCGCAGCACCGCCAGATCCGACAGCGGGTCCGCGCCCACCACCTGGAACGGCACCGAAGTCCCGTCCCAGAACGCCGCCGTGCCGCCAGTCGCCCGACCGACGACATGCGCGTTGGTGAGGAGGAAGCCGTCGGTCGTGAACACCACAGCCGAGCCGAGGCTTTCCGCCGACCCGCGGCCCGCGGACCCGCCGCGGGGCACCCGCAGGCTGGCGACCCTGGGCGTAAGCTGCTCGGCCACCCCCGCCACGATCCGCGAATACGCGTCGAGCGGTTCCCTGCCTTCCATGACTTGATTACATCATTACAGAGCAAATATTCCAACCGTCGCGCGGCGGAGGGGCGGGTCACGGAGGCCGCGCGGCGGAAGGGCGGGCCGCAAGCGGAAGGGCGAGGGCGGGGGCCGTCCTGCGGGCGGTGGAACGTACCAGGCCAAAGGCGGGCACTCGTCTCATGTAACAGCAGCGTCACGGTGCGGCGAGGGGCTCTTGTCAGCGAGGCGGAAGCGTCGTTGGATGGGGAGACCATGCCCCGACCGGTCGCTCATCTGGCAAATCTCGACCTGAACCTGCTCGTCGCGCTGCGCGAACTGGTCCGGGAGCGCAGCGTTACCCGCGCGGCGCAGCGGCTCGGCGTCACCCAGCCGGCGGCGAGCGCGGCGCTGGCCCGGCTGCGCAGGCACTTCGGCGACGAGCTGCTGGTCCGCGAGCGCGGGGAGTATGCGCTCACCGCGCTCGGCACCCAGCTCGCCGAGCAGGTGGAGGGGGTGTGCGCCGCGGCGGAAAGGCTGTTCGCCGCGAGCACGCACTTCGACCCGGCGACGTCGGAACGGGAGTTCACCCTCGTCATGGCCGACTACACGATCATGGTGATGGGTGAGGCACTGTCCCAGGCCATCAGGAAGGCGGCACCACGCACCCGGTTGCACATCCGGCTGGTCAGGGAGTCGATGAGCACCGAGTACGCGGAGGGCATCAGGTTCGTGGACGGCATGGTCGCCCCGCCCACCCACGGATTCGCCCTGCCCGACACCAGATCCGCCGAGCTGTTCCGTGACCGCTGGGTGTGCCTGGTAGACGCCAGCAATCCGGCACTTGACGCGGGCAAGCTGCGGCTGCGGGACATAGCGCAGCTACCTTGGGTGGCCCCCTACTACCGCAGCAACCCGAATCCGCCGGCGGTTCCCGTGATGCGCCAGCTCGCGCTGCTCGACATCCAGCCGCGGATCGCCGTCCGGGTGGAGAGCTACCTGTCCGTGCCGTATTTCGTCGCGGGGACGGACCGGGTGGCGCTGATGCAGGAACGCCTCGCCAGCCGGCTCGCCGCCCAGGCGAACCTGCGCGTGCTCGAATGCCCTGGCGACCCCGAGCCGATCGTCGAATCCTTGTGGTGGCACCGCCAGTACGAGGACGACACGGCGCACGCGTGGCTGCGCCGCCTCATCGTGGAGACCGCTCGCCGCCTCTGAACCGGTCCCCCGTCTCGCCGGCGAGGCCGGCATAAACCACATCTATAGCGTACAGCAGAATATTTTGTTTGCGGCCATACGGTCCGAAATTCTACCGTCATGGAAAGGTACGGGCGTTACCCGTGCTTTTCGCTGAGTTACGAGCCCGTGCATATGCGTGCATGGGACCCGCGAACAGGAGCCTTATGCCGCACGCGCTGACCGAACTGAAACTGGACGTGATGACCAGGCAGGCCGTCGGCGCCGTTCATGAGGTCAGCGCCGACGTGTGCGTCGTCGGCGCTGGGATCGCGGGCTCGACCGCGGCGATCGAGGCGGCGCGACTGGGCCGCAGCGTCGTGCTGGTGGATTCGCTGCCGCTTATCGGCGGTCAGATGGTCCATTCACTCATCGGCCTTTTCTGCGGCGTATTCGGTAACGCACCGGATTACACACAGCTGACGCACGGCGTTTTCGACGACATTTTCCGCGAGCTCGGCCCGTCCGGGGACCTGCACTTCTCCCGTGGCCACACCACGACCGTCTTCTACAACGAGGTGGCGCTCGGCCGCTGGCTGGAAAGGACGGTGCGCGACCTCGGCATCCAGGTGGTGACCGGCGCGGTGCTGCAGAAGACCACGATGACCGACGGCTGCCTCGGCGCCGTCGACCTGGCCACCAGGTACGGGGACGTGCGCGTCCGCGCAGCGGGCTACGTGGACGCGAGCGGCGACGCGGCGCTCGCCTGGCTCGCCGGGCTGCCGTGCTGGGTGCCCGAACGCCCCATCTACGGCAGCCAGCAGGTCATCGTGGAGAATCTCGACGAGAATCACAAGCCCGAAATGGGCGAGATCGACGCGGTGTTCGCCGCGCGCGGCGAGGAGTGCGGGCTGCTGCGGCGCGGCGGGCTGGCGTTCTTCTTCCCCGGCCGCGGCACCGCGGTGCTGAACGTGACGCACATCGACGCGCCGCTCGATCCCGTGGATGCGGCGCGCGCGATGTTCGACGGCAGGGACCAGGCGGATCGCGCGATAGCGCTGCTGCGCGCCGAGTTCCCGAAGGCGTTCGGCGACGCCCGGGTGCGCGCCTACGGGTTCCCCGGCCGCCGCCAGACCCGCTGGATCAAGGGCGTCCACCAGCTCACCGTGGGCGAGGTTCGCGACGGCACGCGGTTCGACGACGCGGTGGCGCGCACCGCCTGGCCCGTCGAGCTGCACGACAGGTCGGACGGCTACGTCTGGGAGATGTTCGACGCCGGCCACGTGCATTACGTGCCGCTGCGGTCGATGACGCTTCCGGGAGCGCACAACCTGGTGGCGGCCGGCCGCTGCGTGGACGGCGACGCCGCCGCGCTGTCCAGCGTGCGGGTCATGGGGCCGTGCTCGGCGATGGGCGCGGCCGCCGCGCACGCGCTCGACCTCACGACGCAGGCGCAGGGCGGCACCGGGAGCGTGCACGACATCGACATCGCGCGGCTGCGTGAGCGGCTCGCCGCGAACCTGGGGGATGGATGACACCCAGTCCGGGAGGCGAATCCTGATGTTCCTCACCGACGACGAGAAGCGGATGCGCGACGGGGCCGAGGGCGCCGCCGTCGCCGCCGCCATGGACCTGCTGATCCGGTACGGCCAGGCGCTCGACGCCGGCCGGCTGTGCGACGTGCGCAACGTCGCGGGCACGATGACCCAGCCATCCCCTGTCAAGGCGCGGCTCGTCAGGGAGGGCGGCTGGGACAAGGCGTTCGCGGTCATCAACCTGGACAGCGACGCGGACCTGGAGATCCCTGGCATGCGGGTCCCGACCTGCCAGCTGCAGCACGGCTTCGGCGCCGACGCGCTCGGCATCGTCCCCTATCCCAAGGAGAACATCGAGCTGCAGGCGAGCGCCGAGTCCTTCTACGGCCGGCACGGGGTGAACATCCTCGCCACCTGCACGCCCTACCAGGTAGGGAACCTGCCGATGCGAGGCGAGCACTGCGTGTGGATGGAGTCCTCCGCGGTGATCTACGCCAACTCGGTGCTCGGCGCGCGGACCAACTGCGAGGGCACCGCGTCGGCTGGCGCCGCCTCGCTGACCGGCAAGGTCCCGTGCTGGGGCAACCACAGGGACGAGAACCGGCACGGCACGCACCTTGTCGATGTCACCGTGCGCGTCGACAACTTCCAGGACTGGGGGATGCTCGGCTACTTCGCCGGCGGCGTGGCGGGCGAGGATCACCCGGTGATCACTGGCGACATCGGCAGGCCGGACCTGACCGAGCTCAAGCACTTCGGCGCGGCGGCGGCCACCTCGGGCGGCGTGGAACTCTACCACATCCCCGGCATCACGCCGGAGGCGGCGACGCTGGAGGCCGCGTTCGGCGGCGCGGGGCTCCCCGAGCCAGTGGTCTACGGTCCGGCCGAGCGCCGGGCGGTCTACCAGACGCTCAACGAGATAGGCGACACGGCCGACGTGGACTTCGTGCTTCTCGGCTGCCCGCACGCCTCGGTCGACCAGATCAGGCGGGCGGCCGCCGCGCTCGACGGCAAGCGCCTGTCGCCCGGCACGGAGCTGTGGCTGATGGCGCCGCGCGCGCTGAAGGACGTCGCCGACCGCAGCGGCTACACCCAAACCATCGAGCGGGCCGGCGGCCACGTTCTCGCCGACTCCTGCCCCGCGATGTCGCGGGCGGCGCCGAAGGGGACGAAGGTGTTCGCCACCGACTCCGCCAAGCAGGCGCACTACCTGCCCGCGATTCTCGGCATCGAGGCCTGGTTCGGCACTCTCGAGGAGTGCATCGACGCCGCGGTCACCGGGCGCTGGAACGGAGGACTGAAATGCGTTCCGTAGCGCACTTGACATTCGCTAGCGCGTTCGATTACAGTGCCGATGACGGTGGACGGGGATGAGCCCAGTCATCCTCCACGGACGCATGGTCGTCCCGGGAATTGCTGAGGGCGAGGCTCTCGTCTCGCATGAGCCCATTTCGGGCTGGGGCGGAATCGACCCGTCCCGCGGCGTGATCATCGAGCGCCGGCACGAACTCGTCGGCGTTTGCTTCACCGGCAAGATCCTCGTCTTTCCCAGCGCGAAAGGGTCGTCTGGCTGGTCGGGGTTCTTCCAGACGACCCGGCTGAGCGGCACCGCGCCGATCGGCATGGTGATCGGCCGCATCTCTGCCAAATCCGCGCTCGGCGCGGTGGTCACCCGGGTTCCCGCCGTCACCGGCCTCGACGCGGACCCGTGCGAGGTCATCGCGACCGGCGACTGGGTTCGCATCGACAACGGGAGGGTCCAGTGCTGGCCCGGGGGACGACCCCCCGGAACCCCCCGGAAAGGAGGAAGAAGTGAACCTGCGCAGCAATTACGAGCCCGGCACCTCCCGCTGGGCGACCCGCCGCGCCCAGTGGCTCGCGCTCGGCCTGTCCGACGAGGACATGCTCAAGCCGAAGATCGCGATCGTGAACACCTCTTCGCAGCTGGCGATCTGCTTCAGCCACCTGGACGAGATCGCCCGGCGCGCCAGGCGGGCGATCGAGCTGGCCGGCGGCGTCGGCTTCGAGGTGCGCACCGCCGCGCCGAGCGACTTCATCACCAGCGCCGGGCACCGCGGCGGGTACATCCTGTCCGCCCGCGACCTGATCACCAGCGACATCGAGGTCCAGGTGGAGGGGGCTCAGCTCGACGGCATGATCTGCCTGGCCTCCTGCGACAAGACCGCGCCAGGCCAGCTGATGGCCGCGGCGCGGCTGAACATCCCCACGATCATCGTCGCCTGTGGCTACCAGCCGAGCGGTACCTACAAGGGCAGGCACTGCGACATCGAGGACGTGTTCCTCGCCGCGGGTCACGTCGCCAACGGGCGGCTCAGCGCGGACGAGCTCGCCGAGATGAGCGAGAACGCGGTGCTCGGCCCGGGAGTGTGCGCGGGCATCGGCACCGCCAACACCATGCACCTGGCCTGTGAGGCGCTGGGCATGGCGCTGCCGGGCAGCACCCCGGTACGGGCGAACAGCGAGCCGATGTGGCGAGCGGTCGACCAGGCCGCCGTGCGGATCGTCGAGATGGTCGCCGAGGGCCTCAAGCCGCGCGACATCATGACCCCCGCGGCGTTCCGCAACGCGGTCACCGCGATCTTGTCGGTCAGCGGATCGATCAACTCGGTCAAGCACCTGCAGGCGATCGCGGCCGAAGCCGAGTGCGGGGTGGACGTGTACGGGCTGTTCGAGCGGCTCGCCGACCAGGTCCCGCTGCTGACCGCGATCCGGCCCAACGGCGAGACCCCGATCGAGGAGTTCGAGGACGCCGGCGGCACCCGCGCGGTCATGAAGCAGCTTGAGGGCCTCCTCGACGGCGGCGCGCTGACCGTCACCGGCGAAACCGTGGCGCGCAACCTGGCGGACGCGAAAGTGGCGGACACCGACACGATCAGGCCGCCCGAACGGGCGCTCGGGCGGCGGCCCACGATCGTGCTGATCCGCGGCAGCCTCGCTCCCGCCGGGGGCATCGTCAAGCTGGCGGTCGCCGATGACCGGCGGCTCGACTTCACCGGCCCCGCCGTGGTGTACGAGTCGCCGATGCAGGCGCTCGACGCGGTGCGCGCCGGCGAGGTGAAGGGCGGCGAGGTGGTCGTGCTGCGCGGCCAGGGCGTCACCGGATCACCCGGCATGGGCATGGCCTCTCAGCTCGTGTTCGCCCTCGACGGCGCAGGGCTGACAGGCGACGTCGCTGTCGTCACGGACGGGCAGCTGTCCGGCCTGGTCAACAAGGGCATCGTGGTCGGCGAGGTGTCACCCGAGGCCGCCGCGGGCGGACCGCTGGCGCTGGTCGAAAACGGCGACATCATCCGCATCGACGTCCCTGGCCGCACCGCGGACCTGGACGTCCCGGCGGGCGAGCTCGACCGGCGGAAGGCCGCCCTGCGGGCTCGCCCGCCGAGCGGCGAGGTCGGCTGGCTGTCGGTCTACCAGCGGCTGGTCCGGCCGCTGCCTGAGGGAGCGGTGCTGAGACCGGCGGAGCAGGCGACGTGAGCGGCCAGGGCGCCGCGGGCGGGGCGAGCGCCGGCAAGAGCGGGGCGAGCGCCGGCGCGGACCGCGCGGATGGGGCGAGCCCGGCGGGAACCAGGGGCGGGACCAGAGCCGGCGAGGACGGCGCGAGAGGCGCCGGCACGCGGGTCGCGCTGAACGTCAGGGGCCTGTCGGTCTCCTACGGGAACGTGGTGGCGGTGCACGACGCGTCGTTCACCGTCGCCGAGGGTGACGCGTGCGCCATCACCGGGCCGAACGGCAACGGCAAGTCCAGCATCCTGATGGGCATCACCGGAATGGTGCGCCGCCGCGGCGCCGTGGAGATCTTCGGCAGGCCGGCCCCCAACGGCGACGTCCGCTGGGCCGCGAGGCACGGGCTCACCCTGGTGCCAGAACGGCGCCAGCTGTACCCCGACCTGTCCGCGGCCGACAACATCATCCTCGGCTGCTACTGCTGGACGAGGAGCATCAGCCGGGCGAGAAAGTCCGCTCCGTTCGGGAGAGCGATTGAACTTTTCCCCGAACTGATGCCGCACCTCAAGCAGGCCGCCGGCACCCTCTCCGGCGGGCAGCAGCAGATGGTGGCGATCGCGCGCGGGCTGGCGAGCGACCCGAGGATCCTCGCGGTCGACGAGCCGTGCCTCGGGCTCGCCGAGGCGGTCGCGCGGCGGGTGTATGACGTGCTCGCCAGCATCCACGAGCAGGGCACAACCCTGATCGTCGTGGAGGAGGCGCCCAGGCGGGCGCTGACGTTGTGCAACAGGCGGGTCGAAGTGCGCAACGGCGTGACGGACACCTCAGGGGGGACGACGCCCCCGAACCCCCCGGGAAAGCGGGCGGACGCGGCATGAAATTCGGCAACCTGCTCATCGCCGGCCTGGTGACCGGCTCGATCTACGCGGTGTTCGCGGTGTGCGTCTCGGTCTGGTACCGGGTGTCCAACATCCTGAACCTCGCCGTCGGCGACTTCGCGATGGTCGGCGCCCTCGGGGTCGACGACCTGTACCGGGTCAAGGGCCTGCCGTTGCCGGTGGCGATCGTCACCACGCTCGTCGTCGTGGCGGTCTTCGCCTACCTCTACGACCGGGTGGTGCTGCGCATCGCGCAAGACGGGCCGCGGCGGATGGAAGGCATCGTCGTCACCTTCTTCTTCACGTTCGCGCTGTCGTTCTTCATCGACGGCGTCGCCAGGATGCTGTTCGGCACCGACGTGCACGCGGCGCCCGCGCTGTGGAACGGCCAGGCGCTGACCTGGGCCAGCCTGCACTTCGAACGAGCGGGGCTGCTCGTGCTCGGCTGCGCGGTCATCATCGGCGCGGCGTTCTGGGTGTACATCCGCTACACGCTCGGCGGCAAGGCGCTCGAAGCCTGCGGCGAGAACGCGGTCGGGGCGCGGATCGCGGGGATCGACACGCGCCGCTACCGCTGGCTGATCTTCGTGGGCACGGCGGTGATCGCGGCGGTGTTCGGCATCGTGGAGTCGCCGATCACCGGCTACACGTACCTGTCGGGCGCGACGATCTCGCTGACCGGGTTCCTCGCCGCGGCTTACGGCGGCTTCCGCAAGCCCGGCCGCGCGCTGGTCGCCGGCCTGTTCATCGGCGTCCTTGAGGCGCTGCTCGGCGGCTACGTCAGCGCCGAGTACGGAGACACGCTCATGTACGCCATCCTCGCCGCGCTGGTGCTCGCCTGGCCCCGCGGCCTCGGCTTCGAATCGGCGGTGAGCGGGTGAACAGCCTGGTTAACGTCTTGCGCGCGAGATCGCTCGCGCCCACCGGCCTGGTGCTGGTGCTCGGCGCGGTGACCGTGATCGCGTACGGGCAGAGCTACACCGGATCGGTGGTCGTGCTGTCGGGCTGCTACGCGATCGTCACCGCAGGAATGGCGGTGCAGATCGGGTTCAGCCAGCAGATCGCGTTCAGCCAGTCGGTGTTCATGGGGGTCGGCGCGTACGGCGTCGCCATGCTCAACACGCACTTCAACATGCCGGTCCTGGTCGCCACGCCGATCGTGATGGCCGGCGCGGCGCTGGCCGCGCTGCTGCTCGGCTCGGTGGTCACCCGCGCCTCCGGGCTGGCGCTCGCGGTCGCGACGCTGATGCTGCCGCTGATCGCGGTGGGCTATGTGAGCTCGACCGGGTTCCTCGGCGGCGCGGTCGGCGCGCCGCTGACCGGCACGCTGTGGTCGTCGGCGTCGACCGAGGCGATCGCGGTGGGCGGCGGCCTGATCACGGTCGCGTTCCTGGCGATCGCGGTCTTCGTCGCCTCGCGGATACTGACCTCCGACATCGGGCTGGAACTGTTCGTCCTGGGCGTGGACGAGCGCACCGCCGCCGCGATGGGAGTGCGGACGTCGCGCCGCAAGCTCGAACTGTTCGTGCTCGGCTGCGTGTTCGCCGCCCTTGGCGGCGCCGTGTACGCGGGCACGCAGCAGTTCGTCCCCGAGACGCTCGTCGACCCGACCGCCGAACTGGCGCTGCTGATCATGCTGTTCATCGGCGGCCGGCGGTCGGTCATCGGCGCCATCGCCGGCGCGCTGGTGATCCAGTACCTGCAGGGGGCGAGCACCTGGGTAAGCGTGAACATCCTGGTGGTAGAGGGGGTGCTGCTCACCCTGGTGCTGCTGGTGGACTCGGAAGGGCTCGCTGGGATCGTGAACACCGGCATGGCGTGGCTGCGAAGGCGGCGAGCAGGCGCGGCGGGCAGGAAGGCCGCCGCGGCAGACGCGCCGCTGACCCAGATAGATTGGGCCGGCTACGCCGGGGGCCCGATCACCAGCGGGGCAGACGGGGTGAGCGCGGCGGCTGAGGCCGCCGGGGCGGGCACGGCCCTCGGCGGCGCCGTGCCCGGGGCGCCCGCCGTGCCCGGGACGCCAGGGACGCCAGGGACGCCAGGGACGACCGCCCCGTTGCTGGAGTGCAGGGCGATTGACAAGGAGTACGGCGGGCTGACCGTGCTCCAGGACGTCACGATCTCGGTCCCCCAGATCGGGCTGTTCGGCCTCTGCGGACCGAACGGCGCCGGCAAGTCCACCCTGCTCAACGTCATCGGCGGAAGCGTGGCGCCGTCGCGGGGACAGGTCCTGCTCGACGGCGGGGACATCACGAAGATGCCGCCGCACGCCCGCTTCTACCTGGGAGTCAGCCGCACCTTCCAGGCTGTGCACCTGATCAAGGGGCGCACCGTGCTCGACAACGTGGCCGTCGCCTGCCTGGCCTCGCACAAGTCGAGCATCGTCACGCGAATCGCCGCGAGCAGGCTCGATGACGCGCGGGACAAGGCCGCGCAGACCCTCAAAGACCTCGGCATGCAGCACATGCAGGGCAGGGAAGTCTCGTCGCTGACGCTGGAGAACCAGCGGATGGTCGAGCTAGCCCGCGCGCTCGCGCCGCGGCCGAGACTGCTGCTGCTCGACGAGCCCGCCTCCGGGCTGTCCGAGGAACAGCGGTACCGGCTCGCCGACCTGCTTCGCGGGGTCGGCGAGATGACCTGCGTATTTCTCGTGGAACACGACCTGGACCTCGTCGCGCAGGTCAGTCAGCGGATTTTCGTCCTGTCCGGCGGCCGTCTGGTATTCGACGGCGGCCCCAGCGACTTCCGCGCATCACCAATCGTCAACTCACTCCTCGTCGGTCTATAGGAGGTTAACCATATGACGCGAAGACGCTTCACTCCCTTCGCCGCCGCGGCGGCAGTCCTGCTGGCCGGCGTTCTCGCCGCCTGCGGTTCCGGTGGCGGAGGCAACAACGCCAGCGCCAATTCCACCATCACCGCCTGCGGCGATCTCGCTCTCGCCGGTCCATACGCCCAGATCGGCGAGACGGACAACTGGGGAGCCGAGGCCTACTTCAAGCACATCAACGCGACCGGCGGCATCCTCGGCCACAAGGTCAACTACATCACCTTCAACAACCAGTCCAGCGCCTCACAGTCCGAACTGATCGCGCGCAAGTGCATCGACACATACCACGCGATGTTCATCGTTGGCCCCGAGTCCGGCGCCGACACCGAGTCCGCGCTGCCGATCGCGATCGCGAACCACACGATCCTGATCAGCCTGTCCTCCGGCTGGCAGACCAACGGCTACCCGGCAAGCGAACTCAACTCCTGGGGCTTCCCCGGCTTCTACGACGTCTTCTACGAGGACCAGCTCGCCTCCGTGCAGAACCTCATCGTGCCGCGGCACTACACCCGCGTCGCGCTGCTCGAGGACAACTGCGGATCGGTCTGCCTGGCCAACCAGGCCACCGTGCAGACGCTGGCGAAGCAATACGGCTTCCAGCTCGTCTCGACCCAGATCGACCAGGTCGGGGCCACCGACGTGACACCGCAGGTCGTCAACATGCTGGCCGCGAAACCGCAGATCATCCTGTTCGGCCTGGTGCCCGGCACCGACTCGATAACGGCGATCCGCGCGATCCGCGCCCAGGACCCCACGATCCCGATCAGCGAATGCTCCGCCTGCGAGCTGCCCAGCTTCATCGCCGCGGCCGGAGGCCCCTCGGTGATGAAGAACATCTACGTGCTCGGTTCCATGCAGGACTGGCTGACCGCCGCCCAGCAGGGCACCTCGGCGCAGGAAAAGGCAACCGCCGCGGGCCTGCAGGCGTACATGGCCGGGATGCAAGCGGCGGGACTGGGCAACCAGAACGCCATCGACAACAGCCAGGAAGGCTGGGACGCCGGGCTCGAGATCAACTGGGCGATCAATCAGGCAGGCAGCCTGAACGAGACCACGATCATGCAAAAGCTCCAGCACCTGGACATCAACACGCTGGGCATCATCTGGAACAGGAACCCGTCCAACTACGAGGACATCAGCCAGGTCCTAGCCGCCATGGAGATCATCAACCCGAACGGCTCGGCTTCGCTGTACAAGTAAAGAACTGAAAGGCATTATCCCGAACGGTCCCCGGGTAACTCCGGGACCGTTCGGGATATCGCCGGCGCCGGTGCCGGACGCAGCGGCTGAGCGGGCCCCGTGCGGCTGAGCGGGCCGTGCGGCCTACGCTCTGTGCGGGCCCAGCGCCACCGCCAGTTCCTGCCGGAAGCGCTCGTACTGCCCGATCTCCTGCCCGGCTGGGACGAGCACCAGGTCGCGGGCCTGCGCGGCTACCTGCTCGCGCATCGCCTGCTCGGCGCGCTCGCGCTCGCGATCGGCGGCGAGCAGCACCATGTTCTGGCAGCCGGCCGCGGTCAGGAAGCCAAGCAGCAGCATCGCCGCCGCCATGACCAGCAGCCAGGGGATCAGCGAGACGTCGCCGATCAGCGTCGACTGCTCCCTGCCCCCGTGCGCGACGGCGATCACCACGGCCCATATCACCCCGGCGACGGCGAGCACGCTCAGCAGCCACTGCCAGGCGCCGATCAGCCGCCACCACGAGGGCACTCGCACCCCGCCTGGCACGGCCTGGCGTACCGCGCCTGCCAGCGCCGACGGCACCGCGGCAATGTTGCTCCTCGCGGCGGCCCGCAGCGAGGCCGCCCACGGCTCGGGCAGCTTGCCGCCCACGGCGTCGGCGAACGCGGTGACGGCGTTGTCTACCTCGGACTGCTGAGCCTCCCCAGCCGCGGCCGACGGGTCGGCGGCCTTGTTGCCGGCGGCCGCCCGCAGCGTGCGCACCGGGTCGCGCCGCCCGCGGGCGAGCCGGGCCGGGGGCCACCCGACGAACCGGGAAGCCTGCGCCTCCCGGGCGCTCGCGAGGGCGTCCGCCACCGCGGTCAGCCCGGCCGCGCCGGACAACGCGGCTGCCAGGTCCCGCGCCGGCGCCTCGGGCACGTTGGCAACCGGATCGGCCTCATCCGGGCGCACGCCGTCAGGGGTGGCGTCCTCCCACGGCGGCTTCTGGGCGACCGCCTCGGGCTCTTCGTCCTCCCCGATCTCCCAGGGCGGACGGGACGGCGGCTTCTGCTCCTTTGCGTCGCCCGGCCCCCCCACCGCCCCTGGCGGCCGCCCCGGAGACCCTAGCGGCCCGCGGGAGTCCGCCGCGACCGCTGCCGCGAGCACCGCGTCCGGGGCGACTTCCCCCCCGGAATGGATCGCGAAGCCGCCGGTCACCGAGTCGAGGTCCGCGCAGATCCGCTCGCTCGCCGCGTGGCTGGCGCTCACCTGCTCCATGAGCAGGGCGCGCAGGTCCTCAAGGCCCGCGCCGGTGCGCGCGGACACCGGCAGCAGCGGCGTGCCGGCAAGCCCCTCGGCATCGAGCAGCCGGCGCAGGTCGTCCTCGCAGTCTGTGGCCTGCTCCGGACTCAGCAGGTCGATCTGGTTGAGCACCACGGTGAACACGCCGGCATGGCCGGCCAGCGGGATCAGGTACCGGTTGTGGACCGAGGCGTCGGCGTACTTCTGCGGGTCGAGCACCCAGATCAGCATGTCCGCCAGCTTGCTCAGCCGGTCCACCGCCGCCATCGAGGCGGAGACCACGGAGTCGTGGTCGGGCAGGTCGAGAAGGAGCATGCCGTTCAGCGCCGCCTCGCCTGAGTCAAGCGCGCTGGCGCGCGCGTACCTGTGGCGGCGCTGCACGCCGAGCCAGTCAAGCAGCGGGGCCGCGCCCTGCATCCCCCACACGCACGCGTGCGCGTGCCTAGTGGTCGGCCGGGTCACGCCCGGCGGCGAGAAGGTGGCCCCGGCCAGCGCGTTGAACAGCGTGGACTTCCCGCTCCCCGTGCCTCCCGCCAGCGCCACCACGGTGTGGCTGGCGGACAGCCTGAGGCGTTCGCCCGCCCTCTTGAGCACCGACTCGGAGTCGTCAAGCAGGGATGTGGCGAACCCGTCCAGGCCCTCCCTCTGCCTGCCGATCCTGACGAGTTCGGCGAGCGCGTCCAGCCTGGCGGACAGGTTCTTCTGCGCCATCTGCGGCGGGCCGACCGAAGGCAGCGCCGTCATCGCGCCGCCTCCAGCGAGTACTCCGCCTGGTACAGCCGGACCGCTGCCACCGGATCGAGCGGCCCGGCTCCGTCGAGGACCTCGATGAACCGCAGCAGCTCCTCGTCAAGCAGCAGCCGGATCCGGTCCGTCAGGTCGGCGCGGGCCTTGTCGATGAGATTCCTGGACTCGAACGCGCCGAACACCGATGCGAGCAGTTCGGCGGCGATGGCGATGACGCCGTCCTCGCCGTTGCCCTTGTCCTTGCCTTGCGCGTCGCCGTCCTCGCCCAGCATGGCGACCAGCGTCACCATGCTCAGCGGCTCGATGTCATAGGTGGCGCCGCCGATCCGTTTCGCCAGGTTCTCGGCCTGCACGAGCCTCATCAGCTGATCCTGCCACGCGCTGACCGCCCGGGTGACGCGCGGGGCCAGATCAGGGGAGGACCGGTCGAGGGCGGACTCCCGGGAAGCCCCCGCCGGCGGGGGCGTGCCGAAGGCGGACTCGAACTCCCGCTTGGCCCGCTCGCCGCGTGCCCTGCTCGCCTCCGACTCGGCGAGCAGCGCGGCGCCAGCCGAGTCGGCACGCCAGCCGCGGGACACCTGCTCGGCGGCGCGGTCAGCCACCGACACCACCAGGCCCTGCAGCGCCGTCCGCAGCGCGCCGTCGAGCGCGCCGACCCGGGTGACGCCCGTGCCCCTGCGCGCCCTCCTGCCTTTGCGGGCGGGACGCTTGCCCCGCAGCGCGGCACCGAGGTCACCGCTGGCCGCGTAGTCCTGCCAGCGGGCGAGCACTTCCCCGCGCAGCAGGCGGGCACCGCGCGTTCCGCTGTCGAACTCGGTGAGCGCGGCCGAGTACGCGGCCTCGGCGTCAAGGCGCAGCCGGGTGCGCAGCACGACCTGCGCGTCCACGTGCGCGGCCAGCCTGGGGACCCGCGCCTTGAACGTGTCGAGCACGCCGGCCATCGTCTGGCTGAGCACCGCGACCCTGCGGTCGGAGCGCTGCGCCGTCTCGGCGAGCCAGTCCCGGATCGGCGCGAAAACGTCGGCGGGCAGCATGCTGTCCACCACGCCGGTCTCCGGGATCACGAACCGGTCGCCCGCCGTGATGCCGTTGGCGTCGAGCATCGCGTTGAAGTGGGCGACGAGTTCGGCGCGGTGGCTCGGCGGCACCCGCGACAGGACGACGCCGAGCGCGGCGCCGCGTTCCCTGGCGTGCTGCAGGATCTCCCACACCGGCGCGTCCGCGTAGCGGTTCGCGCTGGTCATGAACAGCCACAGGTCCGAGGCGTCAAGGAACTGATAGGCGAACTCGTGGTGCGCGCGGACGACCGAGTCGATGTCCGGGGTGTCGAGCAGCGCGACGCCCTTGGTCATCCCCTCGCAGGCGGCGAGCACGAGCAGCCCGTCCCGGCCTGGCATCGCCAGGCCCTCCTGGCGCACCCGGGGCAGGGTGGGCAGGAACATGTTCTCGGCGAACCAGCCGATGTCGTCGGGATGACAGGCCAGTACCGGCGAGTTCGTGGTGGGCCTTCTGACGCCCGTGAGGCTCACCTGGGTGCCGACGATGCTGTTGACCAGGGTGGACTTCCCGGCTCCCGTGGAGCCGACGAGAGCGACCAGGATCGGGGCCGCTGACTGGCGGACCCGGGGCAGCAGGTAGTCGTCGATCTGGCTGAGCAGCTTGGCCCGCTCCGCGGACGCCTCGCCGGCGCCCGGGATGTCGAAGACCAGCGGAATGGCGGCGACCCGCTTCCTGAGGTTCAGCAGGGTAGCCTCGAGCAGCCGCGCGTCTACCCGGACCCGCGACTGCTGCCGGGAGCCGGACACGCCCGGCTCATTCTCCGCTCGCGGTGAACCGGCACTGTGCGGTGGCGCCGTCGCACCGCCCGACGATCCCATTTGGCCCTCAGGCGCAGTCATGGAATTGACCATATCCGCCGCACCCGCGGCGTCTGCGCCGTTTCGCTGCTCAATCCCGGGCGACGGCGATTCCTCCGCCGTCACGCCCTTTCTTTCCATCGTGCCGCCTGGTTTATGCTCGTTAACTATCCTCCGCCAGCGGGGGTACCGGCGAAGGGGCCGAGCCTAGGGCCCGTGAGAGCCTGGCAAGCTCCGCCGCGATGGTCACAGCCCCGCCGATCACCACCACGGCGGGGGGCCGGATCCCCTCGTCCGCGACTTGCTCCTCGACTTCCTCCAGCGTTGAGTAAATTGTGCGCTGAGTCGGCATAGTACCGTCCGCGATTACCGAAACAGGAGTCGTCCCGCGGGCCCCGTAGCTCATCAGTGACCGGACGGCCGCTCCTATCCTTTCCAGGGCCATCATGAGCACCACCGTCCCGTCGCTTTTCGCCAGCGCCTCCCAGTCGACCGCCGACCGCTCGTCACCCGGCGGAACGTGCACGGATATGACGTGAAAGTCCTGCGCGGCGCCGCGGTGGGTCACCGGAACGCCGGCCGCGGTCGGCACCCCGACCGCCGCGCTGACGCCTGGCACCACCGTGACCGGTATCCCGGCACGCAGGCAGGCCAGCATCTCCTCGCCGCCGCGCCCGAACACGAACGGGTCCCCGCCCTTAAGCCTGACCACGAACTTGCCTTGGCTCGCGTGCCCGATGAGCGCCTCGTTGATCTCGTCCTGGGGCATCGCCCGGCCGTACGGCACCTTTCCCGCGTCGATCACGAGCACGTCAGGCGGCAGTTCGGCGAGCAGTTCGCGTGGCGCCAGCCGGTCGGTGATCACCACGTCGGCCTCCGCGAGCAGCTGCCTGCCTCTTACTGTTATCAGCCCGGGGTCGCCGGGTCCGCCGCCGACGAGGGCCACGCCGCTGCGGTGCTGCCTGTGGTGGCGGGCCGCTATCGTCCCCGCCCGCAGTCCGGCCACGACGGCGTCCCTGATCGCCGCGCTGCGCCGCGGGTCTCCGGTGAGCACGCCGACGCTCGCGCCGGCGGCCTGGCCGGAGGCGGGCGTCCAGGCGGTCGCCGTCACCGCGTCGTCGGCTCGCACGCACCACGTGTGCTGGCTTTCCGCCTCCTCGGCCGCCCGGGCGTTCACCTCGCGCGGACCCGCGCAGGCGCAGACCAGCCAGGCGCCTTCGCAGTCCCCGGGCTGGTAGTCCCGTTTCAGCCAGGTGAGCCTTTTCCCGGCAGCCAGGTCCTCAAGGGGCGCGGTGACCGCGGGCGAGACGAGCAGGACGTCGGCGCCGGCGGCGAGCAGCCTCGGCACGCGGCGGGCGGCCACCGCGCCGCCGCCGACGACCAGGACCCGCCTGCCGCGCAGCCGCAGGCCGAGCAGGTACGCCTCATCCTGACTTCCCGCCACGGCTGCCTCTCGGGTGGTGCCTGCTCTCGGGCCTTACGTTACTTCCCGGGACCGAACGTACCCAATCGGGCCATCGCCAACTCGGCGCACGGCGGCGCGCTGCGGGGGTTATCGTGCGGCATCCCCGCGCGGCGGCGGGCACTGCGGGGGCTTACGGTTCGGGATCACCGCGCGCGGCGCGCAGCAGGGGATCAGGGGACAGCCGCTGATCCCCGCGGCCACCGCCGGCGCGTCGGCCACCACTTTCGCGCCGGCCGCGATGGCCCTGACTCCCACGGCGAGGGTCTCCTCCTCGCAGGACACCTGGACCGGATCGATGGCGGCGGCGCTTGCCTCGGTCATATCTGCTGAGCCAATCACCATCGCGCGCACCGCGCCAATCACCGCGCCGGGCATGCCATGACTACTTGGCGCAGCCGATGGTTACTTTCTGATAACAAGTGGGCCGCGCTGATCCCCGAAAGTGGCGTGTTTGGCGGCAAGCTGGGTAAACACGGCTGATAACACGTAGAGCACGGCGCCTGCAATGCCGCCACGCTGTGACAGGAGGCCGATAAACTCATGGCGGCGCGGGCTTGTCCGGTGATGTGGGCCTGGCCACGTCGGCCGCACCGGACGGCTTTGAGCGAATCGTCAGCCAGGACGGGTAGCCTTTCGCCGGCGCAACCACACAAAGTTGCGTGGACACTCGTGGTCCGCGAGAGCGAACGGAGCATGGATGGCGAGGGAATCGCGTTCCCGTAGCGTGATGCCGGTCGTCGCGGCCGGCGTCGGCACCGGACGCACGCTCGGCCGTAACCTCACCGGCGACCTCGACACCGGCCTTCCCGTACGGCCGCAAGTCCACCCGAATCGCGCGACGGAGGCATGAGCGTGTTCTACTCCAACCCGGCAGACGCGGCGATCGACGCCGACGCGCTGCAGACGCTCGCCGCCAGCTACGGGAAGCGTGTTACCGCGCTCCCGCCGGTCGCTCTCGTGATCGCCGCCTATAACGAGGAAGGCGCCGTCGGCCCCGTCGTCGAGGCGCTGCCCCGGACGATCTGCGGGCAAGCCGCCGAGGTGATCGTGGTCGCCGACGGCTGCGCCGACGCCACGGCCAAGGAGGCCGACGCGGCCGGGGCGATCGTGTGCGACGTGCCGGTCAACCGCGGCCAGGGTGCCGCGCTGCGGCTCGGCTACCGGATCGCCCGCGAGGGCGGTGCCGCGTACATCGTCACCACCGACGCCGACGGCCAGTACAACCCGCTGGAGATCGAGTCCCTGCTCACCCCGGTCCTCGAAGGCAAGGCGGACTTCGTCACCGGGTCGCGCCGGATGGGCAGCGAGGAGACTCACGACCCGGTCCGCCGGGCGGGTGTGCGGTTCTTCGCCACCCTGGTAAGCCTGCTGACCGGCCAGCGGATCAGCGACACGACATTCGGCCTGCGCGCCATGCGCGCCGAGGTGACCGGCGCCGTCCGGCTCGAGCAGCCCCAGTACCAGGCATCCGAACTGCTGATCGGCGTCATCACGCACGGCTACCGGGTCCTCGAGGTGCCGGCCACCATACACAAGCGGAAGGTCGGCGAGAGCAAGAAGGGCCAGAACCCCTTCTACAGCCTGCACATTCCCGGCCTGAACAACGTCTTCTACGGCGCCAGGTTCGCCCGCGTCGTCATCGGCACCTGGTGGCGCGAACGCCGCCGCCGCTCCTTGCGCGACGTTAGCAATTAGCGTGGATCGGTTGTGACCCTCACGGGTCACAACCGATCCATCATCGTGAAATCGGGCTCGCTGCGCGGAACGGGCCGGGGCCAGCCGCGGGCTAGCCGGCGGAAGCGGGCGGCGTGGCAGCGGCCTTGCCGGGGACAGGCTTGCCGGGTGCGGCCTTGCCGGGTGCGGCCTTGCCGCGGACAGGCTTGCCGGGTGCGGCTGTCGCGGTGGCGGGCGCCGTGCGTGTCGCCTCGGCGGTGGCGGCGAGGGCCGCGGAGTGCGGGGCCTCGGCGGGGCTAGGGGCCTTGCGGGTGCCCGGCGGGATCGCGTCGGGGCCGGTCGCGGCGGCGCGCGCCGCCGTGGCGGGCTCGGCGAACAGCACGTAGTGGAAGATCACGAACCGCACCATGAACGTGACGAAATTGGCCACCAGGTACACGAGGTCGACAAGCAGCACGTGCTTGAAGCCGTGCAGGCCCAGCCACTGCGCCATGTGATAGCCGAGCTTGGTGGCCAGCCAGAGGATGACCCACACCAACCCCGAGATCACCCAGAACGGCACGGTCTCCCTGAGCACATCCGGCCTGCCCTTGCGCTCCCACGCCCAGCGGCTGAGCACGTAGCTGACGGCCGCGCCGCCGAAGGTGCTTATCAGCGCCGCCGGCGTGGCCGTCATGTGGAGCACGCCGTTGCATATGGACAGCAGGATCTCGCTCGTCGCCAGCGACGCGAGCGCGACGCCCGCGAAACGAGTGAATCTAACCCCCACCTTGGTACGGAGCCTGCCCCACACTGCCGCGACAAACCGGTTCTGCGCGAGTGCCATGTACTTCCTCAGGTTAGGGACCGGATGATGCTTGACTAGCCAAATAACCAGCACGAAAACCGCAGGCCCTGCACGTCGTCCCCTTGGCGCCAGGTGACAGAAGGGCACCTGCGAGGATGCTCCGGCCGCTCGTGCCACTAGCACGTTACCCGGTTCTGCCAGGCTGCGCTGCCAGACCCTCCGGTTCGGCGGCGGTCGTCACGGCAAGCAAACCGGCCGCCACCCCATGGGCCGCGCCGGCCCGCGTGATGGGGCACGATAGGTCTGGTGGCGTAGCTCGCGACGCGGGAGGAGAAGGCGGATGAAGATCCTGGTACTGGGCGGCGACGGGTACCTGGGCTGGCCGACGGCTCTGCACCTGTCTGAGCACGGCCACCAGGTGGCGGTCGCCGACAACTTCGCGCGCAGGCACTACGACGACGAACTCGGTGTGGAGAGCCTGGTCCCCATCGAGCCACTGCGGGTCCGGATCGCGGCCTGGAAGGAGCTCACCGGCAAGGAGATCGGCTGCTACATCGGCGACCTCAACGACCCGGTGTTCACCTACCGGATGATCGGCGAATTCCGCCCGGACGCCGTGGTGCACTACGCCGAGCAGCGGGCCGCGCCCTACTCGATGATCGACCGCGGTCACGCGATCTACACCCAGTCCAACAACGTGCTCGGCACGCTGAACCTGCTGTACGCGATCGCCGAGATCGACCCCAGGATCCACCTGGTCAAGCTCGGCTCGATCGGCGTGTACGGCACGCCGAACATCGATATCGAAGAAGGCTGGCTGGACCTGGAGTACAACGGGCGCAGGGACCGGGTCATGTACCCCAAGCGGCCCGGCTCGTTCTACCACCTGTCCAAGGTGCACGACACGCACAACATCGAGTTCGCCTGCCGGATCTGGGACCTGCGGGCCACCGACCTGAACCAGGGCGTGGTGTACGGCCAGCAGACCCCGCAGACCGCCCGCGACGACAGGCTGGCGACCCGGTTCGACTACGACGCGGTGTTCGGCACGGTGCTGAACCGGTTCGTGATCGAGGCGGTCATCGGCCACCCGCTCACGGTCTACGGCACCGGCGGCCAGATCCGCGGCCTGATCGACATCAGGGACACCGTCCGGTGCATCCAGATCGCCTGCGAGAACCCGGCCAGCAAGGGCGAGTTCCGCGTCTTCAACCAGATGACCGAGTCGCTGTCGGTCCGTGAGATCGCCGACACCGTGGCCAGGGCCTACCCTGGCGAGGTCAGGATCGAGAACCTGGAGAACCCGCGGGTCGAGGCGCCCGAGCACTACTACAAGGTGGCCCACACCAAGCTCGTCGACCTCGGCCTCGAACCGCACCTGCTGTCCGGCACGCTCATCGAGTCGCTGTTCGAGATCACCAAGCGGTACGCCCACAGGGCACGCCCGGAGGCACTGCGTCCCACGGTCAGCTGGCGCACCCCGTCGTCCGGTTAAGGAGCCCTTTATCCTGAACGATCGGTGCCGACTCCGCCAGGTTCCGCGAGCCGCGGGCGTGGCGCTGACCACTCCCCCGCCGCGCCGTCCTGCCAGGCGGGGCCGCGCGGGCGTGGGTGAGAGTGCCGGGGACGGGCGCCCCCGCGTGAGCGCCGAAGCCGGCATCGCGATCGCGGCCGGTGTCTCGTTCCGCGCCGGGCATCGTGTCTTTGTTCGTGATCGCCCGCCACACGCGCACCACGTCGAATTATTGTGTGTAGTTTGGCCCCCTTCAGGGGACCAAACTACACACAATCTTGTTGGGCGCCTGAGCTGCCTGGGCTGGCGTGCCAGAGGGCGCGAGGCGGGGTTTTCTGGCTGGCGCCCGGGGAGCCGGTCTCCGCGTACGGGGAAAGCGTGAAGCCGTTGGCGAAGACCACGTGTCCGGCGGGTTTGGGGGGCCGGGCAGTCCCCTCTGGCGGGGGGCCTGCGGGTGCCAGGGCGAACGGGGGGCGGGGAGCCCCCCGTTCCGCAGGCCTGCTCCCGTGAGCAAGCAGAGCGCGCACCGCGGGTATCCCGCCGGACAGGCGCAGCTCCTCCAGGGCCGGGATGTCCCAGCAGTCGGTCGCGTTGACCGTGACGGCCATCGGGCCCGCGCCGGCCCGGCGGACCCGGCCGCGGACGAGCAGCAGCCACGAGCCGAACAGCCGGGCCGCGCACCTGTCCTGCACCGACTCGAAGAACGCCAGGTCGACAAGGCCGGCCGCGTCGTCAAGCGACGCGAATATGATCCGCTGCCCGGACCGCACCGCGGGGGTCTGCGTCGCCACCTTGACCCCGGCCACGCAGACCTTCTCGCCGTCGCGGCAGGCGTCCAGGCGGCTGGAGCGCACCACGCCGAGCCCGTCGAGCAGTTCGGCGTAGAAGTCGAGCACGTGCCTGCTCAGGTCGAAGCCGAGTATGTCGAGTTCGGCGGCCACTCGTTCGGCCAGGTCGAGGTCGCGAAGCTGGCCGGCTGGGACGAGGTCCGCCATGCCGTCGGCCGCTTCCGCGTCGGTGAACAGGTCCATGGCCGGCGCCGCCGGCGCCTGGGCCCCCCGGCGGTAGAGCACCCCGACTCGCGCCAGCAGGTCCCGCCGCGAGGGGGCAGGAGGGGCGGCTGAGGGGCGGGGGGCGGCCGGAGGGCGGGGGGCGGCCAGGGGATGAGAGACGGCCGGGGGGCGGGGGGCGGCCGGGGGGCGGGGGGCGGCCGGAGGGCGGGGGGCGGGCTTGGGCGGGCCGGGGGCTAGCGGGGCGGACGGGGCGTAGAGGGAGTCGAAGGCGCCTACCAGGACCAGGCGTTCTACCACGGGGCGGCAGACGCGGGCGCGTTCGGTGAAGTCGCGCAGGCAGGTGTACGGCTGGCCGGCGATGATCCGTTCGACCTCGGAGTCGCTGATGCCCTTCACCTCGCGGAGAGAGACGCGGATCGCCGGACAGAGGCCACCGGCCGTTCGGGATGACGGGTCTTGAACTTGCCACTCCCCGGCGGAGGCGTTGACGTCCACGGGAAGCACCGAGATCCCGGCCAGCCGCGCGTCCTGGACGATGACGCGCTTGGGGTACATGCCCGGGTCGTGGGTGAGCACCCCGGCGAAGAAGGCGGCCGGGAAGTGGCGCTTCAGCCACGCCGACTGGTAGACGGGGATCGCGAACGCGGCGGCGTGCGCCTTGCAGAAGCCGAAGCCGCCGAACGCCGCGACCACCTCCCACACCCGGTCCACCGTCACCGGGTCGAAGCCGCGGGCGAGCGCCTGCGCGCGGAACCACGGCTCGGTGCGCCGCGGCCCGTCCTCGGCGGACAGGTGACGGCGGACCAGGTCCGCCTCGGGCAGGCCGCAGCCGGTCATCGCGTCGATGATCCGCAGCACCTGCTCGTGGAAGACCACTACTCCCCCGGTCTCCGCCAGTGCGCCCGCCAGCTTCTCGTGCGGGTATCGCGGCTGGTCGAGATTGTGCCGCACGCGCAGGAACGGCGAGATCATGTCCGAGTTGACCGGGCCGGGGCGGAACAGCGAGATGTCCACGATCAGGTCCTGGACGTCGCGCGGGGCGAGCTTCTTCACCAGCTCGCGCTGGCCGGGCGACTCGATCTGGAAGCAGCCGACGGTCCGCGCGGAGCCGATCATCGCGTAGGTGCCCTCGTCGTCGCGGGGTATCGCGTCGAGGTCGATGTCCTTGTCCTCGGTCCGCTTGATCTGCGTGAGGGTGGCGGCCATGGCGGACTGCATGCGGACGCCGAGCACGTCCAGCTTGATCACCCCGGCGATCTCCGCATCGTCCTTGTCCAGCTGGCTCAGCGGGAACCCTTCGGCGCTGCGCTGCACGGCGGTCCTGCCCAGGAGCCTGTCATCGGAAAGCAGCACGCCGCACGGGTGCATGGCGACGTGCCTGGGCAGGCCGTCGAGCCTTTCCGCGATGCGCAGCAGCGTCGCGAGATGCGGGGCGTCCAGCCTGGAATGGCGGAGCTCGGGGAGCTCGGTGAGCGCGGCGGTGATGTGGCTGGCACGGATGTGCGGGAAGGCCTTGGCGATGGCTCCTATCTCGTCCGGGGGCAGCGACATCGCGGCGGCGACGTCCCTGATGGCGCTGCGCGCCCGGTACGTCTCCATCATGCAGACACAGGCGGTGCGCTCGGCCCCGTAGGCGTCGAAGATGATCCGGTACGCCTCGAGCCGGCGGGCCGACTCCACGTCCAGGTCGATGTCGGGCAGCGTGCTTCTCACCGGGGACAGGAACCGCTCCATGAGCAGGTCGTGCTCGAGCGGGTCGATCGCGCTGATGCCGAGCAGGTGGTTGACGAAGCTGCCCGCGCCGGAACCGCGGATGGCGCAGCGGATGCCGCTGCCGCGTATCCGGTCCGCCACGTCGGCCACCGTGAGGAAGTAGGAGGCCATGCCGGTCTGGGCGATGATGTCCAGCTCATGGTCGAGGCGGTCGCGCGCCTTCCGTCTGGTCCCGCGGGGGCCGCCGCGCGCGGTACGGTAGCGGCCGTGCAGGAGGGCGTGCTGGCAGCGTTCTCTCAGCTCGGATTGTTCGGCTCCGGGGTGCTTGGTTTCCGGCAGGTGGTGGGAGCCGATGCCCAGGTCGCGGGCGGGGTCAAGGGCGCATTGCTGCGCGAGCCCGGCGGTCGCCCCGATGAGCGCTCGCGCGGCGTCGCTGGTGCGCGGGCCGCTCATGGCGGCGGCGACGCGCTCGGCGATGGCGGCCATTTCGGCCGGGCCGGCCAGGTGCGCCCGGCCGTTGTGCGGAACCAGCCGCGGCGAGCCGAGCGGGACCAGGTGCCGCGCCGCGTCGAGCACCTGCGCGGCGCGGCTGTCGGCCGGGTCGAGGTACCTGACGGCGTTGGTCAGCACGGCTTGTGCCCCTGCGTCGTCGGCGAGTTCGGCCATCCGGGCAGCGCGGTACGTGCTGCCGTGTTCGAGCAGGTCCACGATCTCGACGACGACGTGGTTCTGGCGGCGCCAGCGGTCAAGGGCCTGCCTGGCGACGTGCGGGCGGCGGGCGGCGATGGCCTGGCCGACGTCGCTGGCCGGGCCGAGGAGGACTACCAGGCCGTCCGCGTGGGCGGCGACCATCTCCTGTGTCACGGCGGGCCGGTCTTCCGCGCCCGGCGCGGGGGCGGAGCCCGGTGGCGTGTGCGCCGCGTGCGCCGTGTGCGCCGCGTGCGCCGCATGCGCCGCATGCGCCGCATGCGCCGCCGAGACCAGGCGGCAGAGCGACGCCCAGCCCTGGCGGCCGACGGCCAGCAGGGTCACCCGGCCGCCGTGGCTCAGCGCCAGGTCGGCGCCGAGAATCGGCTTGATCCCGGCGTTCGCGCACGCCTGGGCGAACTTGAACGCGCCGTACAGCCCGTCCCTGTCGGTCAGCGCCAGCGCCGGCATGCCGAGCTCCGCCGCCCGCGCGACGAGCGCCGCCGGGCTCGCCGTGCCGTAGCGCAGCGAGAACGACGACGCGACGTGCAGGTGAGCGAACTGGGCTAGCGCATACGTCATCCGCGACTCCCCCGTCAGTCCGCCACCCGGCGCAGCGTCCAGGCGCCGGCGGCCATGTCGCGGCGCAGCTCGTAGGTGCCCGGTGCCTGGCCATGGCCGCACGACGCCTCGACCCGCCAGAACTCGAGCTCGGGCTGCGCCGTGCCCGGGTCATCCTCCCGCCACCACTCCCGGTTCACCACCCAGTGCTCGAGCACCGAGCGGACGGCGTAGATCCTCCCCCGCCAGGTGAACCGGGCCGGCCGGTGGCCGTCCTCCCGTGTCTGAACCTCGGCCGGATCGCCGTACACCCTGCCCATGCGCTGCCCCGCACTCCCACGCGCCGGAAACCGTCTAGCGCCGCCGGGGTTGCCGCGGCTGCCGGGGCAGCCGGGGCAGCCGTGTCCCGGGGCGGACGCTGAAACGCCTGGGGGAAGACAGGCGAATTACTCTGTTCGGAGAGGATCGTCACGCCGAACCTCTTAATCGAATATAGGTTCATCTGAACACACTGTCAAATCCAGTCACACTGCTGCTGTTTCGCCTCGGAAGTGTGGCTCTGCTGGCTGATCCTCGCCGGCCCGCTGATGCGCGGTTTTTGATGATAGTGGATCGTTTGCCAGCCTATAGGGTGATAAACGATCCACTATCTTGTCCGGGTGGCAGTAGCCCGCCCGAATTGTCAGGGTTCGCGGAGTGGGGCGTCCGGTGGCTGCCCGAAGGCTGCGACACCGGTCCCGGCGCCGGCGAAAGCCAGGACGTGGCCGCCCTCGTCGAGCCGCCCCTCGGCCCGGCCTGACCTGCGGGGCGCCTGATATTCGGCGGCTAAGTCGCCTTCAGCTGACCTTCAGGCCCACTGAACACCATGTGTCCGTGATGGCTGACCCACCGATGGCCGGAACTCGCCCAGGCCGGCTTCGCCGCCGCGCGCGGCGTCCGGCTCCCAGACCCAGGCCCCGCCTAGTCGATGCGTGCGCCGTGCTCGCCGGGATCGGCTTCGGCGCGGTCGTGGCCGCGGTGATCACGGGTGAGTCCCGTGCCTCGCTCGCCGCGCCCGGCGGGCTGACGTCCGCCGCGGGCAGGCTCGCCGGTTTCACCGGCAGCTACCTGATGCTGATCATGGTCGTCCTGGTGGCCAGGCTGCCCTGGCTGGAGAGCTCGCTCGGGCAGGACCGGCTCGTCCGATGGCACCGCACGGTGGCCCCGTGGGCCTTGGGCCTGATAGTCGCGCACGTCGTCCTGATCACGATCGGCTACGCGAGCGCCACGAATTCGGCGCTGCTTGCCGAGATCAACGTCCTGATCACGTCCTACCGGGACATGCTCGCCGCGGTCGTCGGCTTCGGGCTGCTGCTGATGGCCAGCGTCGCCTCCTACCGCGGGATCCGGCGGCGATTGCGGTACGAGACCTGGTGGGTCATCCACCTGTACATCTACCTCGGCCTGGCGCTGGCGTTCGCCCACGAGATCTTCACCGGGATCCCGTTCATCGGTCACCCGCTGGTGCGGGCGCTGTGGATCGCGGTGTGGGCGGCCACCGCCGGCATGGTCCTGGCGTTCCGCGTCGGGCAGCCGCTCTGGCGCAGCCTGCGGCACCGGCTCAGGGTCGTCGAGGTCCGCGACGAGGCGCCCGGGGTGATCTCGGTGGTCTGCCACGGACGCCACCTGGACAGCCTCGCGGTGTCGGGCGGCCAGTTCCTCCTCTGGCGCTTCCTCACCAAGGGCCTGTGGTGGCAGGCGCACCCCTATTCGCTGTCCGCGCTGCCCAGGCCCCCGTACCTGCGGGTGACCATCAAGGGGCTCGGCGACCAGAGCCGCGCGGTGGCCAGGCTCCGGCCCGGCACCCGGGTCGCCATCGAAGGGCCCTACGGCGCGTTCACCGGCCACGCGCGCTCGTTCGGTGGTGTCGCGCTGATCGGCGCGGGGGTGGGCATGACCCCGGTGCGCGCGCTCCTTGAGGACCTGCCACCGGAGACGGACGTGGTGGTCGTGGCCCGGGCCTCGACGGTCCAGGACCTGGTCCACCGGGCGGAGGTCGCGGCGCTGGTGAGGCAGCGCCATGGCCGGCTGCACGAGATCGTCGGCCCGCGGCACAAGGTCAGGTTCAACGCCCGCGCGCTGTGGCGGCTGATCCCCGACATCGCCCAGCGCGACATCTACGTCTGCGGTCCCGAGTCGTTCAGCGCGGCGGTCGCCGCGGCGGCGGAGCAGCTCGGCGCCGACCCCGGGCAGATACACCTGGAATCATTCAGCTTCTGAGGTCAGGGAGGAACGGATCGCTCATGGGCACCAGGAAAGGCGCAGTCCGGTGAAGCGGTGGCCGCTGGTGCTCAGCGGGACGGTCGCCGGCCTCACCGGGGTGCTGACATTCCATACGACGCAGCCCCGCTCGGGGTTCCCGCTCGCGTCGGGGGTGACCTCGCCCTCCGGCGGGGCGCCCGCCGCCAGCCCGGCGGCCACGCCGCGGGCCGGTGCCGCCGGCACGCCCGCCGGCACGCCCGCCGCGCCTGGCCAGCCGGCGAGCGGCACCCGGACCGCGGTCGGCCCTCAGGTCGACTACAACTTCGGCATCTTGTCGGTGCGGGTGACGGTGTCAGGCGAGCGGATCGTCAGGGTCGGGATCGCGTCGATCGACGATGGCGGGAACCCGCGATCGGTGTACATCGACCAGCAGGCGATCCCGGTGCTCGAACAAGAGGTGATGCAGGCGCAGAGCGCCAACATCCAGGGTGTCTCGGGCGCGAGCTACACCAGTGCCGGGTTCGTCCAGTCACTGCAGAGCGCACTGCACAGCCTCGCAGTGTAGTGACGGCCGCCTCCGGTCCGCCGGGACGCCGGTGTCGTCCCGCGCATCCGGTCCATCACCGGGAGGATGTGATGGGCACCGTCGTGACCATCGACGTCTACACCGCCCGCGAGGTGACCGGCGCCGAACTCGGGGTCCTGCGTGACCAGGTTGCCCGGGCGCGAGCCGTCTTGCACCGCGCCGACGAGGTGTTCAGCACCTGGCGCCAGGACAGCCCGGTCAGCTGCCTTCGCCGGGGCGAGATCTCGCTGGCCCAGGCGCCGCCCGAGGTCGCGGAGGTCGCCCGGCGGTGCGCGGCCGCGCGCGAGGCGTCCGGCGGCTGGTTCGACCCGTGGGCGATGCCGGGGGGGTTCGATCCGACCGGCTACGTCAAGGGCTGGGCCGCGCAGAACGCGCTCGCGGAGTTCTCGGAGCCGCCGGACGCGGTGATCCGCGGCGTGCTCGTCAACGCCGCGGGTGACATCGCCAGTTCCGGCGGCATGGGGCACGGGCAGCCGTTCCGCATCGGCATCGTCGATCCGGCCGCGCCCCGCCGTCTGGCCGGGGTCGTCGAACTCACCGGCACGATCGCCACCTCGGGCAGCTACGAGCGGGGCAGTCACCTGATCGACCCGCATACCGGGCGCCCGGCCGCCCGCGCCGCCTCCGCCAGCGTTACCGGGCCCGACCTCGGCCTCGCCGACGCCCTGGCCACAGCCCTGGCCGTGGCCGGCGAGCCCGGCCTGGCGCTGATCGGGCCGCTCACCGGGTACGCGGCCCTGCTGATCGGCCACGACGGCAGCAGACGCTGGACGGAGGGTTTCCCGTTCGCCTAGCGGGCGCCGCCTGCCGCGCATTCGTTCCGGGGCGGCGCGCCGCCGGGGACACGCCCTTACGGCTGGGGGGACCAGCCGGGGATGGGGTAGGGGGTCAGCAGGTCGCGGATCTCGCCGGCGATGTTGTCGAGGGTGGTGTCGTCGTCCTTGGCGGCGGCGGTGATCGCGTCGTCGATCCAGGCGGCCAGCTGCGGCATGTGCTGCTCGGTCAGGCCGCGGGTGGTGATCGCGGGCGTGCCGAGGCGGATGCCTGACGGGTCGAGCGGGCGGCGCTGGTCGAACGGGACCGTGTTGAAGTTCAGTTCGATGCCGGCCCGGTCGAGGGCATTCGCGGCCGGCTTGCCGCCGATCCCCTTCGACGTCAGGTCCACGAGCAGCAGGTGGTTGTCGGTCCCGCCGGACACCAGGTCGAACCCGCGCTCGGTCAGGGCGGACGCAAGGGCGGCCGCGTTGGCCACGACCTGCGCGGCGTAGGTCCGGAACGACGGGTGCGCGGCCTCCTTCAGCGCCACCGCGATGCCGGCGGTGGTGTGGTTGTGCGGCCCGCCCTGCAGGCCGGGGAACACCGCCCTGTCGATCGCCTTGGCGTGCTCGGCGTCGGTCAGGATCATCGCGCCGCGCGGGCCGCGCAGCGTCTTGTGCGTGGTCGAGGTGATCACGTGCGCGTGCCCCACGGGAGAGGGGTGCGCGCCGCCGGCGATCAGGCCGGCGATGTGCGCCATGTCCGCGACGAGCACCGCGTCCGCCTCCGCCGCGATCGCGGCGAACGCCGGGAAGTCGATCGTGCGCGGGATCGCGGTGCCGCCCGCGAAGATGACCTTGGGACGCTCCCGCAGCGCGAGGTCACGCACCTCGTCCAGGTCGATCCTGCCGGTGTCGTGCCGCACGCCGTACTGCACGGCGTTGAACCACTTGCCGCTGACCGAGACCCCGGCCCCGTGCGTGAGGTGGCCGCCCATCGGCAGCGCCATCCCCATGATGGTGTCGCCCGGCTGGGCGAAGGCCAGGTACACCGCCATGTTCGCCGGCGACCCCGAATACGGCTGCACGTTGGCGTGGTCGGCGCCGAACAGCGCCTTGGCGCGCTGCACCGCGATCGACTCGATCGGGTCGACGAACTGCTGACCCTCGTAGTAGCGCCTGCCCGCGTAACCCTCGGAGTACTTGTTGGTCAGCACGGTGCCGCACGCCTCGAGCACGGCGAGCGACACGTAGTTCTCCGACGGGATGAGCCGCATCTTCTGTGCCTGGCGGCGTGCCTCGTCGTGGATCAATCCGGCGATCTGCGGGTCGGCCGAATCGATGTGCGGGATGGGCGGCTGGTGCATATGGTGACCTCCTTCAGGTGGAGAGGCTACCCCAGGGGGGACCGGGGCGACGCCCAGTCCCCCCAGCGGGACCGGGGTGAACGGGCAGTCCCCAGGGGGGCCTGGGGGGACGGGCAGTCCCCAGGCGGGGGGCACCCGGGGTCGTCCCCCCGGGGGAAACACGCAAGCGAACCCTCCGTTCGGTACCGTCTACTCAGCCAGCGAGGGGCAGGATTTGCACCATGAGCACCACGATCATTCTCGACTGCGACCCGGGGATCGACGACGCGCTCGCGATCGCGTTCGCGGCCGGGCACCCGGGGATCGACCTCGCGGGGATCACCACGGTGGCGGGCAACGTCGGGCTGGACAAGACGACGGCGAACGCGCTCGCCGTCGCCTCGTTCGTGGGCGCCGCGAACGTGCCGGTCACAGCCGGGTGCGCGGCGCCGCTGCTGCGCCCGGCGCGGCACGCGCGGCACGTGCACGGCGAGTCGGGGCTCGGCGCCGCGGTGCTTCCGCCGCCGCGCCGCGCGGCGCGGGACGGGCATGCCATCGACTTCATCATCTCCGCCGTCGCCGCCGCGCCCGGCCAGATCACGCTCGTCGCGACCGGGCCGCTGACCAACATCGCGCTCGCGCTGCGCCGTGAGCCGCGGCTGGCGCGCTGGGTGCGCGACTTCGTGATCATGGGCGGATCCGCCGGGCGGGGCAACGTGAGCCATGCCGCCGAGTTCAACATCTGGGCCGACCCGGAGGCGGCCTGCGTGGTGTTCGGCGCGGGCTGGACGGTCCGGATGATCGGGCTCGACGTCACGCTGCGGGCGCGGGCGACGGCCGCGGTGCGGTCGCGGATGGGAGAGTTCGGCGTGCTGGGGGCGGACCTGCTGCTGCCCGCGCTCGCCCGGTACGCGGACCCGTCCTCCGCCGCTCCGGGCGGACGATCCCCCGGCTCCCCCGGTGACCGTGAGCCGGCGGGGGACCCTCCCGTGCACGACGTGTGCGCCGTGGTCTCGGTGGTCTCGCCCGGGATCTTCACCTACACCCCGGCCTCGGTCCAGGTGGAAACCACCGGACGGCTGACGTCCGGAATGACCGTGACCGACTTCTCCCCTGCCATTATCCCGAACGCGGCCGTGGCGACTGATATCGACGTAACGGGCTTCTGGGACGAGGTGCTGCGCACGTACGCCGCGCTCGCGGCGGGCCTGCGCTGAGCCAGGTCCGGGGTAAGGATCCCGGGGTAAGACCGGAATTAAGGCGCCGGTTCTCGCGGCGCCTGCCAGCGGCTGCTGCTCGCCGGCGACCGCAAGCGCCTCGCACGCCTGGACGGTCTGCTCGGCGACCTCGACCAGGTCGCAGTACGGCCACTGGTGACCGGTCAGCCCCGGTGCCCCGGGCGCGCGAAGCCACGCCGCGCCGGCCCGGCACCAGACGGTGACGCCGCTGCACACCGACAGCACGGCCATGTCCGCGCGGTGGTCGTCTGCGCGCACCATCCGGCCGCTGAATCCCCTGGCGGTGAGCCCGTCCTGGAGTTCCGTCATGGCCTGCGCGGCGGCCATCGTCGCGAAGCGGTCCGGCGGGGGGGTGTCCGGCCGCGCGGCAGCGGGGGTCAGCATGGCACCGTTCGCCGGCACCGCGAACCAGACGGCCTTGCCGCGGACCTCCCACCCGGCCAGCCGGGACCTGGTCAGGTGGTGACCCCAGCGGCCCTGGGACAGCTCGTGCACGACCTCGAGGCCCCGGCCGCTCATCGCGTCGGCCGGCGCGCGGCCCATGCCGCGGCCTGGCACGTTGCCGTGCAGCCAGCCGGGGAATGCGTCGAATACCTTGCACACGAGTTCGCGGCGCGGACCGCTGCCCCGCAGGTACAGCCAGAGTTCGGGGACGGGACGGGGCTGCTGGCGGTGCTGGGCCGGGCCATCGGGGCATTCCGGATGGCCGGGGCCGTCCGGATGGCCGGGGCGGCCGGGGCGGTCCGGGCGGCCGGGGCGGTCCGGGCGGCCGGCAGGCGCGGGCTGTTCACGGTGGACGTGCAGGGTGTTGGCGGCCAGTTCGCTGACCATCGTGACGCCGTCGTCCACGGCGGCGGGCTCGAGCGCGAGTCCGGCGGCGGCGCTCCGGAACACGCGGCGGGCAACGCCCGCGCAGGTTGGGTCCCCGGGCAGCGGCCAGACGCTGCACGCGCCGACCTCAACCATCCGCAACCCGTCATCCATATCGGCGCCTCCGGCCGCACCATCCGCCGTCACCGGGCCCGGCAGCTCCCGCCGCCGACCCCGCTGCCCTCGCTCTGATCGCCAATCTGTGAAGCACACGTTCCGAGTCATGTGGGTCACTTCACAGTACACTTTGCCGCATTCACAAGGAAGCAAAACCCTATCAGCAGGGGCGCGTGGCGGGCGAAGCGCAAATGTTGCCGCATGGTCCGTTTGGCCGCATATTCGGCGGCTAGCGGGGCATAACGGCCTATTAGCGGTCATGGCTCTCCAAACGGGCTTGCCGCTGGCTTGCCGCCGCGGGCATTGAGCGATCGCGGTGTCCGCCGCGTCTATCGCGCCGCCGCCTCACCCCATTCGCCTCGCGAGTTTTTCGAGGTACAGCGTGGTGTCCGCGGGCTCGACCGCCGCATCGCTCGCCCGCTCGAACGACTCGATGTAACCGCGCGCCGATTCCGGCTTGCTCACCTCATCGACGCAGTAGTCGGTCTTCACGAACACGAGCGGGGGCTCGTCGTCGTCGGGAAAGCCGAAGATGTTGACCATCGAGTAGATGCCGGCCGGCGGGCCGTCGTCGAACCGCTGGATCCGCAGGTCGACATCGGGACGGCGGCTCATCGCCACCAGGTGCTCGATCTGGCCCCTGCGGTCCTCGCGCCCGCCCCAGCGGTAAAGCAGCGACGCCTCGGTGATCACCACGCTCAGCCGCGGCGCGCTCCCGTCGGTCCGCGCGAGGATCTCCTGCCTGCGGAGCCTGGCGTCGGCCGCCTTCCGGCGCCAGGCCGATGAGCGCGGGCCGGTCTTGAGCTGCGCCTCCATGTAGGCGGGCGTCTGCAGCAGGCCTGGGAGCAGCAGCGGCATGTAGACGCGGATGCTGGCCGCGTCGTTCTCGTAGCCGGGGAACTCGTTGCCGAAGACCTCCCCGTACTCCCGCCACCACGGGCGGACCCGGGAGCGGACCGCCAGGTCCTCGATCTCCGCCCGGTCGGCGCCCGCGACGCGGTAGATGCGGATGAGGTCCCTGATGTCGCTCATTTCCGGCCGTTTCCACTGGTTAGCCTCGAAACGGCCGACCTTGCCGCGACCCCAGTTCAGAATTTCGCACACGTGGTTAGCGGTATATCCGGCCTTTATCCGGAATTCGGTGAGCCGGCGGGAAAGCCGACGTTTCGCGACGGTCGCGCCATACGCGTCGTCGCTCATCACCACTCCCCTCCGAAATGATTGACTTTCCGGGCTTGCCGACATTACCGCACTCTCAAGGACGCGCGCTTCCGGCGGAACTCGTGACGCTCGCATGAGCGTACCCAAAAGCCGGGCCCGGCGCGGGGCCCGGAGCGGGGCACGGAGCGGGGCCCGGAGCGGGGCCGGCGCGGGCCCGGAGCGGGGCCCGGCGATTTCTCAGGCTTCTCTCAGCGACTGCTCCGAGCGATCCCAGGGCCGGCGGCGATACTCGCGGCCAACCAGCCCGCCACGGGCGATCAGGGGCCGCTCGCGCACGACTTGGCCACGGAACGGGGCACAATGGGTCAGGAGAAACTCACGAGGGAAGGTGACCCCATCCCCAGGGTGCTAGTCGTCGATGACGAGCCGAACATCCGCGAGCTTGTCCAGGTGGCGCTCAGATTCCACGGCTGCTCCGTGACCACGAGCGGCACCGGCCTGGACGCCTTGCAGCTTGCCGACATCGACAAGCCCGACCTGATCGTGCTCGACGTGATGCTCCCGGACATCGACGGCTTCGAGGTGTGCCGGCGGCTGCGCGCGAGCGCCAATGACGTGCCGGTGATCTTCCTCACCGCCAGGGACACCACCTCGGACACCGTCACCGGCCTGACCCTCGGCGGCGACGACTACATCACCAAGCCGTTCTCGGTCGAGGCCCTGGTGGCCCGGGTCCGGGCGGTCCTGCGGCGCGCCGCGCGGCAGCAGGACAGCGAGGACGGTGACGGGGACGGCGGCTCCACGCTGCGCGCCGGCGACCTCGAGCTCGACGAGGACCACTGGACGGTGCGCCGGGCGGGCGTTCCCGTGGAGCTGTCGCCGACGGAGTTCCGGCTGCTCGCCTACCTGATGCGCAACCAGGGGCTGATGCTCACCCGCAAGCAGCTGCTCGAGAACGTGTGGGGATGGGAGTACGCCGGGCAGTCGCAGGTCCTCGAGACGTACGTGAGCTACCTGCGGCGCAAGCTCGACCCGCTCGGCCCCCCGCTGATCCACACCCAGCGAGGCGTCGGGTACAGCCTGCGCCCGCAGTGACCGGGCGGTTGCCGTGCCGAAGGTGAGGTGGGGCCGGCGGTCGCTGTCGCTGCGCGCCCGGCTGCTGACGGGCCTGATCGCGCTGACCGCCATGTTCCTCGTGGTGATGGGCGCGGTCAGCAGCGTAGTGCTGAGCACGCTCGAACGGGACGGCGCCGACGCCGAGCTCCGGCTGGCGACCAGGCAGTCAGTAGCCCAGATCGCCAAGGCCCCGGAAGGTTTCGCCGCCGCCTACCTGTCGCCGCGGACCGGCACGACCGGGGAGCTCACCCAGAGCTCGCCCGCGGCGTCCGAGCTGCGCGCCTTGCTCGCCAGCCTGGCGGGCAAGCCGGCCAGGCAGGTCGCCGCGTACCTGAGCACGCAGGCAGGCTACGGCGAGCCGTTCGGCGTGGCGCTGCCGCGCCGGCCCGCGCTGCGCGCGGCCTGGCGCACGGTGAACATCACCCGGCGGTCCGGCTCCCTGCTGCCGCTCGGCCTGAACTTCATCCTCGTCGGCCAGCCAGCCAGCGCCGTCGGAGGTCACGTTCGCGGCGTCATGTTCGCCGAGCTGATCACCGGCGGCGCGCTGCTCGCGCTGCTCGGCGTCTGCGGCAACTGGCTGATCGGCCGCGGCCTGGCACCGCTCGACCGGATGGCGAGCACCGCCGACATGATCACGAGCAGCGGCGACCTGGCCGCGCGGATGCCTGACGCGGGCGACCGCCAGGAGACAGGCCGGCTCGCGGCGGCGATCAACACGATGCTGGACCGGATCCAGCAGGCCTTCAGCGCGCGGCTGCGCTCGGAGCACAAGGTGCGGCAGTTCGCCGCGGACGCCTCGCACGAGCTGCGCACGCCGCTGACCACGATCCGGGGGTACGCGGAGCTCTACCGGCAGGGCGCGCTCGGCCCGGGCGAGCTGCCGAACGCGATGCGGCGCATCGAGCAGGAGGCCGAACGGATGAGCATGCTCGTCGCCGAACTGCTCGAGCTGGCCCGCCTCGACCGCAGCTCCTCCCTCGACCTGACGGATACCGACCTGGCGACCCTGGCCAGGGACGCCGTGGCGGACGCGCGGGCGGTCGAGCCGGACCGCGAGGTGATCGCCCAGCTTCCGCCGAGCCTGGTGGTGACCGCGGACGAGCCGCGGATCCGCCAGGTGCTCGCGAACCTGCTCGGTAACGTCCGGGCGCACACGCCGCCAGGCACCCCGGCCCGGGTACGGCTGTACGCCGAAGGTGACGGCGCCGTGCTCGAGGTCGCCGACGACGGCCCCGGCATGTCCGCTCGTGACGCGGCACGCGCCTTCGACCGCTTCCACCGCGGCGCGCACGGCAACGGCGGCGCGGACGGGAACCCGGCCGGCCCGGCCCCGGCGGCCTCGGGCGACGGGGCCGGGGCCGCCGGAAGCGGCCTCGGCCTGTCCATCGTGCACGCGATCGCCGTCGCGCACGGCGGCTACGCCCGGCTGTGGTCCGCGCCGGGCGGCGGCACCACCGTCCGGCTCTGGATCCCGCTCGCGAGCCAGCAGGATCGCCGCGACGGCCAGGGCGTCCCGGCCGGCTAGTGGCAGCGCTGGTGGCAGCGCTGGTGGCAGGAGATGAACATCCCGTCGATGCCCCGAGGAGTCCATGTTGGTCAGGTTGCGCGCGCGCGTTTGCCGGTCGCGCTCGTGGCTTCGTGGTTAGATTCTGTGAGCACCACACGGCGGCGCGGTCACGGGGAGAGCACGAGTGTCCTTGCGGAACGATGCACGGCGAACTGGCGGGCCGCGGCGGGTCTGGTTCATCGTGATCCTCATCGCGGGCGCGCTCGCGGTCGGCGTCACGGTGGGCGCCGCGCGAGCGGCCAGGACGGGAGCGGCGGGAGCTCCGGCGGGCGCCGGCGGGGCCTCACCGCAGGGCGGCGGGGCCGCGGTCGTGCACCAGGTCAGCGCGGCGGCCCAGCGTGCCGCGCTGGCCTACTGGACCCCGGCGCGGATGAAGGCGGCGCAGGCCGAGGGCCTTCCCCAGACCGCCAGGGGCGCGTCAAGCAGGGTGGTGAGGCCGCCCAGGGGCATCCCGAAAGCGATTCACTTCGACGGCGTGCCGACGACGGGCACGCTATTTACGACCACCGTTTCCGGGAAGAAAGCGCAGTCGCATTTCTGCAGCGCGAGCGTGGTCGATTCCACGGCCGGCGACCTGGTCCTCACGGCCGCGCACTGCGTCTACTCGACCAAGTTCGCCACCGACATCGAATACGTCCCCGAATACCACAACGGGGTCATGCCTTACGGGGGATGGGCCGTCGGGAAGATCTTCGTCGCCGCGGGCTGGAGCTGGAAGAACAGGCACAACCCCGATCTGGACTTCGCGTTCCTGGTGGTGAGCCCGCTCAAGGGCCGCAAGATCCAGTCGGTCACCGGCGGCCTGACGCTCGGCTTCACCCGGTGGTACCGGGAGACCATCGAGGTCATCGGGTACAACGACCCCGACTCGGCGCCGATCCGGTGCCTGACCAAGAGCTTCCCGCTGCACCCCGGCCAGATGGAGTTCTACTGCCACGGCTTCTGGACGGGCACCAGCGGCGGCCCGTGGATCATCGGCTACAACGTGAAACGCGGAACCGGCACCGTCTTCGGGGTCATCGGCGGATACGAACAAGGCGGCGACTACGAGTGGGTGTCCTACAGCGCCTACTTCGGCCCGCAGGCGCGTGTGCTCTTCGGGCAGGCGGAACGCGCGGCCACGCCCCGCCCGTCGCCGTCACCGTCGCCCACGCGCACTCCGTCGCCGACGGCCTCACCGAAACCGTCGCCGACCGCCTCACCGACGGCCACGCCGACCGCCTCACCGACGGGCACGGCGACCGCCTCACCGACGGGCACGGCGACGGGCACGCCGACGGGAACCCAGGCCGGCTTACAGGACCTTCGCGCCGTGCATCTCGCCGAGCGGGTCGGCGAGCAGTTCAAGGCGCGCGCCGTCCGGGTCGCGCAGGTATGTCGACGACCCGCTCTCTTCCGCGTACTCGGCTCCGGCGGCGTCCAGCTTGCCGCGCAGGTACTCCCATTTCCGCCTGGTGACCGAGATCGCGATGTGGTGCAGGCCGCCGAGCACTTGCGCGTACGGGCCGACGTCCAGGCCGGGAAAGTCGAAGAACGCCAGCAGAGTGCCGTTCCCCACATCGAAGAAGAAGTGACTGGAGCCCTCACACCCGCCAGGCGGTGCTGCCCCCCCCCCGAGCCGGTGGTGGCCGGCGTGGCGCCGGGAACCGTGGCCGGCACGCATACCACATCCGAGGCAACCAGAACCGGAACCGGCGCGCTATTTCGACGCGGGCCCTAGGCCCACGGCGCGGGAAGTTCAAGAGCGCAAGCCGGGTCAGAGCACGCGGAGTTCGACGCTGATGTTGCCCTTGGTCGCGCGCGAGTACGGGCACACCTGGTGGGCGGCGTCCGCCAACTCGCGCACCTTGTCCCGCTCCATGTCAGGCACGTGGATGACGAGCGTGACCACCAGGCCGAACGCGTCGCCCTCCGGGCCGATGCCGACCTGCGCGGTCACCGTGGAATCGCCGAGCGCGGCGTGCTCGCGGCCCGCCACCATCCGCAGCGCGCTGTGGAAGCAGGCGGCGTAAGCCGCGGCGAACAACTGCTCGGGGTTGGCCCCGTCACCGGTGCCGCCAAGCTCGGGCGGGTACGCGAGGTCAAGGTCAATCCGGTGGTCAGACGAGGTGACATGGCCGCTGCGGCCGTCACCGGTTGACACCGCCTCCGCGGTGTACGAAACGGCATCAGGCATAGCTGAACACTATCGCGGAGCGCCGGCCGTGCAGGCGATCTTCCCGGCCGACCGCGGGCGCGTGTCCACGGCGCGATCGGGGAAGCGATGCGGCCCGCAGTAAGCCCGCATCGTTCGGTATGATTTCAAACATCTTCTTGCGGAAGCAGACGCGATCCTGCTACAGCCAGTGACGCGCGGCGCTGTACATGCGACCCGCGCGTGGCCAATGTGTGATCTTTGGCATGCACAATGGTCACCGGGCGCCAGTAGCTCAGTCGGATAGAGCAGCTGCCTTCTAAGCAGCGGGTCGCGGGTTCGAATCCTGCCTGGCGCACCAAGATGCTGTGACCAGCGGAAACGCTGATCATGGCCGCGCGGCGGCGGTGCTACAGCGCTCAGACAGCAGATAACTGTAAATGGCGGTACCCTGCTGGCATGACGGGCAGGACCCCCCAGGCGCCCGCCGACGCGGACGCGCGTGCGGTGCTGGAGCTGCTGCGCAACTCCTGGATGCTCGCTTTGCGAGCGGACGGCAAGTCGGAAAAAACGCTGAAGACCTACCGTGAGTCGGCCGATCAGCTTATCGGGTTCCTGGCGAGCCCGCCGCCGCTCCCGGAGGAGACGGCGGACCTGGTCGACTCGGGGCGGCCGGTGACCGGCCCCGGGGACATCACCGCCGTCCACCTGCGGGCCTTCATGAGTCACGTTCTTAGCCTGTATAAGCCCGCCACGGCGAACAACCGGTACCGCGGCCTCCAGCAGTGGTTCCGCTGGATGGCCAGTGAAGACGAGATTCAGTACTCCCCGTTCGCCAAGCTCAGCCCGCCTACCGTGCCGGAGGAGCCGGTGCCGGTGGTGCCGATCGAGCACATCCGAGCTGTCCTCGCGACGTGCAAGGCACGCACCTTCGTCAACCTCCGTGACGAGGCGATCATCCGCCTGTTCTGCGACACCGGCCTCCGCGTATCCGAGATGGCCGGGCTGGCGAAGGAAGCGGACGGAGACCAGCGGGTCCCGCACATCGACCAAGAACAGCAGATGGCCTGGGTGCTCGGCAAGGGCCGGCGTTTCCGTGGCGTGCCGTTCGGGCCGAGGACCGGGCTGTTTGTCGATCGGTACATCCGCGAGCGGCGTAAGCACCCGCTCGCCTGGAGACCCGAACTGTGGCTAGGTGAGAAGATGCGCGGCCCCCTTAGCGATAGCGGCATCCGCCAGATGGTCGACCGGCGCGCCGACCTGGCGGGCGTCCCGCACGTCCATCCGCACCAGTACCGGCACACCTGGGCGCACCAATACCGCAAATCCGGCGGCGACCGGGGGGACCTCAAGCGGCTCGGCGGCTGGAAGTCCGACCAGATGGTCGACCGGTACGGCGCCAGCGCTGCCGACGAACGCGCCCAGCACGACTACCGCAAGCGCAGCTTCGGCGACCAGATCTAGGCCCGCGCAGCCGCAGTCTTACGGCGCCGGGCGGCAGAAGCCAGTGCCAGCTTTTGCATGTACGCCTTGCGCGCGTGTTCTGCTCGCAGCAGGCGCTCACTGACCGGGAGCACGCCGTCCGGGTCCACTTCCCGCTCGAACCTGGCCATGAACCCCCTGCGCCCGGGCTCGGTCCGCGCGGCCCGGTCGGCCGTGCGGGACCACGAGACGTGGGCGCCGATCCGGCCGCGCTGCGCGGGCGTGCTCATGCACTCAACTATACATATATAACGGTGATACAGATCACTTGGGCGGGTGCCAGCTCAGCCGGTGCCTTGACACGGAGCGCCCGCTCACACAGATGGCAGGGACCAGCAACGGTCACACCGGGTCCAGGGCTGGCGCATCTCACGGGCCTATCTATGGGCACCCGGGGCGGCTGGCGGAGAAGGGCTCCCGTTCTTCCTGTCCCTGCGGCGCAACCTCGAGGTCGTCCATGACGCGGCGTCCCGTGATCAGGCGGTCTCCCTGGTCCGCTCGCTGCTGCTCCGCCAGCTCGTCGCGGTGAACCCGGGAGATATGCGGTTGTGCTTGTTCGACCCAGTGGGGCTGGGGCAGTCGGCGGCGGACTTTCTCGGGCTCGCCGAGTACGACGCCGGCCTGATCGGCGGCAAGGCCTGGTCGGCGCAGGCCGATCTGGCCGCCCGGCTCGCGGAGCTGACCGCGCACATCGAGCAGGTGATCCAGAAGTACCTGCGCACCACCTTTGAGACCATCGGGGAGTTCAACGCCGCAGCGGGGGAGATCGCTGAGCCGTACCGGTACCTGGTCCTGTTCGACTTCCCGACCGGGTTCACCGAGGAGACGATGCACGGCCTGCAGTCCATCCTGCAGAACGGTCCGCGCTGCGGTGTCCGGACGCTCCTGCTGACCAATAAGGCCGTCAAGCCCGCCCACGGCGTCGATCCTGGCCAGGTCCGCCGGAGCCGCTTACCGGTTCGCCGATGGCGGGAACCTCGTCCGCGACTATCAGGGCTACAAGCTCACGACGCGGATCGAACAGGAGCCGGACTCGGCCGCTAAGGGCGCGGCAGCGGCGTCCATCATCGAGACCGTGGATCGACATCCTCGACTTCATGCCCCCCGACGACGGACTGGACGAGGTCTTCGAGCCCTTGCTTGACCGCGGCCGCTGCACCCTGCGGCGGCGCCGCGCCTTCGCCCCGCTCCTAGTGGAGCTGCGCAAGGAGGTGCGCGAACGGGTCGAGGACGACGACACGCGGCGGCCGGCCCGCCTGGCGTTCCTGTTCGGCATCCACCGGGCCCGCGAGCTCGACACGGACATCGGTTCCCTGGACGCCGACCCCGAACTCGCCGAGGCGCTCGAGGAGATCATGCGCGACGGCCCCGAGGTCGGCGTGCACGTGTGGCTCTGGTCCGACAGCGTGGGCGGCGCGGCCCGGCGGCTGTCGCCGCCGATGATGCGCGAGTGCTGCTGGCGGATCGCCGGCAAGATGAGCGCCGACGACTCGCTGTCGCTGCTCGGAAACGAGCGCGCGGCCGACATCAGGGATCGCCAGCTCATGCTGGCCAACGACGACCGCGGCATCCTCACCCGCGCCATGTCGTTCGGCCTGCCGCAAGCTGGCTGGCTGGCGAGCGTCCTCGCCGATCCATCCGGACCAGCGGCAGGGTGAGGAGAGCGCTCGAGATGGCTAACGTTCACGCCGACCCGGACAAGCTCCGCCAGTTCGCGTCCGCGCTGTCGCAGTCCGCGCAGCAGCTGGAGTCCATCGCCAGGCAGCTGCAGCGCGGCCTCGACTCAACCGGCTGGCAGGACAGCGAGCGACAGCGGTTCGAGCAGGATTTCCAGCAGACCGTCCGGACTCTCGCGCAGTTCACCGACCGCCTGCGGAGCCAAATATGTGCCCCAGCTGCAGAAGAAGGCAGCGGCCCTCGACAGGTTCCGGGAGCAACCGCCGTGCCTGAAGTCCGGACCCGCGATGAGGCTCTCGCCGCCATCGACCGCGCGCTCACCCAGTGGCAGGCCGAAGCCGCGGGCGCGCTCATTCAGGCGATGACGGCGGCCGAAAGGGCACACGCGGCGGCCGAGGCCGAGACGACGCGCCGCGCGCGGCGGGTGGCCGTGCTCCAGGCGCGACTGCGCGAACTGTCCAGTGCCGACTCCCAGCAGGCGCGGGCCCTGTACGCGCAGATTCAGCGCCAGCTGGTCGATGCCGAGCAGTCCCTTGAAGCGGCGCGCCAGGCGACCTGGCGCATAGCAGAGGTAACGCGTCAGGTCGCCCGCCTGCAGCGCAGCCACGCGCGCACGGCCGAAGCCAGCGTCAGCGCAGCCCGCGCGGATCTCGCCAGCCGGGTCACGGCGCTCGGCGCGTACCGGGCGGCGGGCGCGGGCACCGCAATTGCGGCCGGTGTCGTGGGAGTGCCTGGCATTGCCGGCCCGATCGGCGCAGCCGGGGCGTCTGCCGTCGCCGCGCTCGCGGCCGCGGCCGGACCGGCGGCGCCCGCCGCCGCGGGGATCGCGGAGTGGCTTGCCGACCGTGGGCTGACCGAGATCGACGTGGCCGAGGCGGGATTCGCCGATAACCCGGTCACGGGGTCCTTCGGGCGCGGCGGGCTCGCCAGAGCCGACTACCGCTGGGCCATGACGACCTGGGACCAGGTGATCCGTCCAGGCCTGGACCGTGGCATGTCCCGGGACGACTTCGCCGCCAGGGACGCTGCTCGCGGCGCGAGCCCGCAGCGGCGCACCGCCGACGTCTATGACATGTTCCTCGGCACCGACCCAGTCCGCGTGGAGCGCCTGGCGGACGGAAGGCTGAACGTTATCGATGGGCGGCACCGCCTCGCGGTTGCCCGCGAACTCGGTGTCACGCACCTCCCCGCGGCGGTGACCGGCCTGTGACCGGCTCACTCGACCCGCCCGCGATCGCCTACGCCGACGCGGTGGGCACCCTGGAGAGGGCGCTCGCGTGGACACGCCCCCAGTGGGACGACAGCGCCCGGCCGGCCTTCGACCGCCAGCGCGCCGAGCCGCTCCTCGCCGACGCCAGGCGCACGACGACCGGGCTTAGCCAGCTAGCCCAGGAACTCAACACCGCCGCCAGGCTGCTGCCGAACACTGCGTAGCGGGCACCTTCTGGCGGCGAGCGTGGCCGATGTCGGCGTCGGCACGGGGACGCGAGCGACGGGCGCCTTCAGGCGGTAGACCGCGTTGGATCCCGGGCGCGGCAGGCGGGTGCCTGCGGCGTCGAGCCCGCCTTCGCGTGCGCATACCCTGACGGCGCCAGTCAGCGGATCGCGCGGACCCCGAGTCGCTCCAGGCGGCGGCAGCTGAACCGGCCTTGCGGGTCGAGTCGTTCGAACAGGGCCCGCGCGTCGCTAAGACGGGGGTACAGCGGTTCGAGCTCGCCGGCGCCGAGGTGCGAGACCTTTCCCCAGTGCGGCCGGGCACCGAACGGCGCCAGTGCCGCCTCGACTTCCCGCACCGCGCCATCGACCGGGCCGGGGCGGTTGCGCCAGGTGAAGTGGATGGCCAGCGTCTGGCGATCGTAGGATCCGCTCAGCCACAGGCCGTCCGCGGCGGTCGTGCGGATCTCGGTGACCAGCAGCAGCGGCGTTACCAGGGGAGCCAGCCGCCGGACGGCCTCCAGGGACGCCGGCCCGTGGCGGCGGTCGACGAAGTACTCCGACTGGATCTCATCGCCGTTGCTCGGCGTGACATCGGCGCGGAAATGCGGGAGCCGCTGCGACCAGGGGCCTGCGGCGCCGTGCGCCGTGAGATTGTCAACGGGGGAATCGGCGAGCCGCGCCGGGCCCGGATCCCGGCGTGCCCCGCAAAGTTCCGCGGGCACGGCGTCGTCCGGTCCCGCGACCCGGCGCTTGACCCAGGCCTGGACCGATTCCCCGCTCCAGTCGGTGAACAGGCTCACGCTGTAGCCGGCCGACATAACCTCGTCCAGGCCGGCGAGCGCACGATCCCAGGACAGGCCGGCGTACACATCCTGCCTGACCAGGTAGGCCGGCTCGACATCCAGGCTGACGCGCACCACGATGCCGAACGCCCCCAGCCCGACGGCCATCGCGTCGAACCCCGGGTCCGAGCGCCCGGCATGCCGGAGCTCGCCGTCAGCGTCCACGTAATCCAGGCCGGCGACCGCGGCCGACAGGACCCGGTTGCCGCTCCCCGATCCGTGGGTTCCGGTGGCGATCGCGCCGCCGATGGAGATGTGCGGCAGCGAGGCCAGGTTGCCCAGGGCCCAGCCCCGCTCCTGCAGCCACGCCGCGATCGCCCCGTACGTGGTCCCGGCTCCGGCCGTCACCGTCCGCGAGGCCTCATCCAGAACCGGATCGGGCGCGATGCCCGTCACGGTGACGAGGGTGGCCCCGTTGTCGGCCAGGTCATTGAATGAGTGCCGGGTCCCCAGCGCGCGAACCCGGCCGCCCGCGGCGACGGCCAGGCGCACGTCCTCGATTGTCCGCGCGGCGATCAGCCGGCGTGCCGTGAACTGATAGGTGCCCGACCAGGTTCCGAACCCGGATCCGCCCAAACCCGCCTCTGTCACAGTGTCCTCAGCCCAATGCCTTGCCCTAGCCCAGTGCCCTGCCCAGTGCCCTGCCCAGCTTGCCCACTGCGGGGTGTCGTTGCTGGTGTCGCTGACATTTAAGTTAAGTGCCAGGGGACCCTGCCTGGTGCTGGCTGCCGTTCGATATACGTCAGCTGACCGATGTCTCCTGGTGCAACTTGCAGCATCGTTTGTCGCGCAACTGACATGCCGCGTCGTGCTGAGCCGCCGTCGAGATGCCTCGCAGCGTCCCTCGCGGGTGAGCGGCACGTCCAGCACGCTCGCGTTCTCACCTGATACCCGGAGGCACCGTGACCGGCAACACCCCTCCCCATGCAGGCACCAGGCTGCTGACCACCTTCGAGGTGGCGACGATCCTGCGGATCTCCAAGCAGACCGTGTACCGCCTTGTCCACGACGGCGACCTGCAGGCGATCAGGATCGGCAGGTCGTTCCGCATTCCCGAACACGCGGTAAGGACGCTGGCGCTGCCGCCGCTTCGGTCATGACCTCTGGCCTGCCCGGCTGCCGGCAGGTACCGGAAGCGGTGCTACGCGCGCGGTAGCGTTAGCGTCCCGGCGGCGTAAGGTGTAGCCTGACAAATGTCAGGGCTGGCCTGACAAAGTGACTTCACGCCGGGAGGCACCGTGACCAGCGAGACGCAAGCCGCCGCGACGGCGATCCAGGTGCGCTGCTCGTTCTGCGCCAAGCCGAGCTCGGAGGTCCAGAAGGTGATCGCCGGGCCCGGCGTGTACATCTGCAACGAGTGCGTCGGGCTGTGCAATGACATCCTCCGGGCCGAGAAGCAGCAGCCGTCCGAGCCGGGGACGGAGCTGCCCGCCTGGGAGGAAACGATGACCGACGAGCAGATCCTGGGCCTGCTTCCCCGCATCGCCGCGGCCGGTGCTCAGACCGAGGCGAGCCTCCAGCGGCTGGTCACGATCTTGCGCGAGCGGAGGGTGACCTGGGCGCGCATCGGCGCCGCCGTCCAGATCACCCGGCAGTCCGCGTGGGAGCGGTTCTCCGGCGAGGAGTAGTGTGCGCCGCGAGGCCGCAGCCGCCGGGCGGGCGGCCGGGCGGGAGGTCCCAGATGAACGCGCGAGCTCGGCAGCGCCGCCTGGGAATTGTGTTGCTTCCCGAGGACTGAGAGCCGGGTATGCCCGCAGGTTGGCAATAACTGATGTGATGCCTGCGAATCTCCTGAGCCGGGAATTTCCCTTGAGGGAATGTATGCCAGGGAAAGAAGCCGATGGTCACCCCGCAATGAGGACCTTCGGCGTAGCTATTCAGCCTGAGCTGTGGGTCGGCTGATGTTGGTGGTTCCGGGGCATGCCGGTAGAGCCGCGGATGCCCGGTGGTGCGGGCGTTGGTGGCGGGGTGCTGTCCGCGGTCGCGGCCGGCGTGCTGGTCAGGGTGGTGCGGTGGCTGGCGGGAGCCAGGGCCGGTTCTCGAAGAGCCAGGTGAGGGCATCGAGGGCGTCGATACCCCATTGGGCGGCGGTGGACAGGTAGGAGCGGACGACCGCGAAGTCGGCCAGTCCGGCCAGGGTGCGCCAGGTCCCGCCGGAGGTGCGCTGCTGGGCCTTGA